>NZ_JSXC01000035.1 GCF_000803215.1 Pectobacterium fontis
GCGAAGTTGTATATGGGGGCCATTGCCGCTATAAGTCACAATCGTCATGTAAAAGCGCAATACACGCGGCTATTGCTAAAAGGCAAGGTAAAGATGCTGGCAATAGGGGCGGCGATGAGGAAACTGGTTCATCTATGCTATGGCGTGCTTCATACTCAACAGCCCTATGACAAAAATTACGGCGTCGTAACCGATTGAAGCGCTTGACTGGCAACACGGTTACTCAGTTGCCGCGCTCCTTGACCTGTGGCTATTTGGCGCTAATTGCGTCGCTACGCGATACCTTCGGCGTTCGTTCTCGCTTTTCGAGCCGCCAGTGACGCGTTCCCGACGCGGCACTGGCTTTCGCGGCGTCCTGCCGCTCACTCGGCGATAACGCTCACCTCAGCGCAATTTTTTACGCCTGCTGTAGACAACCTACAAAACGTAGATTCCCTAGTTTTTTTATCTATTTTCCCGTTTCAATAACGTCAGCACTTCGTAGTGCGCCGTATGCGGGAACATGTCGAACAGTTGCACGCGCAGCGCGCGGTAATTCACCAGTTCTGACATGTCTTTCGCCATACTTTCAGCGTTGCAACTGGAGTAGAGAATATAGCCCGGCGCCATACGGCTCAGGTAGGCGCACAGCTCGCTGCCAATACCGCGGCGCGGCGGGTTAACCAGCACCAGATCGGGAATTTCCGCTTTACCCGTCGCGAACTGCGTTGAATCCAGCGCCTGAAACTCCACCTGCTTCAATCCTAACTGTTCCGCAGAGCGGCGTGCGCAGGCTATCGCCTCCGCGCTAATTTCAATCCCCGTTAGACGCATTGCGGGTGATGCGCAATGCAGGCCAAATCCCCCTACCCCACAGAACAGATCCCACATGCTGGTAATATTTAATTCTGCCACCCAGTCACGCGCCGTCGCATACAGCGCAGCAGCGACTGGTGGGTTAGTCTGGAAAAAACTTTGCGGGCGGATATACAACGGCACCTGATTGAACTGCTCAGCCAGCGCGGCAGACTCACTCAGGATAATCTCCGTTTTGCCTTCCATAATCGCCTGATGCACAGGCTGGATATTGGCCGATATCACCTCAAGCTGAGGCAATTGCTGCCGTAGCCACGGCAATGCGGCACGTAGCTGTGCCAGTTTGGCTTCTGAGCGTAAGACAAAACGCAGCATGAACGTACCATACTGCGTACTTTCCGTCAGGAGTAGATATTTCAGTTCCCCACGGCGTCGGGCCACGTTATACGGCGTTAGCCCCGCACGGGCGATAAAGACTTTAAGCACTTCGAAAACGGGTGCGAAACTGGAAGGGTAAAGCGGGCAATCGCAAAGATCTACTGCCGTTCCATCGCGATGCAACATCCCCAACAACGGGCGTTCCACGCTGCCGCTCACCACCATTTTGGCTTTATTACGGAATGCAGACTGCGCAGAGGGGTGTGTCGGTAACCAACGCTGCACAGCATGCGATTGCAGTAAGCCTTCAAGATGTTGCTGTTTATCAGACAATTGCTGTGGGTAGGCTTTTTCCAGCCATTGGCAGGAACGACAGGTTCCCGTGCTGTAGCGGGCACAATGCATAAAAATCTAACTATTAAAAATAATACGGAATGAAAACAGTATATCACCCTAGCGGCGTCACCCTGCGACCTTTCCGCTTATTTATAGGCGACGCCAGTTGCCAGACCGATTTAAGAGATAGGCAGGTCTATTTCTGCCGTAGAAAAAAGCGCTTACTGTTCCGTGGCAGAAACAGTAAAACGATCACCAGAAGATCGGGGATCTTTTGCAACAGAAGCTGGTGCAGCACGGCAGCGTTGTTCTCCCCTGAAATATGAAATATTGCTGGCAGCAGTTCACTTAGCGATGCCAGCAGGAGGTAACACACGACGACGCCCTGACAAGCCACATAACCCCATCGAGCCCAGTTTCCCCCGGCTAAAACAGCAAAGCCACAGCGGATCTCAACACCAACAATAACGATCGATAACAGTAATACCAGCGTTGAATCCCAGGCTTCCGCGTTACTGCCAATCCAGCCGCCCAGATCGCTGAAGCCTAACTCCCACACCAGGAGCACAATCCCCAAAAAGCGGGTAGCAATAATCGCAATCCCCGCTACCATCACTGGCACCGGAGCATAAGCTTTGCGTTGTGTCATTTCCTTCTTCGCGTACAGAATTTCAACGCTCTCCCTTCATGCGGTATTTATCCGCCAAAACTACAGCACCAATATAGAATCCGCTGCTGATAAAACAGCAACGCCCCCATACTCTGGCGGCGTTGCTGGAAATCGTTGCGAGGCTAACATTACAGTGAGAAATCGAATCAGCCGCGTCTCGCTTTTTGCATATCGCGATAGCGCTGTTTCTCTGCTCTCGCCATAAACCACCAGGCGATAAAACCAATAATACCAACGACTAACAATATCAGGGAAGCTAATGCGTTAATTTGTGGATTAACGCCCATTCTGACGCTGGAGAACACCAGCATAGGCAGCGTTGTTGAACCAGGCCCGGCTACAAAGCTGGCGATAACCAGATCGTCCAGCGACAGCGTAAACGCCAATAGCCAGCCAGAAAGCAGCGCGGGGGCAATCATCGGCACCGTGATAATAAAGAAGACCTTGAGCGGGTTTGCCCCCAGATCCATCGCCGCTTCTTCAATCGAGCGATCCAGTTCACGCAGACGAGCGCTAATCACCACGGTGACATACGCGGTACAGAACGTCACATGTGCCAGCCAGATAGTGAACATCCCTCTCTCCGCAGGCCACCCAATCGCATGTCCTAATGCGACAAAGAGCAGCAACAGCGACAGACCGGTAATGACATCTGGCATAACCAGCGGTGCCGTCAGCATAAAGGCAAACCCATTGGAACCACGGAAACGGCCAAAACGCACCATGACCACGGCGGCAATCGTCCCAAGGATCACCGCCATCGTTGCCGACGCGGCGGCAATTGTCAGGCTAAGGAGCACCGCACTGATCATCGCCGTATTGTGGAACAACTCGACGTACCAATTCGTTGACCATCCCGCCCACACCGTCACCAGTTTGGAACTGTTAAACGAGTAGATCACCAGCATCAGCATCGGCGCATAAAGGAACGTAAAACACAGCACCAGGATCACAATACGCCACGGTGAGCGAACAACAGGTAAATTATTCACGCCTCACCCTCCGCCGTTTTGCTCTGATGTTTGTGGAACCAGATAATCGGCATAATCAACAGAACCAGCATGACGACGGCGACGGCCGATGCCACTGGCCAGTCTCGGTTATTGAAAAACTCCTGCCACAGAATACGACCAATCATAATGCTATCCGGCCCGCCGAGCAGTTCTGGGATCACGTATTCCCCCACCGCTGGGATGAAGACCAGCATCGAACCGGCAATAATCCCACCTTTCGTTAGCGGAACGATCACGCTGAAGAAGGTTCTCAGAGGTCGTGCGCCCAGATCCAACGAGGCTTCCACCAGCGAATAGTCCAACCGCATCAGCGCAGTATAGATAGGCAACACCATAAACGGCAGATAGGAATACACGACGCCGATATACACCGCCAGATTGGTATGCAGAATGACCAGCGGTTCATCAATCACCCCCAGCCACAGCAGGAAGTTATTCAGGATACCGTTATTTTTCAGAATCCCCATCCAGGCATAAACGCGGATCAGGAATGACGTCCATGACGGCAGAATCACCAGCAATAGCAGAATATTACGGGTTGAGGGTTTGCTGTGCGCCACCGCCCAGGCCAGCGGGTAGCCGATAAATAGGCAACATAGCGTTGATACCGCCGCCACCTGAAGCGATTGCAGATAAGCATCGAAATACAGCGGATCGTCCAACAAATGCAGGTAATTCCCAAGATTCAGGGAAATATCCAGTTTGTCGTCCATCCAGGAAACCAGATCGGTATACGGCGGGATCGCCCGCGCCATCTCTGCAAGGCTGATTTTGAACACGATCAGGAACGGCAGCATAAACAGCAGCAGCAGCCACAGATACGGCAGCGCGATGACAAGCTTACGCCCGTGCTTTTGACGCCAGCGCGCCATCAACACACGCATCCAGAGTCTGGCCTTGCCCGGTGGTTCCGCCGTGCTATGTTCAGGAAATAAAGTCATGACATTCTTCCTCGCTACACCGTCAGAACCACACAGCTATCCGCATCCCAACACAACCGAACTTCATCTCCCCAGGTTGGTGTGCCTTTACGATAGCGGTAGGCATTTTGTAATTGCGCGCTGATGGTTTGCCCGCTGTTGAGCCTGACGTGATAAATCGACAAGTCTCCCAGATAAGCAATATGCACCACTTCGCCTACCGCGAAATTACAACCGTCAGCAGGAACCTCCTCACATAGCATGATTTTTTCAGGACGCAACGCAATGTAAACCGGAACGCCATCCACCACCGAGACATCCGAATCGACTTTCAGCGGGTGTACCAGCCCTGGGCTTTTAATGATCAGCGCATCGTCCCGACGCTCCTGCAAGATCCCTTCAAACATATTGACCGAACCGATGAATTCCGCACTGAAACGCGTATTCGGGTGTTCATAAATCTCTTCCGGTTCGCCAATCTGCACAAATTTGCCGCGATTCATAATGGCAATTCGGCCTGCCATCGTCATGGCTTCTTCCTGATCGTGCGTCACCATCACGCAGGTCACGCCTACGCGTTCCAGAATATCAACGACTTCAAGCTGCATACGGTCACGCAGTTTCTTGTCCAGCGCCCCCATCGGCTCGTCCAGCAACAGCAGTTTGGGGCGCTTCGCCAGACTACGCGCTAACGCAACTCGCTGACGCTGGCCACCGGAAAGCTGATGCGGTTTACGGTTAGCAAACTCCTGCATATGCACCAGCGACAGCATCTCTTCCACACGATCTTTGATTTCTGCGCGCGGCAGCTTGTCCTGCTTCAGACCAAACGCGATATTCTTTTCCACCGTCATATGTGGAAACAGCGCATAAGACTGGAACATCATATTGATGGGGCGCTGGTAAGGCGGCACCAATGACAAATCCTGACCATCCAAAACAATCTGCCCCTGCGTGGGGAGTTCAAAACCTGCCAGCATGCGCAGCAGCGTGGATTTCCCACAACCCGAGGCACCCAGCAGTGCAAAAATTTCGCCTTTATAAATCGTCAGACTGACATCATCGACGGCGGCCTGACCATCGAACGACTTCGTCAGGTTACGCACTTCCAGCAGCGGTGTGGCCGCTTTTTGAGGTTTTGATTGAGGGCGGGGGATCGCGTCATTCACTTCGCATTGCTCTCCGGCAAAAGCAGAACAAGCCACACGGCTGATGCCGCCATTCGGCGCTTTTTGCATTCAGCGGTGTGGCACAATATAGAGCGCAAACAGGCGGTTCATCCGCCTGTTCTTTGCCACATTTTATACCTTCTATAAACAGCATGTGCTATAGCGTGCTGCCTCTATTGGGTATCACTCGATCAAAGCCGCTATTTGCCGCTTTTCACCTTGGTCCATGCACGGGTGCGGGTACGGTCAATCTGGGGCGATTGCACCTTGAGCGTAAACAGTTTGGCACGTACATCCGCTGGCGGGTAGACGCCTGGGTTATTACGAATTTCTTCGTTCACCAACGGCAAGGATGCCAGATTACCACTCGCGTAATACACATGATTACTGATGCCTGCCATGACGTCTGGCTTCATCAGATAATCCAGAAACGCATAGGCTTCATCCAAATTTTTAGCATCTTTTGGAATAGCAAGAACATCAAAGAATGCCAGCGCACCTTCTTTCGGAATGCTGTATTTGATATTCACCCCGTTTTTTGCTTCTTTCGCCCGGTTTCCTGCCTGCAAAATGTCACCCGCCCAGCCTACCGCAACGCAGATATCGCCGTTTGCCAGATCGTTGATATATTGTGACGAATGGAAGTAGCGAATGCTCGGGCGCAGTTTCAGCAACAGATCGGTGGCCGTCGTGGTGTAATCACCCGGTTTGGTGCTGTTCGGATCTTTACCCTGATAGTTCAACACCGTCGCAAAGATCTCTTCCGGTGCATCCAGGAAAGAGACGCCACAGCTTTTCAGCTTTTCCAGATTCTCTGGTTTCAGCACCAGATCCCAACTGTCAACCGGCGCATCGGCACCTAGCGCCGCTTTGACTTTTTCGACGTTATAACCAATGCCCGTGGTTGCCCACAGGTAAGGCAAGGCATATTTATTCCCCGGATCGTGCTGCGCAATTAACTTCATCAGCTCAGGATCGAGGTTTTTGTAATTCGGTAGTTTACTCTTGTCTAACGGCTGAAAGACCCCGGCTGAGAGCTGACGCTCAAGGAAGCTGGCAGAAGGCACCACCAGATCAAAACCCGTGCTACCCGCCATGAGCTTGCCTTCCAACACTTCGTTAGAATCAAACACATCATAGACGACCTTAATACCGGTTTCTTTCTGGAAATTGGCTAACGTGTCCGGCGCGATATAATCGGACCAGTTATAAACATGCAGCGTTTTCTCTTCCGCAGACGCGGTGACGGACGCGGCCATCAGCAAGCCGGTAACAACACCCGATAGCCATTTTTTACGTTGGGTGAACATCCGTTCCTTCCTCCATACAAGGGGGTGATTCGTGGGAGCAAAATCGGTGAATGAGTATGCACCGAATTTTATTCGCGCAGACACAGACATAGTATGCAATTAGTCATCTGTCTCTTGCAGAAATAAAGCATAACCCCACAACTTCGCGCGCACCATACTTGAACGTAAAAAATGGGTTTTAACGATTATTTATTCACATTTTATCGATGTGATGCAGGCGATTAACGGCAAACAAAGTGAAATATCTGGTAATAAGGCGAAATAAACAGAATAAATGTCGGCGAGAGAAAAATAAGTAAAACCAATTGCTGCCGTTGGCAGCAACTGTATCAATGCAGGTGTGACGTCGTGGTTCTGCCAGTAGAGCCATCTTCTTCTTCGCCGATAAACAGCAGATTATTAGCACTGGCTTCAAGAATTACCATTGAGATCTGTTCTTCGGATTGCTGCATGAAATGTCTGAATTGTTCTAACGTCATGCCAGCGGCGACGCTGAATGACTGGCACACAATCAATTTCGGCAGATTATCGTCCTGAACATCGATAAACGCCTTAACAGTCAATGAACTGGCATTGATTTGGCTCAGATCCCCGACCAGAGGAATGAGCGCGCTGGGCTTTACCTCAGCCAGCGCAGAAAACAGGATCACATTATCTACCAGATCAACTTTCGCATCGAACACGCCATCAAAATTTTGCATATGAGGAAGATGGAGCGCCTGACAGGAATCACATTCGAAATACAGAATGTTCAGTTGATCCAGCCACCGCCGTAGCATAGCCAAATCCGGGACGATGAGTGAATCCATCATGTTTGCCTCATACCTGCCGCCGTAAAGACAGCGTTATTGAAAAGAAAACACCGCCCACACCGCAGCAATGTTAAAACAGAAACCCTATTCAAACGGGAATAACGTTAAAAACGGCACATAGCTTACGGAATATTGGGCGACGATGCCATGATAAAAGCACCCCATCGCCCGCATTCCTCATTCTGCTGCACGACGACGATGCCGATCAACCTGAGCCAATCCCCACATCCCAAGGGATATCCCGTATTTTAGGGGGTTACCTTTGTTTCAGAAAACTAGCTTTTGACTATTGTTGCCGGTGTTGCGAGGTGCCTCTGAGTATTTTGCTCAATAAACTCAATCATCATGCCAGCAATATCGAACCGAGTTGTCGTTTCAATACCTTCCAGTCCCGGTGACGCGTTTACCTCCATCACCAGCGGCCCCCGATTGGAACGCAAAATATCAACGCCCGCCACATTCAACCCCAGCGCTTTCGTCGCCTTGATGGCAATCGCACGCTCCTGCGCGGTAATTCTCACATTATTCGCCGATCCGCCACGGTGTAAGTTTGAACGAAACTCTCCCGCTTTTGCCTGCCGTTCAATCGCCGCCACCACCCGATTACCGATCACAAGACAGCGAATATCTTTACCCTGCGCTTCACGCACATATTCCTGTACCAGAATATGTGCATTTAACCCACGAAACGCATCAATGACACTTTCCGCCGCCTGACGCGTCTCCGCCAGTACCACACCGATTCCCTGCGTCCCTTCCACCAGTTTGACGACCAGCGGAGCCCCCCCCACCAGCGTAATCAGATCGCCCGTATCATCCGGCGAGTGAGCGAACCCGGTGATGGGCAGGTCAATTCCTTCACGAGCCAGAAGTTGCAATGAATGCAGTTTGTCACGGGCACGAATAACCGCGACAGAGTTGTTCAGCGGGTAGCTTCCCAGCATTTCAAACTGGCGTAATACCGCCGTACCGTAAAAGGTAATCTGTGAACCGATACGCGGAATAACCGCGTCATATTTATCCAGCCGACGTCCACGATAATGCACCGACGGCGCCGCCGAATTGATGTTCATATAGCAGGAGAGTGGATCGATAATCTCAACGCTGTGCTTACGCGCCTCAGCCGCTTCACGCAGACGTTTGCAGGAATATAAGGCTCCATCACGAGACAGAATGGCTATCTTCATAAATATCCTACAGATACTAGCGTATCGCCCATCCTTGTTGATGTAAGTAGTCCAGCATGAAGGGACGCAGCTCTTTTTTCAACGTCTGCTCAACGTGTTCACTCCAACTTTCACGGCGGCTACCGGTACGTTGCAGATAGTATTCCGCTATTTGCTGGTCATATTGTGCCAGCACATCACGACCAAGCGGCTGGTAAACATTTTCATGTAACATCATGGCGGTTGGCATACGCGGTTTGAGCATCGGCTCCGCATCCGGGTATCCCAGACACAGGCCAAACAGCGGTAGAACCTGTTTTGGTAGTTGCAGCAGTTGCGTAACGTCAGCAATACGGTTGCGGATCCCGCCGATAAAGACCCCACCTAACCCCAGCGACTCAGCAGCGACCAAGGCATTTTGCGCCATAATAGCCGTATCGACACAGCCAATCAGCAACTGCTCGGCCAGCCCGGTTTCCGCCTGTGGGAATATCTCTACATGACGATGAAAATCGGCGAAAAAGACCCAAAACTCTGCGGCCTGCGCCACATAAGCTTGCTCGCCGGTATAGTGAACGAGTGTTTCACGCACGGCAGGATCGGTAATGCGGATAATCGAACTGCATTGTAAAAAGCTGGAACTGGACGCACATTGTGCGGAGGTAATAATGGCGTGGCGTTGTTCATCCGTCACAGTCTGGGATGTAAACGCACGAATTGAACGGTGGCGTTGTAGCAAATCAATGGTCGGTGTCACACGGGCATCCTTCGGTCGGTCAAGTCCGTCTCACGTACTGTTTGAAGTATGGCGGCATTATATCGTAGCGCAGGTGAGAGCTGCATTACTCTGCCGCCTGATAGCTTCAGCAAATCGTTGTAACAGGCAATGACTACTTTTTTTCATCAATGAATACGGGCATAGTAGCGCGATTCGCAGTAACCTCATTAACCGTAACATTTTTAGCCGTGATTTTGTCTGCAATAGACGTCACGCTATACGTTTCAAGAATGAGAATATCTTTCTATTTTACAAAGGAGCTTACATGTTCGCTGTCATTTTTGGGCGCCCAGCCTGCCCTTATTGTGTCCGTGCGAAAGAACTGGCTGAGAAACTGGCCGAGCAACGTGATGACTTCAGCTTCCGCTATGTAGACATCCACGCAGAAGGCATTTCAAAAGAAGATTTATCGAAAACGGTTGGAAAACCGGTTGAAACCGTGCCGCAGATTTTCCTGGATGAAAAACACATCGGCGGTTGCACCGATTTTGAAGCCTATGCGAAAGAGCATCTGGCCCTGTTCCAGTCATAATCAGTAGAGTGGCGGCACAAGAGCGCGGCGAAAGTTCGCGCTTTTTTATGGGTTGAAACTCGCCCCATTCAACGCAGATAGCGTCGATAAAGACGCCGCAAACACAACATCCCCAACGCCCCCAATACGCACCAAAAAACCGCACTCATCACGTAGGCCAACTCTTGCCAGAAAGAGCGCATCGGCGTATTCCACAGATGGAGCAACAGCAAACATACCGGCATTGCTGCCAGCGCCCCAAACAGTGGGTAAAGCAGACGAGCACGCGCAGAAAAAAAACACGCCACCATACCGGGCAGGAGAAAGAACAACATGCCAGGGCTACCCCGCAGCCCATCGCTCGCCGTCACTTCCGATACGTCAATTTTTTGACTTAGAAACACCACCGTGAATAATAAAAAACAGCAGGTCGTACCTATCCAACCTTTATTTCTTGCCATAAATCGTCCCCTCTCACTATGCCTCCCACCCAGCATCAACCAGATACCGCAACCCCGGTATGGTAAAAATGATGGGGGTATCTATACCCGTCATACTTCAAGTCGCATCTGCGTTGGCAGAACGCATTCGTTCCTAACGAATGCGTTCTTCTCTTGCCGCATTGTTCAAAACGTTGACGTTTTGTTCTGCCACTCAAATTATTTAGGACATATTCCCGGAGATGAAGAACATGAGGCTTCGCTACGATTTATTCGGCACGCGGTTATCTGCTGGAAAAGAGTCCAACCCGCCGCATATCTTCAACAGCGACACCACAATTATTAAATTAAACAATAATTACACTGAACATTTTTTATCGGATAAATTATACTGAACGACGCTGATTCCTTTCAGCCGACGCGTATTGATACCGTCACGGAATTCATGCATATCATGGCTAAATCTAGCCGTTATAATGAATAACATCAAGAACTTACTGGTAAATAACAAGTTACATTCCATGAATATAAACGTCGCTGATTTGTTAAACGGGAATTACATTCTGCTTTTATTCGTGGTTCTTTCCTTAGGACTCTGCTTAGGGAAATTACGCCTCGGACCAATACAACTCGGTAATTCTATTGGCGTTTTAGTTGTTTCTTTATTACTCGGCCAACAACATTTTTCGATTAATACCGAAGCGCTGAGCCTCGGTTTTATGTTATTTATTTTTTGCGTGGGTGTGGAAGCCGGGCCAAATTTCTTTTCTATTTTCTTCCGCGATGGGAAAAACTATTTCATGCTGGCACTGGTGATGGTTGGCAGTGCCATGTTACTGGCATTAGGCTTAGGTAAACTCTTTGGCTGGGGAATTGGCCTGACGGCTGGGATGCTGGCGGGTTCAATGACCTCAACACCAGTACTGGTCGGTGCGGGCGACACGCTGCGCAATACCGCCAGTTTAGGTAGCCAACTCGGCCTCGAACAAGATCACCTGAGTCTGGGCTATGCGCTGACGTATTTAGTCGGGCTGGTCAGCCTCATTTTTGGCGCTCGCTATCTGCCCAAACTCCAGCATCAGGATCTGCCCACCAGTGCGCAGCAGATTGCACGCGAGCGTGGGCTGGATGCTGACAGCCAGAGAAAAGTGTATCTGCCGGTCATTCGCGCCTATCGCGTTGGGCCTGAGCTGGTTGACTGGGCGGATGGCAAGAATTTACGCGAGTTGGGGATCTATCGCCAGACCGGTTGCTACATCGAACGCATCCGACGCAACGGGATCCTGGCCAGCCCCGACGGCGATGCCGTCTTGCAAATCGGCGACGAAATTGCGCTGGTGGGCTATCCCGACGCCCACTCTCGTCTGAACTCCAATTTCCGTGATGGTAAGGAAGTGTTTGACCGGGATTTGTTAGACATGCGCATTGTGACCGAGGAGATCGTCGTCAAGAATCACAATGCCGTCGGCAAGCGCCTTAGCCAACTGAAACTGACCGATCACGGCTGTTTTCTTAACCGTATTATCCGCAGCCAAATTGAAATGCCGATTGACGATAACGTCGTACTGAATAAAGGCGATATCTTGCAGGTCAGCGGTGACGCCCGCCGGGTAAAAAGCATCGCTGACAGAATCGGGTTTATTTCTATTCATAGTCAGGTTACCGATCTGCTGGCCTTCTGCGCCTTTTTCGTTATCGGCGTGATGGTCGGACTGATCACCATCCAATTCAGCAATTTTACCTTTGGAATCGGTAACGCAGCCGGATTGCTCTTCGCTGGCATCATGTTAGGGTTCCTGCGCGCCAACCACCCAACCTTCGGCTATATCCCACAAGGCGCGCTTAACATGGTCAAAGAATTTGGCCTGATGGTCTTTATGGCGGGTGTCGGCCTGAGTGCAGGCAGCACCATCAACAGTAGCCTGGGCGAGGTCGGTATTCAGATGCTGGCTTCCGGGCTTATTGTCAGCCTGCTGCCGGTGGTGATTTGTTTTCTGTTCGGCGCATACGTGCTGAAAATGAACCGTGCGCTGCTGTTTGGCGCCATGATGGGCGCACGCACCTGCGCACCGGCGATGGAGATCATCAGCGATACGGCTCGCAGTAACATCCCTGCTCTCGGTTATGCGGGAACTTATGCCATCGCTAACGTGCTACTCACATTAGCCGGTTCACTTATTGTGGTTATCTGGCCTGAATTGCCCGGCTGAAAATGTAAAAAGTCGTCAATAATATTTAGCCCCAACGCAGAACTTTTTCTTTGCCCGAAAGTCTGAGTAAGTGCCACTGCTTTTCTTTGATTCCCCTTATTGAGGAGCCCATCGTTCCCGCCTTTCAGGTTCAAGAACGATGGGCGTTTTATTTTCTGCTTCATGTCCTTCCCCCCTCCCCATACCGCTGTCAGTGTTATCACATTCATTGTATTTTTTGTTATTTTAATAACGAAAATAATTATATTTGTTATTTTTATGACATTAAAAACATTGAATGCCATAATCATCTCATCGTGCTTTTTTACCGAAATCATCAAGGATCCGCCATGACAACCGAACCGTTTAATTACGCACACTATATCGACCACACGTTACTGGCAGCGAATGCCACCGAACAGCAAATCATCACGCTGTGCGAAGAAGCGATAGCACACCGTTTCTATGCCGTCTGTGTTAATTCCGGTTACGTTCCCTTAGTGGCCGACAAGCTGAAAGGCACTGAGGTACAGGTGTGTTCTGTTATCGGCTTTCCTCTTGGTGCAGGGCTGACTGCCAGCAAGGCCTTTGAAGCCAAAGCCGCTATAGACGCGGGCGCACAGGAAATTGACATGGTCATTAACGTCGGCTGGCTGAAAAGTGGGCATATCGCCGCTGTCAAAGCCGATATTCAGGCCGTGCGCGAGGTTTGCGCCGCTATACCGTTGAAGGTAATATTGGAAACCTGTCTGCTTGATGACGAACAAATTGTGCTGGTGTGTGAAATGTGCCGCCAATTGGATGTCGCGTTCGTCAAAACGTCTACCGGTTTCAGCACGGGCGGCGCCCGTGAAGATCACGTTCGACTGATGCGCCACACCGTCGGTAACGAGATGGGGGTTAAAGCATCCGGCGCGGTTCGCGATCGCCAAACGGCACAGAAAATGATTGAAGCTGGCGCAACGCGTATTGGCACCAGTTCAGGCGTGGCTATCGTTTCAGGTGACGCTGACGCAGCAGGAAATTACTAACAACAAAAATCGCTTATCAGCAGGGAATTCTATGGAAACGCGGCGCGACGAACGCATCGGCAAACTGGCTCAGGCCTTAAAAAAAACCGATAAACTCCATCTTAAAGACGCCGCGCAGCTACTCGGCGTGTCTGAGATGACCGTGCGCCGCGATCTGAATGCGGATGCCACCAGCGTCATGCTGCTCGGCGGTTACGTCGTGGGTGATCTGAAACATAATGGCGCCGCGAACTATTTTGTCTCTGACCAGCAGACAAAGCACGTAAAAGAAAAGCAGGCGATTGGGATGGCCGCCGCCTATCTGGTGGAAGCGAATGATACCGTTTTTTTCGACTGTGGCACTACGATCCCCTTCATTATTGATGCCATTCCTAATGAACTGCCTTTTACTGCTATTTGCTATTCCCTGAACACCTTTTTAGCATTACAAGAAAAAAAAGCGTGCAGAGTGATTTTGTGCGGCGGGGAATATCATCCCGATAACGCGATTTTTACCCCGCTCAACCAGCGTTGCGAACTGGACAACATCTGTCCGAATAAAGCGTTTATCTCGGCGGCGGGTATCGAACTTAATGTGGGTGCCACCTGCTTTAACTTTGCCGAGCTAGGCATGAAGCAACGGGCGATGGCGACCGCACAACGCGTCATTATGGTGGCAGACAGCAGCAAATTCGGCCAGATCAAACGCGCCAGCATCGGTCCGATGACGCTGTTTGATACGATCATTTCCGACTGTGCCCCAAGCGACCAGTACCTACGCTACTTTTCCCACATGGGTATCCAGTTAATCCACGCCGGGAGTTCGAGCTTGTCCCTATAGGCTCTTAACCGAACAACCCGCCGAACCACTGCTGCACCTTCATCACCACCGTATCCCACAAGCGGCTAAAGAAACCAGCCTCGGGGATATCATCCATCGCCACCAGTTCACGCTGCCCGATACTTTTACCATCCAGTTGGAAATCGATGGTGCCGACAACCTGATTCTTGGTTAACGGTGCGGAAAGCTGCGGTTGATTTAGCGTAAAGCTGGCTTTCAGGTTCTTCATTTGCCCTTTCGGGATGCTCAGCGCGGCATCCTTAGCCACGCCAAGCCGTGCCGCTGTCTCGGTGCCAAACCAAACCCGCTGCGTGGTAAAAGGCGCATCGGCTTTGATCGGCGTCACCGTTTCAAAAAAGCGGAAACCCCAGGTGAGCAGTTTTTCACTTTCACGGAAACGAATAGCGTCGGTTTGCGCCCCCAGTACCACGGAAATCAGGCGCATATTACCTTCGGTTGCCGAGGCCACCAGATTGTGTCCTGCCCCGTTGGTATGACCGGTTTTCACGCCATCCACATTCAGATTGGTACTCCACAGCAGGCGGTTACGGTTAGGCTGGCGAATATTATTGAAGGTGAACTCTTTTTCTTTATGCAACGCATACTCTTCCGGCACATCGCGGATCAGCGCTTGCCCTAACAGCGCCATATCGCGAGCGGTGCTGTACTGCCCTGCTGCATCAAGCCCATGTACAGTAAGGAAATGCGTATTCGTCAGGTTAAGCGCCTTCACATAATTATTCATCAGGCTGACAAAGGCATCCTGACTGCCCGCCACGTAATCCGCCAGGGCAATGCTGGCATCGTTACCGGATTGAATAACAATGCCTTTATTTAACTCAGAAACGGGGATGCGATCGCCCGGCTTAAGGAACATTAACGACGAGCCGCGTAGCGCTGGGTTACCGGTTGCCCAGGCATCCTTTCCGACGGTGACTTCATCCGTCGGACTAATTTTACCGGATTTGATCGCTTGCCCAATCACATAGCTCGCCATAATTTTTGTCAGGCTGGCTGGGTCAAGGCGCTCATCGGCATTACTTTCTGCCAGCACATTGCCGCTGTGGTAATCCATCAGGATAAAGGCTTTGGCGTCAATCTGCGGCACCGCAGGCAACTGTTCCGCATAGGTGACTGGCACTAAACCAACAAGCAATACCGTACCTACAGAGAAAGACGTGAGTCTGGTCAGCAAAGGAGTTGTTTTCATGAGTTCGCCGCGATGTCCATCAGTCGTTAAAAATTCTTAATTTTCAATATTTTTTGAAAACTTTAGTAACATACAAAGGTAACGCGTCATCTCTGGGATGAAAACCGTTCATTCTGTAAAGATAGTCAAAGAAATGAAAGCTTCTAAAAAAGTACAAATAAAAAAAGGACTTAGGGAAGAATAAGGAATATCTGAAAATGTAGGCAACTAAAAATCAGAGAAAATAACGAACGGCGTGGATAACACGCATCAATTGCCAATATTAACAATGCCCCCCTATCATAAGGACTAAAAAGGCATATCATCATTTCTCATCGACTGTGGCACATATCTGAACATCCTTCATGCCAAAAGAGGTAGCTATGATAACGATTTGGGGCCGTGATAATTCGACCAACGTAAAGAAAGTCCTGTGGTGCGCGGAAGAACTTGCGCTGCCTTATCAGCATATTGCAGCGGGGGGGCAATTCGGTCGTAACCATGATGCCGATTATCTGGCGATGAATCCTAACGGACTCATCCCCTGTTTGCAGGACGACGATCTGGTACTGTGGGAATCCAACACCATCGTACGTTATCTGTCGGCACAATATGGTCAGGATTCACTGTATCTTGCCGATGCAGGCAAACGCGCCAGTGCTGAAAAGTGGATGGACTGGGCAAACGCCCTCGCCGTCTCTTTCGGGCCTGCGTTCATTAATATGGTGCGCGTCGCGCCGGAAAAACGCGATATGGCGTTAGTTCAGAAAAGTATCACCGAATGCGAGCGTTTGTTCGGTATTGTCGATACCGTTCTGGCTCATCAGCCGTGGTTATCTGGCGCACAGTTTGGCATTGGCGATATACCGCTAGGCTGCATTGTCTACGGTTGGCTAAATATGCCGATTGAACGACAGTCGCATCCTCATGTGGCGCGCTGGTATCAACAACTCACTGAACGTCCGGCATACCAGAAACACGTAATGATCCCACTGTCTTAAGCGAATCAGGCACCGTAAGGTGCCTGATTGTTACTCCAGTCCGACTTTTAGCAATTTGCCATCATCGTGATCGGTCAGCAAATAGAGGTAGCCGTCAGGCCCCAGTTTTACATCTCGGATACGTTCACCGCGGTCACCTAACAGACGTTCTTGTGACGCGACTTTATCACCATTAAGCGTCAAGCGAATCAAATTACGTTCTGCTAATGCACCGATAAAGACTGAGTTTTTCCACTGTGGAAAACGATCGCTGTTATAGAACGCCATACCGCTGATACCCGGTGATTTTTCCCAGTAAAAATCGGGGTTCACCATCCCCTTGACCTCTTTTCCTTTTGCTTCTGGAATATCCATACCGGAATAGTTAATCCCGTGCGTGGCGATCGGCCAACCATAATTTTCCCCTGCTTTAGGAATGTTGACCTCATCACCGCCCCTTGGGCCATGCTCATTTTCCCACACGGCGCCTGACCATGGGTTAACCGCCAATCCCTGTGGATTACGGTGCCCATAAGACCAGATCTCCGGTCGTGCATTCGGGGTGTTAACAAAGGGATTGTCAGAAGGCACCTTACCATCTGCCGTCAGGCGAACAAGTTTACCCTGTAATTTGCCGAGATCCTGTGCGGTGGGACGCTGGTTATTTTCTCCCAGAGAGATGAACAGATAGCCTTGTCGATCAAATGCTAATCTGCCACCAAAGTGAGCGCCTGTTGACAGTTTTGGCTCTTGCCGGAAGAAGACGGTAAAATTATCTACTCGCTGGTTATCATCAGACAGTTTGCCGTATCCAACAGCAGTCCCTGCCTTACCATCGCTCCCTGCTTCGGCAAAGCTCAGATAGATACGGCGATTCTGGGCAAAATCAGGCGACAGCACGACATCCAATAATCCGCCTTGCGAATGAGCGAAGACTTTCGGCACTCCCGCGATTGGCGCAGACAGCCCGCTACCCGCTTTCCATAACCGCAAATTCCCGGCACGTTCGGTAATCAGGATCCCCTGATCTTGCGGTAAAAACGCTAATGACCATGGATGATCCAATTTATCCTGTAATTCCGTCACTTTCGGTTCAGCCGCCAATAACTGGCTGGAAAACAGGAGCGTAGCGCTGAGCAGTAACCAATGTGGCGCACGGCGTAATAGGGTGTGTGAAGCAAAATTGCGGGGCATCAGGCAGCAGAACATCGCGTTGTCTCCATCCAACAAAAGTTCTGTTAATGTAGGTGTCTGCTGAGGATTGTGCAAAAGAATACGACAAGGTTTACATTTATTGAAGAAATTCAGAGGAATCATCAGTCGTAACCTCATCAAGAAACGTTAACATCTCTTTGCGACGCGCCTTCCACGAAAACGTCATTGCCACCGCGATAAAATGCTGAGTTTTACACCACTGACTATAAGGATAATCAACTATGGTGTAGAATCCTCCGGTTTTTATTTTCTGTTTATTTTGTGAGCGAATAATATGCAACAACCACGTATCGGCTTTGTTTCCCTCGGTTGCCCAAAAAACCTCGTCGACTCCGAGAGGATTCTGACCGAACTGCGTACTGAAGGTTATCAGGTCGTCCCCCGTTATGACGACGCTGAACTGGTGATCGTCAATACCTGTGGTTTTATTGACAGCGCCGTACAAGAGTCGCTGGAAGCCATCGGCGAGGCGCTGAATGAAAACGGTAAAGTGATCGTAACCGGCTGTCTGGGTGCCAAAGAGAACCAAATACGCGAAGTGCACCCCAAGGTTCTGGAAATTACCGGCCCTCACAGCTACGAGCAGGTGCTGTCACACGTCCATCAATATGTCCCTAAACCGACACATAATCCGTTTACCAGCCTGGTTCCCGAGCAGGGCGTGAAACTCACCCCGCGCCATTACGCGTATCTGAAAATTTCAGAAGGCTGCGACCACCGCTGCACATTCTGCATCATTCCTTCAATGCGTGGCGATTTAGATAGCCGCCCTATCGGCTCGGTGCTGGATGAGGCAAAACGTCTGGTTGATGCCGGCGTGAAAGAGCTGTTGGTCATTTCTCAGGACACCTCGGCATACGGGGCAGATGTAAAACAACGTACCGGATTCTGGAACGGTCAACCGGTCAAGACCAGCATGGTCAGCCTGTGTGAGCAACTGGCATCGCTGGGCGTATGGGTGCGCCTGCACTATGTCTACCCTTACCCACACGTAGACGATGTGATCCCATTAATGGCAGAAGGCAAAATCCTGCCTTATCTGGACATTCCACTCCAACACGCCAGCCCGAAAATTCTCAAGCTGATGAAGCGCCCCGGTGCAGTAGAAAGAACGCTGGAGCGAATTAAACGCTGGCGTGAAATTTGCCCGGACCTCACGCTGCGTTCTACCTTTATTGTCGGCTTCCCCGGCGAAACGGAAGAGGATTTCCAGATGCTGCTCGATTTCCTCAAAGAAGCCAAACTTGACCGCGTAGGCTGCTTTAAATTCAGCCCGGTCGAAGGTGCCGCGGCAAATGCCTTGCCAGATCAGGTGCCGGAAGAGATCAAAGAAGAACGTTTCCACCGCTTCATGCAGCTTCAGCAGACGATTTCCACTCAGCGTTTGCAGGATAAAATTGGTCGTGAAGTGCTGGTTCTGATCGATGAAATCGACGAAGAAGGCGCAATTGGCCGCAGCATGGCGGATGCGCCTGAAATTGATGGCGCGGTTTATCTGAACGGCGAAACCAATGTAAAAGTCGGTGACATCGTCAAAGTAAAAGTCGAACACGCCGACGAATACGACCTGTGGGGCAGCCGGATTTAACACGCCCATCACGCCAGCTTTTCTATCCGACAGGCTGGCGTTTTATTTCGCGCTATACCGGCATGAACGCTGAAAATTCAATCAATAAACTGCCCATTCCTCGCCTGCGTCTTGCGTCCCCTTGTCAGGTAAAGTAGCCTTGAGACATGACTAGTCGACTCGCCTTACCCGAGGCATAAGCATGTGGAAACGCCTGACATTTGGTTTGTTAGCTCTCGTTAGCGTGCTGCTGCTTTCCGCGTTTGCCCTCGATCGCTGGATCAGTTGGAAAACTGCCCCCTTCATTTACGAAGAACTACAGAGCTTACCAAAACGTCAGGTCGGCGTCGTATTGGGAACCGCGAAATACTACCGTACCGGTATGGTCAATCAGTATTATCTATTCCGCATACAAGGGACGATTAACGCTTACAACAGCGGTAAAATCAGTTATCTGCTATTGAGCGGTGATAACGCCCTGCAAAGTTACAATGAACCCATGACGATGCGCCGTGACTTGATCGCCGCAGGTGTTCCACCTTCGGATATCGTGCTGGACTATGCGGGGTTCCGCACGTTGGATTCTATCGTCAGAACGCGCAAAGTGTTTGATACCAACGATTTCACCATTATCACCCAGCGCTTTCACTGCGAGCGTGCCCTGTTTATCGCACTCCACCTCGGTATTCAGGCGCAGTGTTATGCCGTGCCTTCTCCAAAAAATATGATGACCGTGCGGATTCGCGAATTTGGCGCTCGCCTGGGCGCACTGTTTGATCTGTATATCCTCAAACGCGAGCCACGCTTTTTAGGGCCACAGGTGCCGATTCCAGCAGAACATACCATTCCAGAAAACGCGCCAAATTATCCTGCCGTTCTGCCAGAACAGGTGCTTCTTTTACCCACTCAGCAGGCTAAACCTGGCCCACTGACAGAAACGACACCGGAATCTACGCCACAGAACGCGCAAGCCGTGCCATAACATGTTCCTTACGCCGTTTTTCCTATCACATCAGTGAGCTTACGCCATAGCCATTCGAGTGGTCCCTGACGGAAATAGCGCAACCAGTAGTGAGAAAAGACCAGATTAACTCCCCAGATCGCGGGCACCAGAGCCAACAGTTGCAAGCGACTGAAGGCCATGAACAGCCCCAGTTGGTTAAACACCATCACACAAATCAACGTTTGCAGTAGATAGTTGGTTAACGCCATGCGCCCAATACCCGTAATCCAGTACGTGATGCGCCATTGGCACAGCGTGGCCCAAAAACCATAGCACAGCGCGAGATACCCTATCGCCTGTAAGGGTGAACTCAGCTCGCGTGGGATCTGCAATAGCAGTCCACTCCAGCGATATTCCCAGCCCACCAGCCACTGCCCCACCACGCCAATACTGTTAATGGCTACACCCAGCGGAATCAGCCACAGGGCAACCCTGCGATAATGCGCCGTACTGAATTCGCCTTTCAGCCAGCCGCTACGCATCAGCCCTGCGCCAAGTAACATTGAACCCGACAGTAGCCAGCCGTACTGCACGCCCAGCGATAACAGGCTTTCCGTTAGCAGATCAACACGATTTCCCCATGCTACCGGCCCACCTAACGCACGCCAGTAGGCCTCATAAGTGATATCCGCCATTCCTGGTAACCAGAAGCGCCCCGGTTGCAGGCTCAGAATCTGGCTCAGCACAAACAGCATGCCAATTCCGACGAGATAGAGAAGCGCTCCGGTACGCATTAACGATCGGCTGCTTTCTACGTGACGGATCATGCCGTAACACACGAGGCCTATCAGCGCATAGTCGAACAAAATATCGCCATCCCACAGGAAAATGGCATGAATCAACCCGATGACCATCAACCAGAATAGACGGGCGTGTATCCAACGCTTCCCTCGCGGCAGCAGCAGTTGTAACCCCGCGCCAAAAAGAAGAGAAAATAGCGTTAGAAATTTTGCCTGCGCCAGCAAATCCATCGCAGCCCATGTTAAGGCATCAGATAGTGTGGGTTGCCCCTGCCAGGCTGGGTTCAGGTATGCCGCATGCGGTAAGCCAAACGCCGTAATATTCAGCAGTAAAATACCCAAAATAGCGATGCCACGAGCGAAATCCAGCATAGCTATCCGCGAGGGAGGGGAATGAGGTGACACTAGTGTGTGTGGAGGCATACAAATTACATTTTCAAATCATCGAAGTAGCGATTGTATGCACAGACGGGGAAAAAGCGAAGACACCTGCTGATTTGACGATAACAAAGTGTCTTGTCTTCATCATCGCCAATAAGAACTCGCTTAATTGTGGTGACGTACCGCGCGTAAAAATTCCTGGCGTGTGTTCTGGCTGGATTTAAACAGCCCACCGAGCGATGTCGTGGTCGTGGCACTGGTCGCATCACGAATACCACGCGCCTTCACGCAGTAATGCACCGCATCAATTGAAACCGCAACGTTGTTTGTTCCCAACAGGGTTTGCAGCGCAACCAGGATCTGCTGAGTTAAACGCTCCTGCACCTGGGGGCGCTGTGAGAAAAATTGCACAATTCGGTTAAGTTTCGACAGGCCAATCACGCCATCCTTGGGGATATACGCGACGGTCGCTTTGCCATCGATCGTCACGAAATGGTGTTCGCAGGTACTCGTTAGTGTGATATCTCGCACGGTAACCATTTCATCAACCTTCATTTTGTTTTCAATGATGGTGATTTTGGGGAAGTTAGCGTAGTCCAAACCGGAGAATATTTCATCAACGTACATTTTGGCGATACGAGTCGGTGTTTCAGCCAGACTGTCATCGCTCAGATCGAGACTCAACAAATTCATAATTTCCGTCATATGCTCGGCGATACGCTGCTTACGCGTATCGCGATCCAGCAACGCCCCGCGCAGCGGCGTTTCCAGACCGCGTGCCAGCAGCGCTTCATGCACCATAACGGCTTCTTTACTTAGTGATGACATTATTATTCTCCTACAGGTGTAACGCTATCTATCGCACTGTCATGGCCTTGGTCAGACCCTAGCGCCGTCAACACTCTAGTTGAGAGAGTCACGATTATCCAGCGATTGTATCTCATGATGGTTGAAATAGATTCAGGTTAGCAAACTTAACGGGGTGGCTGAGCACCGTCACGGGGCGGGTAAAAAACGATATTCAGTAATCATATCTGGCGATAAACAAAAAGCACTGAGATCATAGACCCAGTGCTTTTAATGATAAATCACCTGATTTTTGCGGCAGCGAGTATCGTACCACGGCCTGCCGCGAGCTTATCAGAAGGTTTCCCAGTTATCGTTAGCATTACTCTGCTTACCACCCGCACTCGCGAGTAACATCGGCCTCTGCGCTGCTGGCGCGTTCTCCGCCAGACGCGGCTGTGGACGACGCTGCATGTCTGCTGAAAGTTGGAACACCGATACCGCTTCGGTCAACTGACGAGCCTGCTCTTCCAGCGAGGCGGCAGCGGCGGCAGATTCCTGTACCAGCGCGGCGTTCTGTTGCGTTACGCCATCCATCTCGGTAACCGCCTGACCAATTTGAGTAATACCGCGGCTCTGTTCATCCGATGCCGAGGCGATTTCGCCCATCAGATCGTTCACACGGGTAATCGCGGAAATAATGGAATCCATTGCTTCCCCCGTTTGAGTAACCTGATTTGACCCCATGTTGACACGTTCAACCGATTCCGTAATCAGGCCTTCAATTTCTTTCGCGGCCTGGGCACTGCGCTGCGCCAGATTACGCACTTCACCAGCCACTACCGCAAAGCCTCGGCCTTGTTCACCGGCTCTGGCGGCTTCCACCGCCGCATTCAGCGCCAGAATATTAGTCTGGAAGGCAATACCGTTAATCACACTGGTGATGTCAGCAATTTTCTTCGAACTGGTGGTAATACTCGCCATCGTCGCCATCACGTCAGCCGTAACGGTGCCCCCCTTCTTCGCTGCAATAGAGGCATCCTGCGCCAGCTTCGTAGCCTGGTGAACGTTATCCGCATTCTGTTTTACCGTTGCGCTTAACTCTTCCATGCTGGCCGCCGTCTGCTCCAGTGCGGCAGCCTGCTGCTCGGTACGCGCAGACAGATCGTTATTGCCACTTTTAATTTCGCTAGATCCCTGATGAATCGATGCCGAGCTGTCACGGATGATGGAAACCGTGTTAGCCAGACTACCTTGCATTTCTTTCAGATAAGGAATCAGTTGTCCGGCACAGTTACGGCCAAACTCGTTGAGCGGGTGACCAAGCTGCCCGGCAGCCAGAATCTGGAAATAGCTTTTGATCATATTCAACGGTTTGACCAGATAGTTAACCAGATAGCGATCGGTCAACAGCAGGATGAGCACCCCAAGAATGGCAGCCCCGAGCAGAATGTAATTACTCCAGTCAACCAGGCCGTACATTTCACTCATTGACGCCTCTGATGACAACATCATCGCAGTTTGATACTTATCCACACTGCCGCCAAACGCCACGCTCAGCGGTGGATACACTTTGCGGAAAAGTTGACGAAATTCCTCCTGACGGTTATCACGCGCGGCGTTTAGCATTGGCGTCAACCCATTATCCAGCAGTTGAGTCCATGCCGCGATCATGTTGTCTGCCGTTGCTTTATCAACGCCAGCGTGTCCAGAGGCTTTAAACGCAGCTAATTGATCTGACGTATTTTTAAACGCGACTGTCGCTGACGTAAATATTTTTTCTGCTTCCGCCGTTTCGCCCGTTTGCTGGAAATCCATCGAGCGCAGCAATCGAGTCACGGTACGAAAATATTGGTCGTTGCCTTTTGCCAACATCTCTACGTTTTTACGCTGAGATTCCCCAGACTCCAATAGTTTGGTCATGCTACTTAATGAGGTGGTGGTAAAGAAAGAGGCCCCACTCCATACAACCAAAAATAACCCCAATATTGTTAAAAGCATTGCCCTGATGGTGATATCTTTTAAAAAATTCACAGAAGACTCCTATAAATTATCTGGCGATATTCCCCTGCGCTTTCTGCAACATGGCTGCACATTTTTAATTGGAAATACGCCGTGTGTTACGTCAATTATTAATGAAATGCGTGCGCTTTCATTAGTTATGGATTAATTTCCTTTTATGACAAATAGACACATTTACTTACAGTGACGATGAGCGGTTCCGATCATACGTTAATCTTATCGGCACCACAGACGCGCACTTTACGCCGTTACATTAATAAATTCGATCAAAATCAATAATGATGATAGCTTTTAACTATTTCTCGATTACAACTATTTATCTATGCGTTTAACCGTCTATTTTAATTAACTATTTACTCTTTCATCCCCACTATTCCATCAGGGAAATACGATTTTATTTTCCTGTGATTATTCTTATTTTTCACTTACCTTTTTCCTAAGAAAATAGCACCCTATTAACAGTAATAGTTAGTTGTAATGCTACTAATTCCTAACGCGACTATTTTATTGTAAGCCTCTCACTACCAACACAAAAATATTAATCCTGAAGATCATTCGAACACATTCCCCATCATCATTGTTTACGCAGTCTCCACATCCGAGTGACATAATTCCGTTGCGCAAGCCATCACTTACCGCTACAATTCACAAAAAATGAATAACAGAACCAAAGTTAATTACGAAAAGAGAAAGGTATGGATTTGACCCAACTGCGCATGTTCTGCCTTGTCGCCGAAACGGGATCCGTCGCACGCGCCGCAGAGCAGCTTCATCGAGTGCCTTCAAATCTGACCACGCGATTACGCCAGTTGGAACAGGAGCTGGGCACCGATCTGTTTATCCGTGAGAAACAGCGCCTGCGCCTGTCCCCTATCGGGCACAATTTTTTATGTTATGCACAACGCATTCTGGCACTCAGTGAAGAAGCGATCAGCATGACGCGCACGGGTGAACCCGCAGGTAACTTTGCCTTAGGCTCGATGGAAAGTACGGCGGCAACCCGTTTACCTACGCTAGTAGCAGCTTACCATCAGCGCTACCCAACGGTTTCTCTGTCCCTCAATACAGGGACATCGGGGGAAATCATTGAGCGCGTGCGGGCGGGAACCTTGGCTGCTGCGTTAGTCGATGGCCCTGTTATTTATGATGAACTGAACGGCTGTTCGTGTTTTACAGAACGATTAGTGCTGATATCAGATCTGGCTCACTCGCCCATCACACAGGCGCGAGATGCCAGCAGCGATACGCTGTTCGCTTTTCGCCCCAGTTGTTCTTACAGAAAGCGCTTTGAGAGCTGGTTCAGACAGGATGGCGTAGTGCCCGGCACGATCGTGGAAATTCACTCGTACCATGCCATGCTTGCTTGTGTTGCCAGCGGTGCTGGGGTGGCGATGCTCCCGCATGCCGTCCTCGAATCACTGCCTGCGGGCGCACGCGTTCAGGTACATGAATTACCGCCCGATATTGCCGCCGCGTCCACCTGGCTTGTCTGGCGACGCGACGCCTTTGGCCCCAATGTCGAAGCGCTTAAAAAGCTTATTATTGAGCAATCCGCGCCGTCGGAATGAAGGCTTATTTTCAGGAGAGGACAACACAGCCATGAACAACCATGTCCTATCATTTAACTTACAACCCATAACGGTATGCCATTAGGAGCCTCCACCATGCAAATGATTAAAACCCGTGCCGCCATCGCCTGGGGTCCAAACCAACCTCTGTCGGTTGAAGAAGTGGATCTGATGCCACCACAGAAAGGTGAAGTGTTAGTACGTATCGTCGCAACCGGCGTATGCCACACGGATGCCTATACGCTGTCCGGTAAAGATCCTGAAGGCGTGTTCCCAGCCATTCTGGGCCATGAAGGCGGCGGGATTGTGGAAGCCATTGGGGAAGGCGTAACCAGCGTTGCCGTTGGCGATCACGTTATTCCGCTGTACACCCCGGAATGTGGCGAATGTAAATTCTGTCGCTCTGGCAAAACAAATCTCTGCCAGGCTATTCGTGCCACGCAGGGCAAAGGCTTGATGCCAGACGGCACCACCCGTTTCTCCAAAAACGGTCAGCCGATTTTCCACTACATGGGAACCTCAACCTTCGCAGAGCACACCGTCGTGCCTGAAATCTCGCTGGCGAAAGTCAACAAAGAAGCGCCGCTGGAAGAAGTTTGCCTGCTGGGCTGTGGCGTCACCACCGGTATGGGTGCCGTGCTGAATACTGCAAAAGTTAAAGCAGGCGACACGGTAGCGATTTTCGGCCTCGGCGGCATTGGGTTGTCAGCGATTATCGGCGCGCAAATGGCAGGGGCTGGGCGCATCATCGGTATCGATCTCAACACCAGCAAATTCGATCTGGCACGCAAACTGGGTGCTACCGATTTGATCAATCCGAAAGATTACGACAAGCCGATTCAGGACGTCATTGTTGAACTGACCGATGGCGGTGTGGACTTCTCCTTCGAATGTATTGGTAACGTTAATGTCATGCGTTCCGCGCTAGAGTGCTGCCATAAAGGCTGGGGTGAATCCATCATCATCGGCGTTGCCGGTGCCGGTGAAGAAATCGCCACCCGTCCATTCCAACTGGTAACCGGTCGCGTATGGCGCGGCTCTGCTTTCGGCGGAGTGAAAGGCCGTAGTGAACTGCCAGGGATTGTCGATCGTTACCTGAAAGGTGAATTCCCGCTGAATGATTTCATCACCCACACGATGAGGCTGGACGACATCAACACGGCATTCGACTTAATGCATGACGGCAAATCAATCCGTTCTGTGATTCATTTCGGTTAATGGCGCGACTGCCAGGAACAAAAAAGGAGGCTGTACAGCGATGACTTCATCACTGGAACTGCTGGAAGAACACCGTATGTTTGGCGGCTGGCAACAGCGCTACCGCCATGTGTCAGAGACGCTGAACACCGCGATGACGTTCAGCATTTATCTGCCACCGACACAGGACGATACGCCACCGCCCGTGCTTTATTGGCTGTCCGGGTTAACCTGCAACGACGAAAACTTTACGACGAAGGCTGGTGCGCAGCGCGTCGCCGCCGAGCTGGGTCTGGTGCTGGTGATGCCGGATACCAGCCCGCGCGGCGATGGCGTAGCAGACGATGCCGGGTACGATCTCGGTCAAGGCGCAGGCTTCTATGTGAATGCCACGCAGTCTCCCTGGGCGGCGCACTACCAGATGTATGACTACATCAGTGCCGAATTACCGACGCTGATCCAGCAGCATTTTAATGTGAATAGCCGCCAGTCTATCAGCGGGCATTCGATGGGGGGCCATGGCGCGCTGGTGCTGGCGCTGCGCAATCCAGAGAAATATCTGTCTGCATCCGCGTTTGCGCCCATCGTGAATCCAAGTCAGGTTCCCTGGGGACGCAAAGCGCTGACCGCCTACCTCGGTGAGGATGAAACGCAGTGGTTGCAGTATGACAGTTGCCATTTGCTGGCCAATAGCCAGCAGAAGCTGCCGATACTGGTTGATCAAGGGGATTGCGATCAATTCCTTCCCGATCAGTTGCAACCGGCGAAACTGGAAGCGTTGGCAACCCAGTACGCATGGCCGCTGACTCTGAGAACACAGTCTGGTTATGATCACAGCTATTTCTTCATCGCCAGTTTTATCGAAGATCATTTGCGCTTCCATAGCCAGTATTTGTTCGCGGAATAGTGGTACACCCCCTCTCCGTACAAATAATAGTGCTATGCTCATCTAGCGGATAATCGCACTCGGGGAGGGATATCTCCGCTTCTTGCGGTGCGATTATCCTTCCCTGTTACCGCACACACCGTGTAAAAACACGCACACACCTGCATCGTGCTGAATGACGGAATCACGCCACACAACAAGGAGAAATGGATGATATATGTTCATCACCTCGAAAAATCCCGCTCAACCCGCGTAACCTGGTTATTGGAAGAACTGGGCGTTGACTATGAAATCATTCGCTACGCGCGTGACCCAAAAACGTTTAGCGCGCCCGCCTCGCTCAAGCAGATTCATCCATTAGGTAAATCGCCAGTGATTACCGATGGCGACCTGACCATTGCCGAGTCCGGGGCCATCGTGGAATACCTGATTGAGACTTACGGTAATGGCAAACTGCGCCCACAACGTGGACAAGCGTTGTTGGATTATCGTTTCTGGCTGCATTTCGCTGAAGGTTCGCTCATGCCGCTGTTGGTGATGCGTCTGGTATTGACGAAAACAGAATCAGCGCCGATGCCGTTCTTCATCCGCCCCGTGGCGAAAAAAATTGTGCAAAGCATCGAGCAGGCTTTTATTGTGCCACGGTTGACGACACAGCTTCAGTTCATCGAGCAACATTTGAGTACACAAGACTGGTTTGCGGGAGAATCGCTCAGCGGTGCCGATATACAAATGGCCGTGCCGCTGATTTTGGCAAAAACGCGTCTGGATTTCAGCCGCTATCCGCATATCCAGCAATACCTTGAGCGCATAGAAAACCAGCCCAGTTTTCAACGAGCGCTCGCGCAGGACTAACAACGCGACGGGCAGTGGCTGATCGACACGGAAGAACACACCGCTCAATGAACGACAGCGCGGGGATTCTGTGAGCGTTTACTGATTATTCATGAACTAATAAAGATATGCTGCGGTTTACCCCCGATGTATATCGGGTTATAACACGATATAGTGAGTACGCTCGAAAGGTGGTATACCGCCAGGATGCGGCATTGATAGGTTGGGAGTGATTAATTTTGCAGAGAAAACGCGTTTCATCAACAGAGTTGTTTTCAGTGGGATATGATGCAGAAAAAAGTCAGTTGGAAGTCGAACTACTAAATGGAAGCATCTATCTCTATAGCGGCGTAGCACGCATGATTTATGAAGAACTGATGGCAAGTAAGACGAAGTACCGTTACTACGCCAGCTACATCAAAAATTCATTCCCCTACGAGAAAACACAATAGCTTTTAGAGATAAAGAATCGTCTTTAGGGGCAGAGACCACTCTCCGCCCCTTCTCGCTGTTTATTCTCCGCTGGATTCCACGGTATGAAACGCCGCCAGCAAAACTTGTTCATTAAGCGCCAACGGCAGATAGTGAATGGACTCCCCCGTCTGCAACGTGCGGGCAATAACCGCCTGAAGCGCTGCGCGATCGCGAATGTCTACATCCAGCGCGGCTAACGACGTTGGCAAACCAAACGCTTTAAATGCCGTCTTCAACTGGCGCAACGTTGCGCTATCGCCCAGCAACGCGCTCTGCACCAGAATGCCATAAGCCACTTTGGTGCCGTGCAGAAAGCGTTCAGTTTGCGGCAACACTGTCAAACCATTATGAACCGCATGCGCCGCCGCCACGCGGGTATAACGCTCGCCCAACCCGCCAACCATGCCGCCCCCGGCGATGATCGCATCTACCACGTCCAGAAAATCCTGCGTCAGCTCGCCACGCTTAACGGCTTCCAACGCCGCCGCGCTTTGTTGCAGTAACACATTGCGAATATCCAACGCGGTCTGTAAGCCCAGCCGAACAGACAGGGGCAACGTTTCAGGCTGTGGGCTGAGTACCACCGCTTCATACCATTTCGCCAGCGTATCCCCAATGCCAGCCAGCAGGTATTCCACCGGTGCCGCCAGCATAATTCGCGGCTCCACCAGCACCAAATGGTTGGCATCGGTAAAAATTTCAAAGCGCAATGCCTGTCCAGCATCGTTATACCACACGGACAAAGGCGTCCAGGCCGCACAGGTCGCCGCAATCGTTGGGATCGCCACCAGCGGCACACCAATGTGGCGCGCAGCCACCTTCGCCGTATCCAGCACAGCCCCGCCGCCGACGCCAATGACGACCTGACAGTGCTCGCCCGCTTGCGCCACCAGTTTGGCGACTTCCCCCTCGCTGCAATGTGCGCCAAACTGCACACGTCGGGCTGAAGGGGCATCGAATTCGGTTGGCAAATAGGGCCGCGCCGCTGCGATCGCCCGCTCACCGTAGATCCACAGCGCGTTTTTCAGTACGTCCGACGGATAAAACTCCAGCAGCTTATCGATAGCGCCGGGGAAAGAAAAATAGTTGGCAGGGCCGACCTGTACACGGATTGTCGTTGTATGCATGTTTGAATCTTCCTCGCCATGCCCTCTCTTGAGCACGGTTCTTGTCTTATGTCTTGCTGACAGCCGAATATGCTGTGCTACCCTGTTGATAATCCCATCTTATTCACTTGCTTGCGGCAGCTTAAGAACTTTTTTATTTAATTTATACCTTTTCGTTCATAGCCGAGGCGGCTCAAACACTTGAAGCTGTATTAAATTCTCTGAGATATGTGCTACCTTGCTTTTCCGTTATTTCATGACCTTGACCGCCAAGAGCGTTACCGACCATGATCTCTACCTCCCAAAGCCGACTGGAAATGCACAACATTTCCATCTCCTTTTCTGGTTTCCACGCCCTCAAGCAGGTTAATTTCACACTGGAAGGTGGTTCGATTCATGCCCTGACTGGCGCAAACGGCGCGGGTAAATCCACACTCATGACGATCTTGTCGGGTGCTTACGATCACTACCAGGGCGATATTCTGATTAATGGCAAGCAGGTTGATGTCCACTCACCGCGAGATGCCAAACGATACGGCATTCATCTAGTTCAACAGGAAGTCGATGTCGCGCTGGTTCCCACGCTATCCGTAGCGGAAAACATTATGCTGGATACGCTGGCGCAGGATGGGCATCTGCTGAGTTGGCCGCAGATATATCGTCAGGCGCAGGCGCTGCTTGACCAGCTTGGCGTCCACCTCAATGTTCGTCAACGGCTCGATACCTGTACGCTCGCCGAGAAACAGCAAATCCTGCTGGCTCGTGCGTTGTCCCATGAGTGTCGTTTCCTGATTCTGGATGAACCCACTGCCCCGCTGGATCAGGCAGAAAGTGCGCGTCTCTTTCAGGTGGTGCGCCGCTTACAAGCCGAGGGAATTGGGATCGTCTTTATTTCTCACCGAATTCACGAACTCAGCGAAATCTGCGATACGTTGACCGTTCTGCGTGATGGCGAGTTTGTCAGCAGCGGCCCAATGCGTGGGCTGAGTGGTGAAGAGATCGTGGAGCGAATGTTGGGGCATCGGCTTGACGACATCTTCCCGCCGCGTCGTACCGCCCCTTCCGAAGAGACACTGCTTCAGGTCAGCGGCTTGCACGACGAAACACTGCTGCACAATATTTCTCTCACGCTGCACAAAGGGGAAATTCTGGGCATTGCGGGTTTAGCGGGTGCGGGAAAAACCGAACTGTGTAAAGCGCTGTTCGGCGCAGAACCGTGCCAGATCGCACAGGGTGAATATCGCGGTCAGCCCTGGCGACCGCATTCACCTCACCAGTCCGTCGAGCAAGGTCTGGCGCTGGTGCCTGAAGAGCGGCGCAAAGAAGGCATTTTTATCGATGAATCCGTCACCATGAATCTCAGTATCACCGCCACCGACAGCTTTTCACGCGGGAGCCTGTTCAGTCGTAGTAAGGCAGTGCGCTGGGCGAAACAGATCGTTGATCAGCTTGCGGTTCGCACCACCGGTCCGGCGCAGAAACTGACGCGCCTGTCGGGGGGAAATCAGCAAAAAGTGGCCATCGGCAAATGGCTACGCGGTGAAGCTCAAGTTCTGATTTTTGATGAACCCACCAAAGGCGTCGATATCAAGGCGAAACAGGATCTGTTCACGCTGATTGACGGCCTTGCTCGTCAGGGCAAAGGCATTATCTATGCATCGGGCGAGTTTTCCGAACTGGTCGGACTCTGCGATCGTATCTGCGTGCTATGGGATGGCCGTATTGTTGCGGAACTGAACGCCGCTGAGATTGACGAAGAAACCCTACTTTTATATTCAACCGGAGGAACTCCCGCGTGAGTCAGCCACTTTCAACCAACGGGGCGATCCCCTTCCGTCACCACGTTTTCGAATTTCTTTATAAGTGGGGCATGTTGATCACGGTTGTTGCGCTGATCGCCCTCTTTGGATTGGCGTCGGACAACTTTCTCGATCCGTATAACATTATCAATATCCTGCGATCTATTGCGATTGTCACGGTGATCGCGATAGGTGTTTCCATTTCGCTATCCGTAGGCGGGTTCGATCTTTCCGTAGGGTCAACGGCGTCGTTGGCCAATGCGCTGGTCATCTCGCTCTTTGTCTGGCATGGGTTCGGCACCACAGGGGCGATTGTTCTGACGCTACTGCTGTGTACGCTCGTCGGGCTGTTCAACGCTTTTCTCATCGTCGTGCTGAAGATCCCCGATATGCTGGCAACGCTCGCCAGCCTGTTCGTTATTCAGGGCGTCGCGATGACGTACAGCTATGGCGGTTCCATCACGCAGAATATGGTGCTACCGAGTGGAGAAATGGCGGAAGGCATCATTCCTGAGTTCTTTGCCACGCTGGGTCAGGTGCCAGTGATTGTTGTCATTATGCTGGCAGTAACGATACTGGTACAACTGTATCTGTCCCTCACCAAGCATGGCCGCCGGATGTATGCCATCGGCGGCAACCCGGAAGCCGCTCGACTGGCGGGCATACGCACCGCACGTTATCGGGTGCAGGCGTATGTGTTCTCTTCATTACTCGCGGCGCTGGGGGGCATTTTGCTCGCCTCGCGTATCGGTTCTTCGCAGGTCAATGCAGGAGGCGGCTATTTAATGGATGCAGTTGCTGCGGCCTACATCGGTTTCTCGCTGGCGGGATCCGGCAAGCCGAACGCACTGGGCACGCTGCTTGGAGCCGTCATTCTTGGCGTCTTACAGAATGGGCTGGTGATGCTCTCCGTGCCTTATTACGCGATGGATATCATTAAAGGTCTGGTTTTGGCGCTCGCGCTGGCAATGACCTATATCCAGAAACGCTGATCCTCTTTCACCTCCGCCCCATTCCCCCGAATTCGGGGCGGATTCACAATGTAACCCGCCAATATTTTCCTCATCAAATCGGATTTTTCCCACAAGGATATATCGCCACATCCATTTCACTATTCACCGCCGTTATTATTAATAAATAAATATTCCCTCGTGCGACAAAGAGACTCATCCGTACAATCCCAAACAATAACGTTTTGTCTTTACCTCTGATATGTGCCGCATTTATTCCTTACGGATATCGCGTAAACGATGCAGATAATCGACAGCAAAGCGTAAATTCAATGAAATGTTCAATTTTAGTCATCGATTAAAATTGATAAATATCATACTCCCTCTATCGGGAAATATTCCTTTATAACCGAACAAATCAAATCACACGTTATTTATATCCATTTTGCTGGGCATATTCATCAATATTTTCAATCGTCTTTTCCATCAACAGTTGCAGTGATGAGGCAGAAGTCCAGGAAATATGTGGGGTAATCAGAAGATTAGGCAAGGTTTTCGCCGCCATCAGTAATGGGTTGTCTTTTACGGGTGGCTCCTGCGTCAAACAATCCAGCGCGGCACCCGCAATGCCACGCTGCTGCAACGCCGCGACCAACGCATTTTCATCAATCAGCCCGCCTCGGGCGGTGTTAATAATAAACGCGGTGGGTTTACACAGCGCCAACGTCTCCGCATTAATCAGGTGCTGCGTGTTCGCCTTGAGCGGGCAGTTCAGTGAAATGACATCCGCCAGCCGCAGAACCTCTTCAAACGGCAGATATCCGCCACGACACTGCGCAACGCCTCGATGTTCGGCGAAAATCACCTTCATCCCCAAGGCCTGAGCCAATCGCGCGACCTCCCGCCCAATAGCGCCGGCACCGATAATACCCAGCGTGGAACCCGCAATGTCCTTGACCGGATGGTCGAAATAGGCAAACTGCGCCTGACTGGCCCAGCGGTCGCTCAGTTGATCGCGATACCAGCCAATAAGACTGTGTTTCAGCGCGTAAATCATGGCAATAACATGCTCAGACACGGCTTGCGTCGAGTAGCCCGGTACGTTTTTGACCATAATACCCAGCTCCTTGGCAGCAACAAGATCGATGTTGTCAGTTCCCGTCGCCGTCACGGCAATCAGCTTCAACGCAGGCAGCGCGGCCAGGGTGTCGCGCGTTAAGAGCGTTTTATTCGTGATGATAACGTGGGTATCTTTTGCTCGGGCGATAACGTGCTCGGGAGAGGTATAGCTATATTCAATCCATTCATGGCGACATTGTGGACGCCTAAAATTGGTCTTTTTCAGGAAAATGGTTTCAGGCAGTGAGCCTTTATCCAAAAAGGTAATCTTTAACATCATTTCGCCCTGGTTGCTATTCATACATTGATTTCCGATTGCAGATATCAAGTGCTCCGCAGTCGGCAATCACGACTAGTCTTCTCATACAAAAATAATGAATTAACTTCTCTGTGTGACACAAGACAACGAACGTATTAATAGCGTTACACTTCCTGCCTCATCAAAAATCCATCACTCCGCAACGTGAAGCGTAGTCAGCCTTAAAGCAATTAACAATAGCTAATATAATGAATTGCATTCATCGACGTTGTTAGTGGTGATATTCAGAAATATCACAGAAGAATAATCCCCTATTGGTAATTATTTTCTGTTCTCATATGGTCTGCAAAGGAAGAATAATAACGGAAAGCAACTAAGGTCATGATTAATCGGAGAAGAGGACGCAATGAGAAAAACCAATAAAAAAGGCGACGCCCGTCAGGGAGTCGCCCGTTAACCAGGGTCTCGCGCTTTAGTCTTTGTGATCGGGATAGGTCATATCCTGATACTTGACGAAATGCGTTCCACGACACAGCTTATAGCCGAACCAAATCAGCAGGAACAGCGGAATACCGATGTACGTCGCCGTCACGCCATACCAGTCGATTTTATCTGCCAGAAACGCCTGATAATTCTGCCCCAGCGTGATGATTAGACAGAGCACAAACGCAAAGATTGGCCCCAGCGGGAAGAAACTCGATTGGTAAGGCAGACGGCTGAGGTCATGACCTTGCATAACATAGCCGCGACGGAAGCGGTAATGGCTAATCGCGATCCCAAGCCAGGCAATAAAGCCTGTCATACCAGATGTATTCAACAGCCACAGGTAAACCGTTTGGTTGCCATACAAAGAAGACAGGAAACACAGCGCCGCCACCACGGTGGTGGCGTACAGCGCATTACGCGGCACGCCACCTTTTGACAAGGTGGCGAAAATGCGTGGCGCTTTGCCTTCCGATGCCAGCGTAAACAGCATGCGTGTAGAAGCGTACATCCCCGAGTTGCCTGCCGACAGCACCGCCGTCAGGATGACCGCATTCATCACGGCCGCAGCAGACAGTAGACCCGCATTCTCAAACACCAGCGTGAACGGACTTACCGTGATGTCTTTAACATCATTACGCAGCAGGTTCGGATCGGTATAGGGAATGATCAAGCTGATAATTAGGATCGCGAAGATATAAAACAGCAGGATGCGCCAAAAAACCTGACGAATAGCGCGCGGAATGTTTTTGCTTGGCTCCTGAGATTCCCCAGCAGCCACGCCGATCAGTTCTGTTCCCTGAAAAGAGAAACCCACGATCATCGCCACGCCAATCATGGCGGAGAAGCCACCGGCAAACGGCGCATCGCCAATCTCCCAGTTGTGGAACCCGGCATTTTCCGCACCGCGCATAATGCCCGTAATCATCATCACCCCAACGGCGATGAAAATGATGACCGTCGACACTTTGATCAATGAGAACCAGTACTCTGCTTCACCAAACCCTTTCACCGAAATGTAGTTAAGCAGGAACATCAGTGCCAGGAACAAAGCACTCCAGATCCAGCCAGACACCTCAGGGAACCAATAACCCATCACCAACTGCGCCGCCACCAGATCGACCGCGATAGTCACCGCCCAGTTGTACCAATAGTTCCAGCCCAGCGCGAAGCCAAATCCTTCTTCTACATAACGGGAACCATAGCTGGAGAACGAACCGGAAACCGGCATGAATGCCGCCAGTTCCCCCAGGCTAGTCATCAGGAAATAAACCATCAGCCCAATCAGAGCATAAGACAAGAGTGCGCCGCCCGGCCCCGCTTGTGAAACCGTCGCACCAGACGCGACAAATAACCCCGTGCCAATCGATCCGCCAATCGCGATCATCGTTAAATGCCGTGCTTTCAGTTCACGGCGTAGAGTCGGTGCGCCCTGTTTTGTTTGTTGAATATCGTGCTGAGCCATTATTATCCCGCGTGCTCGTGCTAAAAATCGAGGCGGGATTGTAGCAAATCGCGTTGCGCTGGATAGTTAAGATCGTCGAGTTATAAGAGAGCTTAATAACTCACGCCCGATTATTAGCAGCATAAAATATTTATGCTATGCCGTTTCACAGCAATAACTCAGGAAACGTTGCAGCACATTTGAAAGATGTTTCTGCCGGTGGTGTACCAGATACAGCGTTCGCGTGAGTTTAGGTAACGGCACTTTCAGCTCCACCAACGAACCTGAAGCCAATTGTTCGGCAATAACATGCCGCGACAGGCAACTAATGCCAATGCCGTGACGAACCGCATGTTTGATCGCTTCCGAATTACCCAGCTCCATCACTAAATGGAAATGCGACAGATGGGTTAACAGCAGATGATCCAATACTTCACGCGTACCTGAACCACGTTCACGCAGGATCCAATGTGCATCCGCCAATGCCGCTAAGGATACCGTTCCCCGGCTGAGCGGATGGTCGGGAGAACAAAACACCACCAGTTCATCTTCCAACCAGGGCTGCGTAATCAAATCGGGATGATGGCAAGGCCCTTCGAGTAAACCTAAATCGACATTAAATTCAGAAACGTGGGTGATCACATCTTTCGTATTGCCTACATGCAGTTCCAGCGGAATATCAGGGTAATCATGGCGATAGCGGGCGATCATCGCTGGTAGCAGGTAATTGCCGATAGTGCTGCTGGCATACACACGCAGCGCACCATTATCACGCCGGAACAGTTGCTCAATTTCTATCGACTGTTCAAGCAACGCCAGCGCCTTGGGATACAGCAGGCGACCGTGTTCATTAACCACCAGACGTTTACCAACGCGATCGAAAAGTTGAACACCCAATTGCCCCTCTAAATCCGCCAGCGCGGCGCTGACAGCCGATTGAGAAAGGGCGAGCACAACGGAAGCCTGTGTCGTTGAACCACTTTTCAGGACTTCGGCAAAGACTTCCAGTTGACGTAACGTGATATGCATAGTGCGCTCTTTATCTAAAATATCTATTGGTTATAAATATATAATCAATTTCTCTTTTAATCTCGTGGATTATAAGCTGGCTTCTCAATTCGGTACGGTCAGAATAGGCACCAAACCCATGGCTCTTCCTGCGACATTACAAACGATAGCACCTGCCGATGGCGCAAAAACGCGATTACCCGGTCTGCTGTTAGTCAGTTTAATAACTTTTTCACTTCTCTGGCTGGCAAATATTCCGAAAATTGCTCAGTGGGGGCCGGGTGCACTGACATTAGCGATCCTGATCGGGATCGTGCTGGGCAATAGCTTTTATCCGCGCCTTCATCCTCTTTGTGACCCCGGCGTACAGTGGGCTAAACAGTATTTACTCCGCTGGGGCATCATCCTTTATGGCTTTCGTCTCAGCTTTCAGCAGGTTGCTGCCGTTGGTATGAACGGTATCGCGGTTGATGTTACCGTCGTCACGCTGACGTTTCTGCTCGCCTGCTGGATTGGCAAGCGCTGGCTGAAGCTCGACAATGAAACGGTGATTCTCATCGGTGCAGGCAGCAGTATCTGCGGTGCAGCGGCGATTATGGCAACAGCACCCGTTGCCAAAGCGTCCAGTAATGCCATTGCCGTCGCCGTTTCTACCGTGGTGATTTTCGGCACGACGGCGATGTTTTTGTACCCGTGGCTCTATCAACTCAATCTCACTCATCACTGGATTGACGCCACTCCGCAGGTTGTCGGTCTGTACTTCGGTTCGACGATACATGAAGTCGCTCAGGTCGTTGCCGCTGGGCATGCCGTTGATGGCGAGACGGAAAACATCGCCGTCATCAGCAAAATGCTGCGCGTCATGATGCTGGCGCCTTTCCTTCTTATGCTCAGTTTTTTCCTGAAAAAAGCGACGCAAAAACATGGCGAGGCCACGGCTATTCCGCTGATGTTCCCCTGGTTCGCGCTGGGATTTATCGCCGTAGCGGCTTTCAATTCTTTCTCACTACTTTCTCCGACACTCGTCACCCAGTTAGTGCACCTTGATAATATTCTGCTGACGATGGCAATGGTGGCGCTGGGGCTAACGACTCGCTTCAGCGCCGTTCGTCAGGCAGGGGCAAAACCGCTGCTGCTGGCACTGATGCTGTTTATCTGGCTGGTGATTGGCGGGGCGGGAATCAACCTGCTCTTCGAACATTTATTCGGCTAACGATAAATTATTTACCTGTTAACGTCTCATTAACCTGCATAATGTCTCCGTTATCAAAGGAGACCAACATGAAATACATCGGCGCACACGTTAGCGCAGCAGGCGGGGTCGATCAGGCCGTGATTCGCGCACATGAAATAAAGGCGACGGCGTTCGCCTTATTTACCAAAAATCAGCGCCAATGGCAGGCAGCGCCGCTCAGCACCGAAGTCATTGACCGTTTTAACGCCGCCTGTGAACAGTACGCCTACACATCAGCACAGATTCTGCCCCATGACAGCTATCTGATTAACCTCGGTCACCCAGACGCCGACGCGCTGGAGAAGTCACGCAGCGCGTTTATTGATGAAATGTCCCGCTGTCAGCAGCTTGGGCTGAGCTTGCTGAATTTTCACCCCGGCAGCCATCTGAAGCAGATCGAAGAAGCAGACTGTCTGGCTCGTATCGCCGCGTCCATCAACATCGCGCTGGCAGAAACGGACGGTGTCACCGCCGTGATTGAAAACACCGCCGGGCAAGGGAGTAATCTCGGTTTCCGCTTTGAGCATCTGGCGGCCATTATTGATGGCGTGGAAGATAAAAGCCGCGTCGGTGTCTGTATCGATACCTGCCACGCCTTTGCTGGCGGTTACGATCTGCGAACAGAAGCCGATTGCGAGGCCACCTTTGCTGAATTCGATCGTATTGTTGGATTCCGCTATCTACGCGGCATGCACTTGAATGACGCCAAAAGTACGTTCGGCAGCCGTGTTGACCGGCACCATAGTCTGGGCGAAGGCAATATCGGCAAAACCGCCTTCAGCTACATCATGAAAGACGCGCGTTTTGATGGGATCCCGATGATTCTGGAAACGGTCAATCCTGATATCTGGGCTAACGAAATCGCCTGGCTCAAATCCGAAGCGCAGTGCTGATTACCCTTAAAGTTGCAACATGCTTTTAAAGTTGCTAGTCGATTGTGCCAAGCGGAGGTAATGGATAGATCGTAAAGACGCTGTGAATACATCCCTGTACGCTCGGCTTGCGCCATCCATGGCGCAAACGCTTTACTATTCTATCCCATTCCTCCGCTTCCGTTCCTCGGATAAGTTTTCTTGAAGCCCAAGGGGCAGAACCCATAAAAAAGCGCCCGTCGGTGAATACCAACGGGCGCTATCTCATCCACATCCTTGTGTTATGGCATTACTTTTTATCTACGACTATGATCGAACTTACGCGACTTTCGCCAGTTGTTCATCAGAGCGTTTCAGCAACGCATACAGCACGCCAGCCACTGCGGTTCCGGCAATAATCGCCAACAGGTAGCCAATAACCGGGGTAATCGCGCCAGGAATCAATAGCACGAACAGACCACCATGTGGTGCCATTAACTTAGCGCCCACCATCATTGACAGCGCACCAGTCAGTGCGCCACCGATGATGCAGCAAGGCAGAACGCGCATTGGATCACGCGCCGCGTAAGGGATCGCCCCTTCGGAGATGAAGCACAAGCCCAGCACAAATGCCGCTTTACCGCCTTCACGCTCGGTCGGATTGAATTTCTTGCTTGCCAACACAGTCGCCAGACCCATCGCCAGCGGTGGCACCATACCTGCTGCCATGACGGCGGCCATCGGCGCATAAATCTGGCTACTGAGTAACGTAGTACCGAAGACGTAAGCCACCTTGTTAACCGGCCCGCCCATATCCGTACACATCATCGCACCCAGAATGGCCCCCAGGATCACCGCATTCGCCGTGCCCATGGATTGCAGCCAGCCTGTCAGACCCGTCAGAATTTTCGCCACTGGCGTACCAACCACGTAAATCATGATCAGGCCGGTGATCAACGTAGCGAACAGTGGAATAATCAGGATCGGTTTTAGCGCCGTCAGACTTTGCGGCAGAATCAGTTTATTGTTGATCGCTCTGGCAACATAACCCGCCAGGAAACCGGCAATAATCCCGCCGAGGAAGCCTGCGCCCGTACTCACCGCCAGCATCCCCCCCACCAGACCCGGCGTTAAGCCCGGACGATCCGCAATGGAGAACGCGATATAGCCCGCCAGCACTGGCACCATCAGGGCAAAAGCAGAACCGCCGCCGATCTTCATCAGCGCTGCTGCCAGCGTACCTTCCTGTTTAAAGGCTTCAATACCAAAGACAAACGACAGCGCGATACACAGACCGCCTGCCACCACCATCGGCAGCATATAAGACACGCCGGTCAGCAGGTGACGATACGGACCTGCCCCGCCTTTCTGGCCAGATTCGCTTGCGCTTGAGGCGCTGGCTTGCCCGGATGGCTGATACACTTTGGCTTCAGCCTGCGCTTTATCTAATTCCTGTGCCGTCTTTTTCAGTGCCAGCCCCGTCGAGGTGCGGTACATCTTCTTACCGGCAAATTTCGCCAGATCGACTTCAATATCCGCCGCGACGATCACCAGATCGGCCTGTTCAACTTCTTCCGGGGTAATCGCGTTGCCCGCACCAACGGAGCCACGCGTTTCCACTTTGACCCACCAGCCGCGTTTTTTCGCTTCGCTTTCAATCGCTTCTGCCGCCATAAACGTGTGCGCGACGCCAGTCGGACACGCCGTTACGGCCACAATGCGTTTGGCAGCCGCGGGCTGCTGAACGGGAGCTGACGCCGCGGCTTGATACGCGGTTGCTTCCGTCTGCGCTTTCGCTAAAAAGGCTTCCGGCTGTGAGACAGCCAGTTCAATATCGCCGACATACACCTGTTTGCCATTCAGTGCGCTGTCCACCGCAGCGGATGCACCCAGAACGATCGCCAGTTCAGCGTCGTTAGCTTGTTCTGTAAACGTCACCCCTGCTTTCGCAGCGGCAGCGCCGAGTAGGTTCTTCACCAGTTGGCTTCTCGCCAGGCCCAGTGATTTATCCAAAATCAGCAGCGTTTTCATTGTTTGTCTCCTGCTGTATCAGTTAAAGGGTTTCAGGTCGACACGCGCCATCATTGCGGCCAACTGAGGACGATCGGTAATACCAACATTGCTTTGGCTGACGGCCAGCGCTGAAACCGCTGTCGCCAAACGTAGAGTGTGCTCACTGGATTCACGCATTAATAAGCCATAAATCAACCCCCCAACCATGGAGTCGCCCGCCCCTACCGTACTTACCACATCACAAGCTGGTGGCAACGCGCGCCACGCGCCAGATGCATTCACCCACAGCGCGCCTTCCGCACCCAGGGAGATCACAACATGCGCGATACCCTGCTCACGCAACGCGTGGGCGGCATCCACCACATCAGCCAGCGTTGGTAATTTACGCCCGGCCCATATTTCCAGCTCCCGACGATTCGGTTTCACCAACCAGGGAGAGGCTTTCAATCCCGCCACCAGCGCTTCACGGCTGCTGTCGAAAATAATGCATGGACATTGCGTACGCAGACGCGACATCCAATCGGTAAAGGCATCAGGATCGACGCCAGCAGGCAGACTGCCGCTTACCGCAACCATATCGAACTGACCCAGCCAGCTTAGCGAATCATTGACGAAACGCTGCCAGTCTTGCTGTGTCACTTCAAAACCGGAAAAGTTGAAGTCGGTGACGTCGCCATCTTTTTCCGTTAATTTGACATTAATACGCGTACGCCCTGGAACAACCTGGAAACGGTTGGCAATGCCCAGTTCGCTGAACAGTTGCTGAAAACCATCCTGATTGTCTTTACCCAGAAAGCCACCGACCGTGACATCAATCCCGAGATCTTTCAGCACCTTGGCAACGTTGATACCTTTACCTGCGGCGTGCAGACCCGCTGTCTGAACCAGATTGACTTCGCCTTTTTCCACTTCCGGGCAATAGCCAACCAGATCATAAGCTGGATTCAGGGTGATTGTGGCTACTCTCCTGCTCATGCTGCCCCCTCGCCCAAACCGGATGTAATCGCGTCGCCAATCGCGGCCAGTGCTTGCTCCGCATCGCTACCGCTGGCGGTGAAGCGCAATTTGTGACCTTTCTTCACGCCCAGCGCGACCACTTTCATCAGGCTACGACCATTTGCGGGTTTGCCTGTACCATCCAGATTGGTGACGGTGATGTCACTGCTGAACTGTTTGATCACGTTCACCAGCATGGTGCCCGGACGGGCATGCAGGCCGTGTTCGTTGCGAATCGTGAATTCTGCCGTCAGCACTTCGCTCTCTTCCGGTACGTCGCTGGTCAATAAGGCCAGCAGCGTCGGCGCGTCAGCCGTCAGCAGACGTTCCGCTTTTTGCGCAATCAGCAGGTTGCTCAGGTAATCGATCGGGGCGAAAGCCTGATCGTCAGCCGCCGCAACCGTCACCAATAACGCCACGTTTTCACCGTCAACGCTGAAAGGCGTAGCCGGACGGGCCACCGCCGCTGCGCTGCTGAGATTACCGACAGCGCTATCGCTGAACCACACACCTTGTCCGAGATTGAGCGGCTTGTTGCTGACGGCAGTGCTGACGAAGCTGGCATCGGCTGCACCGACCTGCTGAAGGCGACCCGCGTTCAGCGCCTGAAGCGTCAGCAGATTGTCGGTCACGACATCCAACGCAATCAGCGAGGTATCAAAGCGGAACTCCGCCAACTGCTGCTCACCCATCAGCAGGCTACGTAGCTCTTCTGCCGATGTGGTACTCGCCAGACGTGCCGCCACGCGATCGTCGCTCAGGACATGAGTCAGTTGACGCAGCAGCGCCAGATGTTCATCAGAACGGGCTGCAATACCCAATACCACATACGCGGTTTGATCTTCACCCCAGGTGATTCCCTGAGGAAACTGGAATACTTGAACCCCGGTCTTCAATACCAGATCGCGGGTATCGGTGGTGCCGTGAGGGATAGCAATACCGCTTCCCAGATAGGTGGATGTCTGCTGTTCACGCTGTAGCATGCCATCGACATACCCTGCGTTAACGCACCCGGCCTCGGTCAGTGCTGAAGCAACAAGCTGGATAGCTTCCTGCTTAGTGCTGGCCGCGGCGCCCAAATGAATATCTTGCTGTGACAACTGGAACATGGCACTCCTCTCTTGCTGAAAGTTGAATCGTTTCAGCTTTTATGAGAAAAAAATGTGTCGATTATTAGGGCGTTTCAAAAAAAATCCCGCCGAAACGTTTCAAAAGTCTCATTCTATTACGCCATTTATGCAAGCTTTCTGCGCTGCTGACGTAACAAAATTATGACATCACGCACATTTTAACGTGGATGACGCACTGCCAGCCAAAAAAATCACCCAATGGCTGACGCTATGCTGACGAAAAATAATGAAACAGGATTTCTGTTTCATTATAAACCCGGGTAGTATGTCGCGCTCGACAGCCTTCGCCTATTTTCTAAGCGCTATCAATTTATGTTCACTCCAGCAAACACAACACGACGTCCGATTGACCTGACATCATCAGCATTCTTAGTCATTGCCTTTCTGACCGGGACAGCCGGTGCGTTGCAACTCCCCACGCTCAGCCTCTTTCTTTCCAGCGAGGTACAGGCGCGCCCTTTTCTGGTGGGGATGTTTTATACCGGTAGTGCGGTGATCGGCATTATCGTCAGCCAAATACTGGCTACGCGCTCAGATCGTCAGGGCGATCGCAAATCGCTGATATTTGTTTGTTGCTTGCTGGGCGCGCTGGCCTGCATGTTGTTTGCATGGAACCGTAACTACTTTATTCTGCTGTTTATCGGCGTTTTACTGAGCAGTTTTGGCTCAACGGCAAACCCGCAACTTTTTGCGCTAGCGCGAGAACATGCGGATAAAACGGGTCGTGAAGCGGCGATGTTCAGTTCCATTCTCCGCGCCCAGATTTCGCTCGCCTGGGTGGTCGGCCCGCCCATTGCTTTTGCGTTGGCACTCGGTTTTGGCTTCACGACTATGTATCTGACCGCCGCCGTCGTGTTTATTTTGTGCGGCATTCTGGTCAAATTTTTCCTGCCTTCCATGCCTAAAACGGTGGAAAAAACCACCTCTACGCTGGAATCGCCGCGTCGCAACCGCAGAGATACGCTCTTATTGTTTGTTGCCTGTACCCTGATGTGGACCTGCAACGGAATTTACCTCATTAATATGCCGTTGTATCTGGTGCATGAGTTGCATCTGCCGGAAAAGCTGGCGGGCATCATGATGGGTGTGGCTGCCGGGCTGGAGATTCCGGTGATGTTGATTGCGGGCTACGTGGCTAAACGCTTCGGTAAACGTTTTCTCATGCGACTTGCCGTTGCGTCTGGTTTGCTGTTCTTCGGCGGTCTGCTGATTCTCGATGGAGAAATAGCCCTGCTGGGGTTACAGGCGCTGAACGCCATTTTCATCGGCATTCTGGCCGGCATCGGTATGCTTTATTTTCAGGATTTGATGCCCGGACAGGCGGGAGCCGCGACGACGCTGTTTACCAATACCACCCGCGTTGGTTGGATCATTTCCGGTTCGCTGGCCGGGATCGTTGCTGAAATCTGGAACTATCACGCGGTCTTCTTTTTCGCGCTGCTGATGATCGTCGGTTCCAGCTATTGTATGTGGCGCATCAAAGACGCCTGATCGCCGCACGTTAAGGTGCGGTGTCAGCTTCCAGTTTGAGCAAATAAACCATCGCCTCATCCCGGTGGCTGAAACACATATCCGCACGCGGCTGTAAGCCTGCGCAAACCGCAGGCCGGAGAGGAGAATGGAACAGCCCACAGCGCATCGCGTCATCAAGGTGGATACAGGGCGTGTTCGCGGGCTTGCCATGCGGCAGCCCCGGCATCGGCGTTGAAATAGATGGCGCGGTACAACACGCACCACAATGGGAACGACAGTCCATCAGCAAACTCTCCGGTGGGCTGACAAAAGATAGAAAGCGCCACGATAACAGTCCTGCCGCTAAAAACCAATATCAGCACCTTCATCTTATCACTTGCCTGAATTCTCCAGCGCGAGTAACGTGTCGCCACAAAAATCACACTCCTTATAACAGGTAATTTTTATGGCAAGAGCAAACGAGATTAAACGCGGCATGGTCGTTAACTATAACGACAAGTTATTGCTGGTAAAGGACATCGATGTTCAAAGCCCCAGCGCTCGCGGTGCCAGCACGCTGTACAAAATGCGTTTTTCTGACGTACGCACGGGTTTAAAAGTGGAAGAGCGTTTTAAAGGCGATGATATTCTCGATACCATCACGCTAACACGCCGCACGGTCACCTTCTCTTATATTGACGGTGATGAATACGTCTTTATGGATGATGAAGACTACACGCCTTATCTCTTCAAAAAAGATCAAATCGAAGAAGAGCTGCTGTTCATCCCTGAAGGCGGTATGCCGGGCATTCAGGTATTGAGCTGGGACGGCCAAATCATCGCGCTGGAACTGCCACAAACAGTAGATATGGAAATCATTGAGACAGCTCCGGGCATTAAAGGCGCTTCTGCCAGCTCACGTAACAAACCGGCCACCATGAGCACCGGTTTGGTTATTCCGGTGCCAGAATACCTGAGCGCAGGTGAAAAAATCCGCATTCACATTCCAGAACGCCGCTATATGGGTCGTGCAGACTAATCGCATACCTCGCATCATCAACACGATACTTGTCGCCGGATGAAATATCCGGCACATCCCACCGTCAATCCACATAGGAGCCTGCCATGCTAACGAAAGTCAATTTGATTACGGGGTTTCTGGGGAGTGGAAAGACCACGACGATTCGCCATCTGCTGTCGCAAAAGCCGGAAGACGAGGTCTGGGCGGTGCTGGTCAATGAATTCGGCGAGGTGGGCATTGATGGCGCGCTATTGGCAGACAGCGGTGCGGTTCTGAAAGAAATTCCCGGCGGCTGCATGTGCTGCGTGAACGGCCTACCAATGCAGGTTGGCCTGAATATGCTATTGCAACAGAAAAAGCCGCACCGCCTGCTTATCGAACCCACAGGACTCGGCCATCCGAAACAAATTCTCTCCTTACTGATGAGCGAGATCTATCAGCCCTGGCTGACATTGCAAGCGACGCTATGTCTTCTGGATGCGCGCCAACTCAGCGACACGCGTTACACGGAAAACGAAAACTTCCGCGATCAGCTTGCCGCCGCTGACATTATTATCGCCAATAAACGTGATACCTATACCTCCGACGATCTCGCAGCCTTGCAGCAGTGGCAGCGGGTCAGTGGTGAGGGACGGCACATTATCGAAGCCAGTCAGGGAAACGTTGACCGCCAACAGCTCGATCAGCCGCGACACCATTCATCGCAAGACCGTGTGCGCGACCTTCCAGATGGAGCCCACCACCACTCACATAAGCCAACAACAGGTTTGGCCGCGCTGCAATTACCGGGTGGGCAATCCTGGCGACGTTCTCTCAATCAGGGACAGGGCTACCACGCCTGCGGCTGGATATTCGCGCCTGACACCACTTTTGATACTGCCGCACTACTGGACTGGGTTCGTCTTTCTCCCGTGAATCGGGTTAAAGGCGTGATGCGTATAAAAGAGGGAACGCTCATCGTCAACCGTCAGGGCCACGATCTGCATATAGAAACCCGATCAACACCACCGATTGATAGCCGTATCGAAATCATCAATGAAACACCGGCCGAATGGAATACGTTACAAGCCTCATTGTTAAAGGCTCGTTTAACTAATGTGGACTAGAATGAAGCCTTTTCGTCTTTGGATGCTTTGCCTTATGTCATTTGCTCGTTTTTCTTCTATTTTAGTGCTCAACGTGTTGGGTATTGGGCTGTTTTTATCCTGGTATCTCCCCGAAAATCATGGTTTTTGGTTCACACTCGACAGCCATATTTTTTTCTATTTCAATCATCTTTTGGTCGATAGCCCAACATTTTTGCATCTGGTTGCGATTACCAATAACCGTGCCTTTGACGGCTGTGCGCTTATTGCAATGGGTGCGTTGTACCTCTCGTTTTATCTGAAAGCCACGCCGCCTGAACGTCGCCGTTTGTTGATCCTCGGTTTCATCATGCTGTTAACTGCCGTCGTGCTGAATCAGGCAGGACATCTATTACCCGTTCAACACACCAGCCCGACACTCTATTTTACTGACATCAATCGCGTTTCAGCCTTAACGGGCATTCCGACCAAAGATGCTTCATCGGACAGTTTCCCTGGCGACCACGGCATGATGTTAATGATCTTTGCTGCCTTTATGTTGCGTTATTTTACCCGCACGGCTTTCATCATCGGCCTGGTCATCATGGTAATTTTCTCATTGCCTCGCATCATGATCGGCGCACATTGGTTTACGGATATTGCAGTCGGTTCGCTCTCTGTCGTTTTGGTCGGACTGAGTTGGTGGTTATTAACGCCGGCAAGCGATGCCGCTATTGCCTTGTTAAACAGACTATTAACTAAAAAATAGACGGTATAAATCCGTATAATTTCGGATTATTTACATCGACATTTTTTAACTGAACACATCATTAAATCTTATAAATAAAATAGTTAAAACTTCTCGCAATCCTGCTGCTGTTGCGGTAGTCTCGTTGAAGTTTGCTTTTTAGCGCATACTGAACTAGCGGCGGCAAGAGAAATAATGTGCATTACGACACAGTTTCGCCGATGAGTGTTTGGCTAAGAAGACGCGGTGATTTAGTCTGAGTCTCGTTTTCATTTGGCATTTATACCCCAGTGAACTGGGGATACTACATAACGATATTTGTCGTTAAGGACAGCAAGGGAACATAACAATAATGGTCAAGTCTCAACCGATTCTGAGATATATCTGGCGGGCAGTGCCTGCCGTCGCGGTGGCAATGATGCTCTCCGCATGTGGAAGTAATAGTGCATACAACCATAAAGCTCAAACTGATATGCATGCAGTTAATGATAAAGATGGTCTTTTACTGCAAGCCTCTCAGGATGAATTTGAAGCACTGGTTCGTAACGTGGACATCAAATCCAAGTTACTTAACCAATATGCCAGTTGGAAAGGCGTTCGCTATCGATTAGGTGGTGATAGTCGCCGTGGCATTGACTGCTCAGCTTTCGTTCAGCGCACGTTCCGCGAACAGTTTGGTATGGATTTACCGCGTTCTACTTATGAACAGCAAGAGATGGGTCAGCAAATTCAGCGCAACAAACTGCGCGTTGGCGATCTTGTCTTGTTCCGCGCGGGTTCAACCGGACGTCATGTTGGCATTTATCTCGGTAACGATCAGTTCGTCCACGCGTCAACCAGCAGCGGCGTCATCATTTCCAAGATGACAGAAGACTACTGGAATAAGCGTTATCAGGAAGGACGCCGTATTCTGAGTAAAGGAAAAACCAGCTAAACACTATCCACTCCCTTATTGCGATATTGCTTTGCTAGTGGAAAGACTTTGCTGTTAGCCAACAAAACGAGACAACATCAACGCCGCTTATAACAAGCGGCGTTTTTTTATGATGGACATCCTTGTCCATCACCCTACGGGCCGTTGCTACGCAACGTTGAAAAACGTTCCCTACGTTTTTTTATGATAGACACCCTTATCTGTCACCCTGCGAGCCGTTGCTACGCAATGTTAACCATCTCTCCCAGAAATGGTTATGTCTGCTTTTCACCCAAATTCTGCTGCATATCGTCCCCCTTCTGCGGCGCACTGCGCAAAATATGACTAAACCCACAACCTGAAACATTAACAGGCCGTGATTAAAGTAGGTTTATCACCTGATTTCATGATAAAAAGAAAACACGCAACTTCCCGATGGGAATGTTAATTATTTCAAGAACTTTATGCCGAGAAAATTGGCATCGTCGACGTTACGATATGGCATGTCTGCATCAGTCATCCAATCAGATAACGTCCACTCGCAGGAGATTGCCGTCAGATGTTAAAACGTGTTATCGCCGCCGTATTGCTCTGCACGACCCATTTTGGGCTGCATGCCGAGACGATTGAAAACAGCACCCGCTTTGCGCTTTTGGGGGAGCCGAAGTATACGGAGAACTTCCGCCATTTTGACTATGTAAATCCCGATGCCCCCAAAGGCGGCAATATCACCCTCAGCGCACTGGGAACCTTCGATAATTTCAACCGCTACGCGCTACGCGGCGTAGCGGCGGCACGTACTGAACGCCTCTACGATTCGCTCTTTGTCTCCTCTGATGACGAACCCGGCAGCTATTATCCGCTGGTGGCACTAACAACTCGCCATTCGGCAGATTTCCGCTGGATTGAAATCGATATGAATCCCCAGGCTCGTTTTCATGATGGTTCACCGATCACCGCAGCCGATGTCGCGTTCACCTACAATATGTTTATGACGCAGGGCGTGCCACAGTTTCGTCTCTATTTCAAAGACGTCACCGCCAAAGCTGTCGCTCCGCTGACCGTACGCTTCGATTTTCCCGTATCCGATAAAAACCGCATGTTCAGCCTGATAACATTGCCCATCATGCCGGAGAAATTCTGGAAAAATCATAAACTCAACGAGCCCCTGTCGTATCCGCCACCTGCCAGTGGCCCTTATCGCATCACAGCCTACCGCACCGGACAATATGTCACCTATTCGCGGGTGAAAGACTATTGGGGTGCCGATCTGCCGGTAAATAAAGGCCTGAACAATTTCGATACAATCCGCTACGACTACTATCTGGACGATAGCGTTGCGCTGGAAGCGTTTAAAGCCGGTGCGTTCGACCTGCGAGAGGAAGGATCGCCAAAGAATTGGGCGACACAATATCAGGGCGGTAACTTCGCTCGCGGTTACATCATCAAACAGGATCAGGTCAATCAATCCGCACAGGATACGCGCTGGCTGGCGTTCAATATCCAGCGGCCATTATTTCAGGATAGGCGCGTCCGTCAGGCGTTAGCGCTGGCTTTTGACTTCAACTGGATGAATAAGGCGCTGTATTACAACGCTTATCAACGTACCGATAGCTATTTCCAAAACACCGAGTATGCCGCTAAAGGCGAACCCAGCACGGAAGAGCTTGCCTGGCTGACGCCGCTGAAAGATAAAGTGCCTGCCGAGGTCTTTGGCACCCGCTATCAACCGCCCTCCTCCGATGGCAGCGGCTATGACCGACAAAACTGGCTTAAGGCACTAACGTTGCTGAAAGAGGCAGGTTGGGAATTGAAAGATCAAAAGCTGGTCAATAGCAAAACCGGGCAGCCCTTTACGTTTGAACTGCTATTGCCAAGCGCAGGCAACTCACAGTATGTCCTGCCGTTTCAGCAAAGCCTGAAAAAACTAGGGATTACCATGAATGTGCGTAACATCGATAGCGCACAGTTCAATAGCCGTCTACGCAAACGGGATTTCGATATGACGGCGACAGTGTACCCCGCTCTCCTTTACCCTGATGACAACCTGCAAATCCGCTGGAGCTCGCAATATATCAACTCAAGTTACAATACCTCCGGCGTCAGCGATCCCGCCATTGACTCTCTCATTGAGGACATTGTTAAGCACCAAGGGCAAAAAGTGCCGCTGTTGTCACTGGGTCGCGCGCTGGACAGGGTGCTGACCTGGAACCAGTTCATGATCCCTATGTGGTATTCCAATCATGACCGTTTTGCCTATTGGAACAAATTTGCTATGCCCGCAGTTCGCCCGGCGTATTCGCTTGGCATTGACGGCTGGTGGTTCGATACCAAACAGGCGGCTACGCTGCCCGCAGAGCGACGTTAAGGAATCAAAATGGGAACCTATCTGTTACGCCGCCTGCTGCTGGTCATTCCAACCCTGTGGGCGATTATCACGATTAATTTCTTTATTGTACAAATTGCGCCCGGCGGCCCGGTCGATCAGGCCATCGCGGCCATTGAGATGGGTCACGGCAGCGGTTTCACCGCCAGTAGCGGAATGGATGCGGGTATGGCACGCACCGGAACCAGCGGAGCCCCTAATATCGAAAACACGTACCGCGGTTCACGCGGGCTTGATCCAGAGGTCATCGAAGAAATCACCAAACGCTACGGCTTCGATAAACCCATTCATGAGCGCTATTTTAAACTGCTGTGGGATTATGTCCGTTTTGACTTCGGCGACAGCCTGTTCCGTGGTTCTTCGGTGATGCAACTCATTAAAGAGAGCATGCCCGTTTCCATTACGCTCGGCCTGTGGAGTACGCTGATTGTCTACCTGATTTCTATTCCGCTGGGCATCAAAAAAGCCGTGAAGAACGGCACGCCGTTCGACACCTGGAGCAGCACGCTCATCATTATCGGCTATGCCATTCCCGCGTTTTTATTTGCGATCATTTTGATTGTGCTATTCGCTGGCGGCAGTTATCTGGACTGGTTCCCGCTACGCGGGCTGGTTTCCAGCAATTTTGATACGTTGCCGTGGTACAGCAAAATCACTGACTATTTTTGGCATATTGCGTTACCCGTCCTGGCCTCCGTGATTGGCGGGTTTGCCACCTTAACCATGCTCACCAAGAACTCCTTTATGGATGAGATTCGCAAGCAGTACGTTGTTACCGCACGGGCTAAGGGGCTGGATGAAAAGAGCATTCTTTATCGCCATGTGTTCCGTAATGCCATGCTGCTGGTGATTGCTGGCTTCCCTGCCACCTTTATCAGTATGTTTTTCACTGGTTCACTGCTGATTGAGGTGATGTTTTCTCTTAATGGGTTGGGCCTGCTGGGCTATGACGCAACGCTGCAACGTGACTATCCCGTTATGTTCGGCACGCTGTATATTTTCACGTTGATCGGCTTATTGCTGAACATCGTCAGCGACATGACCTATACGCTGGTGGATCCACGTATCGATTTTGAGGGACGCCAATGAGCCGCTTAAGCCCGATTAATCAAGCACGCTGGGCGCGTTTTAAAAGTAACCGTCGCGGTTACTGGTCGCTATGGATTTTCATGGTGCTATTTATCATCAGCCTGTTTTCCGAACTGATTGCCAATGATAAACCGCTGCTGGTGAAATATGACGGCCAGTTTTATACGCCAGTGCTCATTGACCACAGCGAAAAAACGTTTGGTGGGCAGTTAGATACCCCCGCTGACTTCCGCGATCCTTATATCGCCCAACGTATCAGCAGTCACGGCTGGGTGATATGGCCACTGATTCACTACAGTTATGACACTATCAATTACGCTACTACGACATCTTTCCCATCGTCACCAAACTGGCAGAACTGGCTGGGCACAGACAGCCAAGGGAAAGACGTCGTCGCCCAGGTGCTTTATGGCTTCCGCATCTCACTGCTGTTCGGTCTGGCGCTCACGATCCTTTCCAGCGTGATTGGCATCGCTGTCGGTGCGGCACAGGGCTATTACGGTGGACGCCTCGATCTCTGGGGTCAACGCTTTATCGAAGTCTGGTCCGGCATGCCAACGCTGTTTCTCATCATTCTGCTGTCCAGCGTGATTCAGCCGGATTTCTGGTGGCTATTGGCGATTACCGTACTGTTCGGCTGGATGAGTCTGGTTGGCGTAGTGCGGGCAGAATTTCTGCGTACGCGAAACTTTGACTATATTCGTGCGGCGCAGGCGATGGGCGTCAGCGATCGTGCCATTATGTTCCGCTGCATGCTGCCAAACGCCATGGTTGCTACGCTGACCTACCTGCCTTTTATTCTCTGCGGATCAATTACCACGCTGACATCGCTCGATTTTCTCGGTTTTGGTCTGCCTATGGGTTCGCCATCATTAGGCACCTTATTGCTGGAAGGGAAAGAGAACCTTCAGGCACCGTGGCTGGGTATCACCGTGTTTATGGTGCTTTCCATCGTGCTTTCCTTACTCATTTTTATCGGCGAAGCGGTGCGCGACGCCTTTGACCCCAGCAAGGCGCATTAATATGTCCAGTTCACCTTTATTGCAGATAGATAATCTCAGCATTGCCTTCCGCCAAGGCGATCAGGAGCAGCGTGTCGTCGACCAGCTTTCACTGACGGTGAACGCGGGTGAGACGCTGGCGCTAGTCGGTGAATCAGGTTCAGGGAAAAGCGTTACCGCGCTGTCGGTTTTACGCTTACTCCCCTCCCCGCCCGTGGTTTATCCGCAAGGGGATATCCGCTTCGCTGGGCAATCACTGCTGCATGCCGATGAAAAAACACTGCGCCAGATACGCGGCAACCGGATCGCGATGATTTTTCAGGAACCGATGGTGTCGCTTAACCCGCTGCAATGTATTGAGAAACAGCTAATTGAAGTGCTATCGCTCCACCGAGGTATGCGCACCGAAGCCGCCCGCAGCGAAGTCATCACCTGCCTGGATCGCGTAGGCATCCGTCAGGCAAAAAGCCGCTTGAATGATTTCCCCCACCAGCTTTCTGGCGGAGAACGCCAGCGCGTCATGATTGCCATGGCGCTGCTGACACAGCCTGATTTACTGATTGCCGATGAACCCACCACGGCGCTGGACGTGACCGTTCAGGCGCAAATATTGAAATTACTGAACGAGCTGAAGCAGGAGCTGGGGATGAGTTTACTGTTCATTACCCACAACCTGAATATTGTCCGTCAGTTGGCAGACAACGTGTCGGTGATGAAAGCCGGTCAGGCCGTGGAGCACAATCGCTGTCAGCAGCTTTTCAGCGCACCACAGCATCCTTACACGCGCCAATTACTGGATGCAGAACCATCAGGCGAGCCACTTCCGGTCGAGGATGACGGCGAACCACTCTTGCGAGTGGAGCAACTGCATGTTTCGTTTCCCATCAAACGCGGTCTTTTACGCCGTACCGTTGACGAAAAGCAGGTCGTGAACAATATCAACTTCACCTTACGGCGCGGTGAAAGTCTGGGTCTGGTGGGGGAATCCGGCTCAGGGAAAAGCACCACCGGATTAGCGCTACTGCGCCTGATTCAATCACGCGGCAACATTGGGTTTGACGGTCAGCCTCTGCAAGGGCTGACTCGCAAGCAACTGCTGCCTTTCCGCCGCCGGATTCAGGTTGTCTTTCAGGATCCCAATTCCGCACTCAACCCGCGGCTGAATGTGGAGCAAATTATCGCCGAGGGATTGACCGTCCATCATAAGTTAAGTAAAGAGGCGCGTGACCAGCGCGTGATAGAGGCGATGCGGGAAGTCGGGCTGGATCCCTCGACCCGCTACCGCTACCCTTCAGAGTTTTCCGGCGGTCAGCGCCAACGAATCGCTATCGCCCGTGCGTTGATACTGCAACCGGAACTGCTGATCCTGGATGAGCCTACATCGTCATTGGACAGAACGGTTCAGGCGCAAATTTTGGCATTGCTGAAATCATTGCAGGAAAAACACAAAATCGCCTACCTGTTTATCAGCCATGATTTACAGGTAATCCGCTCACTGTGTCATCAGGTTATTGTGTTGCGACAAGGCGAGGTGGTTGAACAAGGGGACTGTAAACAGGTATTCGCACACCCGGCGGAAGATTACACGCGGGAATTGCTACAGTTTTCATCCTGCACGACAGAAACGCTGCCGACATAAATGAAATCCTGCCGTAGCGCCAGTCTGCTGACGCTACGGTTTAAAAAGGGTATTGTGCCGATACGGATTCAGCAATCGCGACACCGACATTCTTCAGACGGCACATTGCCGTGCTTTCATCATTGCGATGTAAAAACAAGCACGGTTCGCCTTCCCATTCCAGAACGGCGCATTCAACCTGTATTTCCATCAACGATTGATTCAGTTGGCGCATGATTTCCCATGCGATATCGCCATCATGGCTCAATAATTTGAGACCAATCAGGTTATTGTCTTCTTCTCTGCCGCTCAGCGGAATCGGTTCAACATTGACACCCGCAAAACCCGATAACCAGCGATAACTTTGCGGCAAACGATGAACTACCGAAAGTTGGAAACTGTCCACTACTGTTTTCCTCAGGTAATAAATTCACAAAATGGCAACATATTTATCATAGTAGCGTGCTTGCACCATTTTTCGCCACTTTTCATGAACAAAAAAACAACAAACACACCTTCTCATGTCGTATTAGTGGCTAACTGGTTCGATTGCAAGCGCTATTAATGCCATATCGATCACGAATATTTCTTCTTTTCCGGCTATATGTAACCTTTTCCATTTAATATCTCAACCCTTTTTAACCCATGCGTTCACTTTTGAGTCAAATGTTTTACATTAGCAAAACAAAAAACCATGGATGAATATCGTCATCAGAGGAAAAAGGAACAGACAGAAACCCACCCAGATGCAGGGGACTTTCCTGCATCTACGCATCGCCTACATCTGATAAGGAGGGGAAATCAGGACGCTACCGGGCGGTTCGCGTACAGAAACAGCAGAAAAGCGCCTATCGAACAGAGCGCCATCGATAGCACCATCGGCCAGGCGCTATTAAATGAAGCCAGCGACAGAATAACGCCCACAATCGCACCAAGACCGAAACGTAGCGTGCCAGCCAGCGACGAGGCGGTCCCTGCCATGTGAGGGAAATCATCAAGAATAACGGCCATCGCATTCGATGCGACCATCGCAATACAACCAACAAACAGCGCTACGCCGAACACCAGCGGTAAGAATCCGAGATCGAACAGGCAAACAATCACCAGCCATATTCCCATCACAAACTGGATCACTAAGCCCGCGCGGAACATCGCCATCGCGCCCAGCCGTCGCACATTGCGGCTGTTAAACAGCGTCACCACAAACAGAAAGACGATATTCAGGGCAAAGTAATAGCCAAAATTCTGGGGAGAAACGCCATACAGATTGATATACACAAACGGTCCAGCGCTCAGGAAAGAAAACATGCCGCAAAACGACAACCCGCTCGCCACCATATAGCTGAACACCCGCTTATGCCGGAACAGGATGGCAAAATTCCCGATGGTGGTGCGCAAATGAAATTTCTGTCGCTTCGCTGCGGGTAACGTTTCTTTGATAAAAAAGAAAATCAGCGCTGACGCCAGAAACGCCGCGCCGGAGATCGTCCAGAAAATGGAATGCCAGCTAAACCACAGCAGCAGCCAGCCCCCTGCAATCGGCGCAATGAGTGGTGCCACGGTCATAACCAGCACAACAAACGACATCATGCGAGAAAAATCATCCCGCGAGAACATATCGCGCATCAATGCGTTAATCACCACCGCAGCCGCAGCGGCGGAAACTCCGTGCAGGAAGCGCATATAAATCAGTTGCTCTACCGTTTGTGCCAATGCACACGCCACACCTGCAAACGCAAAAACCAGCGTACCGCCGAGGATCACAGGCTTGCGCCCCAGACTGTCTGCCATTGGTCCGTAGAACATCTGACCGATCGCAAAGCCCAGCACATAGGTACTGAGCGTCATTTGGACGTGTCCGTCCCCCACACCAAACTCGTTAGCGATAGTCGGCAACGCAGGTAAATACATATCGATGGCTAACGGCATTAGCATCGAAATCAGGCCAAGGATAAAGATCAGCCCGAGGTGAGAAGAGCGACGTAATTGCACTAATAACTCCAGATTAGAAAGAAGGTCGTTCTGAGCAAAATCATTTTACGCTGGCAATCTCATCAGCGTTTAATTCACGGAATTCCCCCGGTTCCAGTTCACTATCCAGAGAGATGTCACCGATACGCTCGCGGTGTAACGCCACAACCCGATTTCCCACCGCAGCAAACATCCTTTTCACCTGATGGTAGCGACCTTCGCTAATCGTCAGGCGAACGACATGATCCGTTACCTTTTCAAGCGAAGCAGGTTTGGTAAGATGCTTCTCGTTATGCAGTTGCACGCCCGCCGTAAATTGTGCGGCAGTATCCTCAGCCAGCGGCTGTTCCAGCGTCACCAGATAGGTCTTTTCACACTGATGCTTAGGCGAGGTAATACGGTGCGACCATTGACCATCGTCAGTGAGCAACACCAGTCCGGTAGTATCGATATCCAGTCGCCCCGCCGCATGCAGTTTGTGCGCCACCGGAACATCCATGAAATACAGTATAGTGGGATGATCGGGATCGTCCGTTGAACAGACGTAGCCCTGAGGCTTATTCAGCATGAAGTAGCGCGGGCCATTCTGCTGTTCCAGTGGGTTGCCATCGAATTCAACGTTATGCTCGGGAGATAACTTGAATGCGCCGCTTTTTACCACTTCACCATCGACGGTAACACGCTGTGCGTGGAGCTCACGCGCCACCAACGAACGGCTGATTCCCAGATGCTGGGATAAAAATTTGTCCAATCGCATTAAAACTCACTACCTGTCTCAAATATTGCTGGCCCCAAATCGTGAGACCCTAAATGATGAGATCGTAGTATAACGGGGCTTTGTTCGCGCGTCCCGCAATTCACCGCCCATAAGTTGCTCTTTTAGCCAGCCTTCAGGCTGCACACCCTCGCACTGGGTATTATCAACAGGCATAATAAGGGCAATTTCTTACATTTTAAGGGCAACCCATGTCATCCATTCATGGTCATGAAGTTTTGCAAATGATGCTCTCGTCCGGTGAGTCGTTCACCACCGCACAGTTGATCAGCACGATAGAAGCTCGCTTCGGCAGCGCAGCGCGTTTTCATACCTGTTCAGCCGACAATATGACCGCGGCAATGCTGGTGCAATTTCTGGCTGAACGCGGAAAATTTATCCCACAAGATGCAGGCTTTACCACCAGCGCCAGTAAAATCTGTCAGCACTAGCCATGTCATTCACGCTGCGGCCTTATCAACGTGAGGCGGTTTCCGCCACGCTCGACTATTTTCGCCGCCATACCCAACCGGCCGTCATCGTTTTGCCGACCGGTGCGGGGAAAAGCCTGGTCATCGCCGAACTGGCGCGGCTTGCTCGTGGTCGGGTACTGGTGCTCGCACACGTTAAGGAACTGGTGGCGCAAAACCATGCTAAATACTGCGCCTTGGATTTAGAAGCGGATATTTTCGCGGCGGGACTGCAACAGCGAGAGAGTCAGGGGAAAGTGGTCTTTGGCAGCGTGCAGTCTGTGGCTCGTAATCTCGATCGGTTCGATAATGCATTCTCTTTGCTAATCATTGATGAATGCCACCGCATCAGCGACGACGAGAACAGCCAATATCAACAAATCATCCAGCATCTGCAAAAAAGTAATCCTCAACTGCGGTTGCTCGGCTTAACCGCCACGCCCTATCGGCTGGGTAAAGGCTGGATATACCAGTATCACTATCACGGCATGATTCGTGGCGATGAGCGCTGTCTGTTCCGCGATTGCATCTATGAATTGCCGCTGCGCTATATGATTAAACATGGCTTTCTGGTGCCGCCTGACCGACTGGATATGCCCGTCGTGCAATATGATTTCAGCAGGCTCATCGCACGCAGTAATGGGCTATTCAGCGAAACCGATCTGAATCTCGAACTTAAACGCCAGCAGCGTATTACGCCGCACATCATCAGTCAGATCATCGATTATGCGCAAACACGGCGTGGCGTGATGATTTTTGCCTCAACCGTCGAGCATGCCAAAGAAATTACGGCGTTGTTGCCCGCAGGTCAGGCTGCGCTGGTCAGTGCCGATACGCCCGCAGCCGAGCGCGATGCGCTGATTGACGCGTTTAAACAGCAGACGCTGCGGTATCTGGTTAACGTGGCGGTGCTCACAACAGGCTTTGATGCTCCGCATGTTGATCTGATCGCCATCCTCCGCCCCACGGAATCCGTAAGCCTGTATCAGCAAATCGTCGGGCGCGGTTTACGCCTCTACCCGGGAAAAACGGACTGCCTGATACTGGATTACGCAGGCAATCCGCACGATCTCTATACGCCGGAAGTCGGTAGCAGCAAGCCACATGCGGGCAGTCAGCCCGTGCAGGTTTTCTGCCCTGAGTGTGGATTTGCCAACCTGTTCTGGGGGAAAACGACTGAGCAAGGCGATATCCTCGAACATTATGGTCGCCGCTGTCAGGGCTGGGAAATAACGGAAAACAACCAACGCCAGCAATGTGATTTTCGGTTTCGGTTTAAAGTCTGCCCGCACTGCGGCGCAGAAAACGATATTGCCGCACGGCGCTGCCACCAGTGTGATGAGGTGTTGGTCGATCCCGATGACATGCTGAAAGCCGCGCTGAAACTGAAAGATGCGCTGGTTTTACGCTGTAGCGGCATGAGCTTCGAACAGGGTTTGGATGCAAAAGGCGAATGGCTAAAAATCCTCTACCACGATGAGGACGGTGCTGAAGTGAGCGAACGTTTTCGCCTGCATTCCACCGCGCAACGGCACGTTTTCCTGCAACAGTTTTTACGCGTCCATCAGCGTGCACCGGGAACGCCGTTTAACTGGCAGCACGCCGCCGACGTCATCGCCCAGCAGGCGTTATTGCGCCCCCCCGATTTCGTCGTCGCACGCAAACACGGGAAATTCTGGCAAATACGCGAAAAGCTCTTTGATTATCAGGGGCGCTTCCGGCGCGCCAACGAGCTGCGCGGCTAAGTAATTTGTGGATTCATTTGCCCATGTCGCCATATTCCGCTAGAATTCAGCCCGCTTTTGTTTACAAAAGCTGAATAACCCAACCTGCTGCTGGGTCGCCTGTAGCAGGGTTACTTTATATAAGTAGAGAAAAAAATGATTACTATCAAAGCAGAAGCACGTCAAGGTCAGGGTAAGGGTGCGAGCCGCCGCCTGCGTTCCGCTGGTAAATTCCCAGCCATCGTTTACGGTGGTTCAGAAGCACCAGTCTCTATCGAACTGGATCACGATTCAGTGAAAAACCAGGAAGCGAAAGAAGGCTTCTACGGTACTGCACTGATTCTGTCTATCGATGGCAAAGAAGTACAAGTTAAAGTTCAGGCTGTACAACGTCACGTTTACAAGCCAAAACTGACTCACATCGACTTCGTTCGCGTTTAGTTTACGCTGAAGTTGTTTTCCGGGACGCCGGAAAGAGAAGAACGCCGCTTATGCGGCGTTTTTTTTGCTTTCACGCAGGCCGGGTTCAGCCGCTGCCCTTTCCCTGACGACAAAAAAGGGCAACGTCGTTTTCTGGAGCGATGTTTACTGCTTACCGCTGCTCGTCCGACGCTGTAACTGATCGCGCAGGTTCGGTGGTGTGCCTTTAATCGTCAGCGTATCCGTCGCCGGATCCCAGAAAATACGTTCGCCGAGCAAGAGGGCATCAAAATTCAGGCTGATGCCACCGCCACTGCCCGCAAATTTGGTCAACTGGCGCAGTGTCCCGCGATCGGCGGGGAAGCTCTCTTCCAGTTCATAACCCTGCTCCGTGGAAAACTGCTGAAAGGTTTTCTCACCCAGCGGTGGCAGTTCCTGCGACAGCGACGCCAGTTCGATCTCCTCACCAGACTGCAACTGTTCATTACAGTAGCTATACACCTGCTGGCGATAATTCTGACGCTCGTTTTTATCCAACTGCGCGTCATCACAATACTCATCGACCGCTTTCAGCAAGCCCCGATTTTGTGCTTTGGTATCCAGCCCTTCCGAGGCAGCCAGAAAATCCATGAAAAAGTCAGACACTTTGCGCCCGACGCGCCCTTTCAGGAACGTCAGGTAGCGTGTAGATTCGGGATTGGTTTCCCATTCCGTCAGATCAATACGAGCAACAATATCGGCATGGTTGATGTCCAGATAGTGCGTGGTGCTGATATCCAACTGTTCATTAACCCGCATGCTATTGCAGCTATTGAGTACCGATATCAGCAAATATTCGACCGCCAGATAGCGATACTGGCAGAACAACACGATACCGCCTTCGGCAAACGGATACTTCGCCAACTCATCACGCAGACGCCCGGTCGCAGCGCGTGAGAAGCTCAGAAAGTCCTCGTCCCCTTTGCGACAAGCCCGCAGCGCATCCGCCAGCTCGCTTTGCTCATTAAACAGCCCATAGGCCTTACTTTTGGCACTGTAGACGCGATGCAGTTCAGCCATCATCTCTTCGACTGCCGCATTGGTCGACAGCAGAGAATCACGCAACACCATTTCCAGCGTTTGTTCGTCACGTTTAATTAGCTGATGCAGGGCAATCTGGGCGATATCCAGACTCATGATAAACTCTCCTTTTGGCAAGGCGCGTATTCAAACACTGATACGAACGCCCCGCAATACATAAAAGCGCGCCGAGCTTCTACACTATTGAGTGATCAAAGTACGTTAATGATAAAAGTGCGGAAAAGCATACGTCTATACGGTAAGATAAGCGACTTTACCAGCTTGAGATACACCATTTTATGCCACAATCATCCCGTTATAGTGACGAACACGTTGAACAACTGCTTTCTGAGATGGTCAATGTTCTGGAAAAGCACCACGCTCCGACCGATCTTGCTTTGATGGTGCTCGGTAACATGGTGACGAACCTGATTAACACCAGCATCGCGCCTGCGCAACGTCAGATTCTGGCGCGTTCTTTCGCTGAAGCCTTACAGGCTTCAATTAAAAAAGCCGATAAAGCTCACTAAATTTTGACCAACGTATGGTAACCAACCGTCAGTGCTACCGCGAAAAAGTCTCCCAGATGATCAGTTGGGGACACTGGTTCGCCCTATTCAATATTTTGCTCACTCTGGGGCTGGGTAGCCGCTATCTGTTTGTTGCCGATTGGCCCCCTTCCCTGTTCGGTCGCATTTACGCACTGGTTAGTTGGCTGGGCCATTTTAGTTTTATCGTCTTTGCCGCTTATCTGCTGGTCATCTTTCCGCTTACGTTCATCGTGATGTCGCAACGCCTGCTACGGTTCCTGTCTGCGGCGCTGGCAACAGCCGGGCTGACGATACTGTTGGTTGACGTTGAAGTTTTTACGCGCTTCCACCTTCACCTTAACAGCACCGTTTGGGAACTTGTCGTCAACCCGGGACAGGGTGAAATTGCCCGTGACTGGCAGTGGATGTTTATCGGCATCCCATTGATTTTTATGGCTGAAATGCTGTTCGGTACGTGGTGCTGGCAAAAATTACGCAGTCTGAACCGCCGCCACCTTGGTAAACCGCTGGCAGGCGTTTTCATCTCAGCGTTCTTCGCCTCTCACCTGATGTACATCTGGGCGGATGCGAATTTCTATCGCCCGATTACCATGCAACGTGCCAATCTGCCGCTGTCCTATCCAATGACGGCTCGTCGGTTTCTGGAAAAACATGGCCTGCTGGATGCGCAGGAATATCAACGTCGGCTGACGCAACAGGGTAATCCTGACGCCATGACGGTAGAGTATCCGCTCAATAACATCACCTTCCGCGATAACGGCAGCGGCTATAACCTGATGATGGTAATGATCGACGATACGCCGCCCGACGCCATACAAAACCGTATGCCGAACCTGTCACGCTTCGCCTCAGAAAACGTGCGCTTCAGCGATCATTACGATTCCGGCTCTCAGCCAGACGCGGCCTTGTTTAACCTGTTTTATGGCCTCTCGACAACCTATATGGATGGCATCCTGAGCGCACGTAAACCTTCTGCCCTGATCGCCGCGTTAACCCAGCAGGGCTATCAGTTTGGGCTATTTTCAGCGAACGGCTTCAATAGCCCGCTCTATCGCCAAGCGCTGCTTTCTGATTTCTCCCTGCCTGAGCCGCAGCAACAAAGCGGTGATGCTATCCTCACCCAATGGCAGGAATGGCTAAACCGCGACAATAACCCAGCGCCCTGGTTCTCTTACATTGAACTGAATAACACACCGCAAAATGCAGCGGGTAAAGAGGTTAACTCAAGCAACCGTGTCAATATTCAGGACGTTGACCGCCAGATTGGCCAAATCATTCGCACCTTGCAGGAAAAGAACCTTCTGGATAATACAGTCGTCATCGTGACAACCGCACAAAACCAGAATGCCAATACCAGCAATCCGGTACGTTTCGCCCGTACCCAGTGGCAAACACCGCTTATTGTCCACTGGCCGAATACGCCAGCTCAGACTATTACGAAAATGACGGATAACAAAGACGTCATGACCACACTGATGCAGCGCCTGCTCCACGTTAAGAACAGTACGGATGATTATTCACAGGGCGAAGACCTGTTCTCTGCTCAACGACGTTACCCATGGTTGATTAATGGTAATGGCGGCACGCTGCTCATCACGACGCCAGAACAACTCATTGTGTTGGAAAGCAACGGAAACTACCGCGCTTACGACATGGAAGGAAATCGACTGAATGATGAAAAACCACAGCTTGCCCTGCTCTTACAGGTATTAACGAACGAAAGGCGCTTTATTGCCAACTAACTGCCTAAATCTAAAGCAGTCGTTCTATCTGGCTATTGCAATAAGATCAGGAAAAGGTAGTATAAACGCCCATAGCATCGGCACGTAGCGCAGCCTGGTAGCGCACCGTCATGGGGTGTCGGGGGTCGGAGGTTCAAATCCTCTCGTGCCGACCAAATACATATTCGGTAAGTATCGTTTACTACCGGAAACCCCACAGAAACCCGCATTCTCACTGAGTTTGCGGGTTTTTTGTTGCCTGTTATCTATCGGCATACCCCGTTTACAGCCGGAAAGTTTGGGACTACATTTGGGACTAAATCAACGTAGTCCCATAAAACCGTAGTCCCAAAGGTAACGATCATAGCAATTCAGGCAAAGCCCCTCACAAACACGGAAGTCAAAGCCGCTAAAGCAGTAGACAAAGAATTGTCGCTACATGATGGTGGCGGGCTGCTATTGTTCGCCAAAGTTTCCGCCGACTGGTACGAAGTGAAAAAGTCTCAACCGCTGGCCGAGAACACCATTAAAGATATCTGGCGCTCGCTAGAAAAATACGTGTTCCCGTTCATTGGAACCTTACCGCTCACCCAGCTTACCGCTCGTCACTTCATCACCGCATTAGAACCGATACAGGCCAGCGGCAAACTGGAAACCGTCAAACGGGTAAGCCAGCGAATCAACGAGGTGATGGATTATGCGGTTAACTCTGGGCTGATTCCCGCCAGACGTGATCGAAGCCGCCCTAGCCCATGTAGACACCAACGAAGTGCGCCGCGCCTATAACCGCTCCACCTATCTGGAACAGCGCAAAATATTGATGTGCTGGTGGGGTGAATTTGTGGAAAGTGCCGCTACTGGCAAGACGTTAGCATCTGAAGGAGTACGCGGTTTACGGGTGGTTGGGGAGCAGTGGATAAAATCACAGTAAAAATCACACCCAAGTTGAAAAAATGACGTTATTATGTGCGTTCCGGTGATAACCCATAGAAACCCTCTCCTATGGTAAAATTCAATAATCCATAACAATAGGGGGTAGATGATTGCCAATCATTAAGGTGACATCCTTTTTAGGTTTTCAGTTCTAGGCTGCCTAACATACTACGGTTAGGCCACTCCAGCGGCTAATCCATACCTGCACAGAGAACAACATCCCAAATACCATTGAGTAGCCACTTGCCTCTCTATTCTCACCTTACTACAATGTATACAAAACACACAATGTAGTGAGATGGCAGCATGGGTGTCATATCCGTTCGATTAAATGATGAAAAAACGGCGCAGCTTGATGCCTTGGCTAAAGCTACGGGACGTACCCGCTCTTTTCTGGCTGGACAAGCTATTGAAGACTATCTTGCGCGGGAAGCCTGGCAGATAGCGGAGATCGAGCAAGCCATTAAAGAAGCCGATGCGGGCGATTTTGTCTCATCAGATGAGATGAACAATCTGTTTAAAAAATTAGGTACGGCAAGACATGGAAATTAAATGGCTGCGTAAAGCCGCGGCCAATTTGGAAGCCGAGTACCTCTATATAGCGCAAGATGATCAACAAGCTGCCAGCAAGTTTTTTGTAGATGAAGTCCAAAGGTTAACGGAAAGACTACCGCAACAGCCAGCAATGGGAAGACCTGGCCGTGTTCCGGGAACGCGTGAACTGGTATTAACGCACTATCCCTACATCATCCCCTACCGCGTGAAAGATAATATGCTCCAGATTCTGCGAGTCTTTCATACGCACAGGCGTTTACCCGTGAAATGGTGAACAACTGCCTTTCTGAATTTTAACGAACGTACAAGGGGAGTTCCCCCCCTGATATCAATCTACAACAAACAGTTTAGCGCCCGTCTCGGTATAGGAGCGATGAGCTTCCGCGTTATCCGCAACCTGATAGCTCATTCCCGGCTTAAGAACAAAAACACGACCATCGTCTAACTCTGTATGCAGCTCGCCTTCGAGACATAGCAGGATATGCCCTTTTGAGCACCAGTGATCGGCCAAATAGCCGGGGGTATACTCCACCATGCGAACCCGGATATTATCAAAACGCTGTGTTCGCCAATAGGCGATCCCTGTATCACCTCGATGCTCGGTAGGCTCGATTTGTGACCAATCGGTCGTACCAAACGGAATGTTCTTCATGTCCATGTTACTGCCCTTAAGTTTATTTACGCGGTAACCCAGTAATACACTACTCAGAATAAGTGCACCAGTGGCGCTTTGAATCTGCTGCATAAGTCGATCGGTGGTTTACAATTTACTTCCGGTTGGCGGATATCAATGAGTCCCGCCCTTCATTTAGTTAAGGCTAGTCGAGCAAGTTTCGACTTAACTAATCTGTACATACAACACTTTTCCATGCAGGGAACGCAATCCAGACTGGACATCGATCGGGCGGCTGATACTCTGTAAATAGGAACGCTATTTTAAAAAACAGCTATGCTGTCGCGAGCGCACAACATGGATATCACGATACTGTGCAAAAAATAATGTTATTTGTGAGCCACTTTATGGCTCTGTTGACTGTACCGACAGGGAAACTTGAGATATCTCCAAGACCGTTTCATGAAAAAATTAAAAGATACAGACTGGTATAAAAAGCGTTATTCCAACCGCGTTCTCTTCTGGAGAGAAATCTCACCGCTCGCCTTCCCGATCTTTATTGAAGGCCTCTGCGTCGTGCTGATGGGCGTTTTCAGCACTTTTTTGGTCAGTTGGTTGGGGAAAGAAGCGATGGCAGCCGTTGGGCTGGCCGATAGCTTCAATATGGTTATTATCGCCTTCTTTACCGCCGTCGCGTTGGGGACAGCCGTTGTTGTCGCTTTCAGTTTAGGACAGCGCAATAGGAAGCAGGCACGTTCTGCCGCTCGCCAATCCATGTCCTTACTGGTTCTGTCATCATTTCTGCTCGTTGCGTTGGTTGAATTCGCAGGGTCTGCAATTATCGATCTGATCGCAGGACAAGCCGATGAGCAAGTGAAGTCACTTGCCCTCACCTTTCTTCGTTGGACAGTGTGGGGATATCCTGCGGTCGCGGTCGCGCTAGTGGGCTGCGGTGCACTGCGTGGCGCAGGGAATACGAAATTACCTATGGTCATCAACATTGGGATGAATATCCTTAATATTGGGATCAGTAGCCTGCTGATTTACGGCGCCTTCGCCTGGGAGGGCCTCGGCTTTATTGGTGCAGGTATCGGGATTACCATTTCACGCTATATTGGTGCGATATTCGTGATTTTGACGTTGATGCACGGCTTTAACGGTGCATTGCGTATTCCCTTCAAGTCTTACTTTGCACCATTTACCCTGACCATACTTTATGAAGTGCTCAGCATTGGTATCCCCGCCAGTATTGAGTCCGTCATGTTTAATATCGGCAAGCTGATCACTCAACGCTTTGTGGCTGGCATGGGAACCGAGGTGATTGCCGGAAACTTTATTGCTTTCTCTATCTCGACGCTAATCAATCTTCCCGGTAATTCACTCGGCGCGGCTGCCACAATTATCGTTGGCACACGACTGGGGAAAGGCCAGATTATGCAGTCAACCCGGCAGTTGAAGTACATCTTCTGGCTGTCCAATATTGGCCTGTGCGTACTTGCTGCGCTGTCGGTCCCCAGCGCCAGCTTTTTGGCATCGTTCTATACCAATGAGCCGGAAGTGATCGACGTGGCAAAACATCTCCTGTGGCTCAACGCGCTATTTATGCCGATCTGGGCGGCGGCCTGGGTGCTACCCGCCGGATTAAAAGGTGCGAAAGACGCCAGTTACACCATGTGGGTGGCGATGGCTGGGATGTGGGGATGTCGGGTTATCGCCGGCTACATCCTCGGCGTGATGCTCGGCTTTGGTGTAATCGGTGTGTGGATGGGCATGTTCTTTGACTGGATTGTACGCGGGTTCTTCTATTACCGCCGGCTGATGAGTGAGCGCTGGCTATGGCGCTATCGCTCCCCCATGGACCAATGAGAGCGAGAGGAAACCCGCTCGCTCACCAAACAGGCCAGTTAGCGACCCGGACGGTTCACCGGAACAAAACGGGTCGCCATCATAATCAAGACGACCACACCTGCGGTCATCATCATCCAGGCCTGCTCCAGACCCGCCGTGTGCTGCCGTATCAACCCAGCGAGTAACGGCATCAAACTCGCAAGAATGTAGCCACCACCTTGCACAAAACCCATCAATGAACCCGTTTTATGTGATTCCGTCACCTGATCCAACGCCACAATCAGTGACAGAGGGAACAGCGCGCCAATCCCAATCCCCAGCATGATAATGATGGGATACGTGAACGTCAGCGGCGCGCCAATCAGCCCAACCATCCCCACCAGCATCACGAACAGGATAGGAAGCAGTAATTTACGCCGATCGGGAAAGCGGTTGATGAATGTTGACACCAGCAGGCCAGAAATCACTTCCGTCAGCGTTAATCCCCCCAGCATCAAGCCACTTTGCGTCGCATCTACTCCGAGTTGCATGTAATACGGTGGTAGCCATGCCAGCACCAGGGTATACGCGCCAGTCCCAATACCGAAAAACACCATCAACAGCCAGTCCATTGTGCTTCGGCGCATTGCTACAACGGCCACCGTATCCGGCTTCACGGTATAGGCTTTAGGAATGCATTGCCAGGCCACCGCAGCAACAAGTGCCACAATTCCCCAACATGCCAACGCACCTTGCCACCCCCACGCATTTGCCAGCGGAGAAACTGATGACGCGGCAAACGCCGCACCGGTCATAATCGCCGTGGTATAAAAACCCATCAGGAGACTACTATGGCGACCAAAATGGAGCTTGATAAACGACGGCACCAGTGCCTGAATCAAGGCAATCCCGATACCAGCAAGCGCGGCACTCACCAGCAGAGCCATGCCACTATTCAACCACCAGCGGGCACCACACGCTAAGGCAATCATCACAATACCCAACGTGATCCCACGATATTCGCCAAAGCGCACCTGCAACTGACCGCCATATAGCGCACACCACCCCATGGCGAATACAGGAAGCGTGGTTAACATTCCTGCCATGCTGTCATCCAGACCCGTAGCGGCCTGAATCTGATTCAGCAACGGCCCAATACCCGCCAGAACAGGGCGTAAATTCAATCCCAATAAAATAATGATGAAGAACAAAAAAGCCCGCGTGCGTGCCGTTGATGTCACTACCATTTATAACCTCAATAGCTTAAGCCAGTAACGGCCACCTGATTAGCATTATCTCCACATCAAGAATCTTAACATCAAGATATTGTAATCGACCAGTACAACATACATTTGAGCAATGGCGGCAAGCACAACCTGGATCTCGTTCGATTGGAAAATTACGGGATAAATAACTAGCAAAACTCGTCGCTGATTTAGGCAAGCAACCATAAAAAAAATCCGCTCTAAAAAGAGCGGATTTTTCGACACAGCCAATACCGAGGGTAAAAACCCTATAGTGTTAGATTAGAAGCGGTAACCTACACCAACTGCCCAAGTACCGATATCAACATTGCGGATACGGCTTTGTTCGTAACCTACATCCAGAGCAACATCCTGAATTGGGTTAAACTGAACACCAGCACCGTAGGTGAAGCCGTAATCGTCGTTGCTAGCATTATCCTGACCATTGATGTTATTGCTGGTTACTTTACCATGGCTGAAACCAACAACACCGTACAGGCTTGCCCAATCATTCAGACGGTAAGCAGGACCCGCAGTAAAGCCCATGTATTGGCCTTTGTTGTAGAAATTGTCAGCGCTGCCCGTTTTTTCCAGGTAGGTGAATGAGCTAATAACGCCCAGTGGGTTATTATCTTGCTCGTAACGATATTTCAGGTTAAAGCCTTTAACTTTATTCTGTACGCCCTGAGCATCACCTTGAGCATAGCCTGCACTTACAGTACTTTGACCAGCAAATGCAGAACCTGCGCCAACAGCTAATACACAAGCCAGAGCGGAAAGACACGCGATTTTTTTCATATTTACAGCCTCAAATTCATTTTATGAAAGACTAACTAACGGAGTAAATATAACAAAGAAGTTCGAAACTTGCCGCGCTATAAATATTTATCAATTAGACTTTAGATGTAACAAATATTGTCAAAGAAGACCTATCATTATAATTATATTGGTTTTTTTATTGTGACAGCTCGATTAAAAATAAATTCATCGCTGGGTGGCAAAGCAGACAATTCTTAATTTACCGCTTATTTTTTATGCTACAGGTATTGAGCAAAAATAAACCAATTAAATGATCCGTAAATAAAGGTCAATAAAAGTCAATTCATACCAGACAAATTGTTTACAATTGGATATAATAACGATGGAATATCATACCTGCTTTAAGGCCAAAAAAATGACCTTATTCTCCCCCCGCTCGTCATCATTCGTCCCCGTATTGCTCATTATTGTCTCGATGCTCTCTATCCAAAGTGGAGCCGCGCTGGCCAAACATCTATTCCCACTCATTGGAGCCACTGGCGTAACGACATTGCGTCTGGGAATTGGGACGATCATTCTGTGTATCATCTTCAAGCCGTGGCGTATGCGCTTTAGCAGTAACCGTCTACCGCTGTTGGTGTATGGCATTACGTTGGGCGGGATGAACTTTTTGTTCTATCTGTCACTACAGACCGTGCCACTCGGCATTGCTGTCGCGCTGGAATTCACCGGCCCGCTTGCGGTTGCGATGCTCGCCTCGCGCAGGTTTATTGATTTTCTGTGGGTTTTTCTGGCCGTTACCGGACTATGGTTCTTATTACCGCTGGGCCACACTATCGGTAATGTTGACTTAATGGGCGCAGCTTACGCTGTGGGTGCCGGTGCCTGCTGGGCGTTCTATATTCTGTTTGGACAAAAAGCAGGCGCAAATCATGGTCCGGGAACCGTCGCCATCGGCTCCTGTATTGCCGCGCTGATCTTTTGTCCTATCGGTGCATACTTCGCGGAGAGCACGCTTTTTTCGCTCTCAATACTCCCGATCGGTATTGCCATCGCGATTTTGTCCACCGCGCTTCCCTACTCTCTGGAGATGATGGCACTCACGCGCCTTCCTGCCAGAACGTTCAGTACCCTGATGAGCATGGAGCCTGCTATTGCCGCTTTATCCGGCATTATCTTCCTTGGCGAACACCTGTTATTCATACAGTGGATAGCGCTTATCTTTATTATTATCGCGTCAATAGGTGCAACATTAACCATAAAGCCAGCCGCCGCCACAGCAGTAGTTCAAGAAGGATGAATATTTATTTCCTCAGGAAAGTGTTGCAGAAAAATTTCACATTCCCGAGGAGAACGCAAAATAATAAAGCGAATATGACGATAGCGAGGATCCGCTACATCTGCCAAATATCGTTTTCGGTTTCTTGAATAGGTCTTTATCGTCCAGAGGATAATCGAATCCCGGCTCAAGAAACTGCGGAGGAAAGATTCTTTGTTACCGCTATCACTCCAGAGTTCTTCTTTGCGCCATGCCCGAAGATAGGCGCGCCGAACAGCCTGATACAACGTGCGGGTAAAACCGTAATCGACCCAAATCACGACATCAACATTGCGCCATTTGATCTCACGGGTTCGATTATAGTTACCATCCAGCACCCAACTTTCAGGCACCATCGCTTTTTCAAGCTGTTGAAAAAAATCGGCATCCTCACGCCCCTGCCAATCCTTCAGCCAAAACAACGCATCCATTTCAATATACGGAACAGACAGCTTTTTAGATAGACGGCGAGCGAGCATCGATTTGCCACTCCCACTGGTGCCAATAATATTCACTCTCATTCTGCACAACTCCCCTTACTGCCGCACGCGATATACTTGAAGAGAAAATAATGCGTTCATTCTGTTGAACGAAAAAAGAGGAGAATAATACGTATTATCAGCCACGCTTATGATGATATTTATCAATATATGAGATTTTGTTTCAGAGATGATTTAAACATTGATTTCACTGATATCAGATAAATCTTGGCCACAAATAACCATAATACCGTTATGTTATAGCTATTCATTTAATAGGTGATTCTTTTCAATATTGATTTTTATCACTGCTATAATTAATCACATTGAACAGTCAGGTTATACGCTAAATAATTCGAGTTTCATGAAGGCGGCGAGAGAGAATCCCGATGAGCTTATTCAAGTCAGTGATTCGGGTGACTGAAGGTAGTCAACGCACATGCAGCTTGAAGTATAACGTGTATATAAATAATTAAAGAGAGGATAACTATTATGTCTACCGCCAAACTCGTGAAATCAGCACCATCCGACCTGCTTTACACTCGCAATGATTTGGATGATAGCGTAAAGTCCTCGACGGTTGCGCTGTTAAACCAACTCGTTATCGATTTCATTGACCTGTCGTTGATTACTAAACAGGCGCACTGGAACATGCGCGGCGCAAACTTTATTGCTGTTCATGAAATGCTGGATGGCTTTCGCACCTCGATTACCAACCACCAAGACACCATCGCCGAACGCGTGGTGCAGATAGGCGGCGTAGCACTGGGTACAGTGCAAATTGTGGGCAAACAAACGTCGCTGAAAAGCTATCCAACCAATATTCATCGCGTTCAGGATCATCTGAAAGCACTGGCAGAACGCTATGCGATTGTCGCGAACAACGTACGTAAAGCCATTGGTAAAACAGAAGATGAGGCTTCAGCAGACATCCTAACCGCCGCATCGCGCGACCTGGATCAGTTCTTGTGGTTCATTGAAGCAAACATCGAGTAATGTCATCACACGTTCAAGGCTGCTCCGGCAGCCTTTTTACTTTACGATCAGCCTCGCGCCTCAATTTCCTCATTCAACCTGCACAAACCACGCATTTTATCCGTTAAGATGCTCAAAAAATTAGCTTTTGCCTGCATTAATTGGCCATAACGCCAATCAACGGTTGTTTCCCTCGTATAAATCAGTTAATCATAGCAGCGCCTTGCCTGAGCGAATCGGAGGTGAAAATTTCACCGCTGGCACGGCAATAAATAAAAGCAACAGGTTAAGTACAACGCATGGTCACTGACTCAGGCTTCACTTTCATACCATGTACTATGCTTAAAACGCCTGTAAAACAAAAAGCTCCCACAACTGCTAATAGGAAGGGTTTGATGAAATCACTGCTTAAGGCCTCTTTGGCTGCACTGACGCTGATGATGAGCGTATCTAGCTATGCGGCTGAGAAAGAACTGATTGTCGCTACAGACACCGCATTCGTCCCTTTTGAGTTCAAACAAGGTGACAAGTACGTCGGTTTTGACATCGACCTCTGGGATGCTATCGCTAAACAGCTCAACCTGAAGTACACCCTGAAGCCAATGGACTTCGGCGGCATTATTCCTGCGCTGCAAACGCGTAACATCGATCTGGCGCTCGCCGGCATTACCATTACCGAAGAGCGTAAAAAAGCAATCGATTTCTCTGATGGCTACTACAATAGCGGCCTGCTAGTGATGGTCAAAGCAGACAACAACGACATCAAAGGCGAGCAGGATTTAGCCGGTAAAGTGCTTGCGGTGAAGAGCGGCACTGGTTCTGTTGATTACGCGAAAGCCAATATTAAAACCAAAGATCTGCGCCAGTTCCCCAACATCGACAACGCCTATATGGAACTGGGTACTAACCGTGCTGACGCCGTGCTGCACGACACCCCCAATATCCTCTACTTCATCAAGACCGCAGGCAATGGCCAGTTCAAAGCGGTAGGTGATTCCATTAAAGCCCAGCAATACGGTATCGCGTTCCCGAAAGGCAGCAACGAGTTGCGTGAAAAAGTGAATGGCGCTCTGAAAACACTGCGTGAAAATGGCACTTATGCTGAGATCTACAAGAAGTGGTTTGGTGTAGAACCTAAGTAATTGCCGATTTAATCTGGAGATATTCCATGCAGTTTGACTGGAGTGCCATTTGGCCTTCTCTGCCCCTCCTGATGGAAGGGGCAAAAATGACGTTGTTGATTTCTGTTCTGGGTCTGCTTGGCGGCCTGGTGATTGGCGTGGTCGCGGGTTTTGCCCGTGCTTACGGCGGCTGGTTTTCCAGCCGCATTTCGCTCGTTTTTATTGAAATTATTCGCGGCACCCCGATCGTTGTACAGGTGATGTTTATTTACTTCGCCCTGCCGATGATCTTCACATCCGTGCGGATTGATCCTTTTGCCGCCGCCGTTGTGACCATCATGATTAACTCTGGTGCTTACATCGCGGAAATTACCCGTGGCTCGGTATTGTCGATTCATAACGGTTTCCGTGAAGCGGGCCTCGCGCTTGGGCTGTCTCGTCGCGCGACGTTACGCCATGTGATCGCCCCACTCGCCCTGCGCCGCATGCTGCCACCGCTGGGTAACCAGTGGATTATCAGCATCAAAGATACCTCACTGTTTATTGTCATTGGCGTAGCTGAACTGACTCGCTCAGGACAGGAAATCATCGCGGGCAACTTCCGTGCGCTGGAAATCTGGACTGCGGTTGCCATTATTTATCTGTGCATCACGCTGATCCTCAGCTTTATTCTGCGTCGTCTGGAAAGAAGACTTAAGATTATATGATTGAATTTAAAAACGTATCTAAACACTTTGGCAAGACACAGGTCTTACACAATATCGATCTCACCATCGGCCAGGGTGAAGTGGTGGTCATTATCGGGCCTTCGGGATCGGGTAAATCCACGCTGCTGCGCTGCATTAATAAGCTGGAAGAAATTACCAGCGGCGAGTTGATTGTCGACGGCCTCAAAGTGAACGATCCGCGCGTTGACGAACGTTTAATCCGTCAGGAAGCGGGGATGGTATTCCAGCAGTTTTATCTGTTCCCGCATCTTACCGCGCTGGAAAACGTCGCGTTCGGCCCTATTCGGGTACGCGGCGCGAACAAAGCGGATGCCGAGAAACTGGCGCTGGAATTGCTGGCGAAAGTGGGTTTGTCAGAACGCGCCCATCACTATCCTTCCGAGCTTTCCGGTGGCCAACAGCAGCGTGTCGCTATCGCCCGTGCGCTTGCGGTTAAACCAAAGCTGATGCTGTTTGATGAGCCAACATCGGCACTCGACCCAGAGCTACGTCATGAGGTACTGACCGTGATGAAAGACCTGGCCGAGGAGGGCATGACGATGGTGATCGTCACCCACGAAGTGGGCTTTGCCCATAAAGTCGCTTCACGCCTGATCTTTATTGATAAAGGCCGCATCGCAGAAGATGGCGACCCAGAAACGCTGATTACGAATCCGCCCAGCGACCGCCTGCGCGAATTCCTGCAACACGTCTCTTGATCAATATGGGGGCTTTCGCCCCCTTTATCGTTGGTTACGCCTGCGAACGTGGATATTCCCGCTCAATAAACGCGGCAAAATCCTGACACATCTTCTCATCGCCTTGTTCATTATCCGCTAGTACGCGACGACCATCGACCACCCGAATACGGGCAGACAGATCGAAATCCGCAGACGGTTGAGGACGACAAGCAGCCTGCGCCATCGTGTTTTCTGCCCGTTGCCAGGCTTCTTCAACGGTCAGATTACAGGCCTGCGCCAGATAAGCGGGGTTAAAACCCTCACCGGTCAGGCTACGTAGCGTATCATCATGACTTATGCTATTACCCGGCTGCCAATAGTGTCGTGCCAGATCGGGACCGATGGACGGATTATCCGTCAGATAACCGTCACGTTGCAGGAAGTAGCCCCGCGTCTGCTCCACCGCCATCAATGCCAACAGGTATCCCTGATAAGAGCACGCCGACTCCATCGACAGCAGGTGTGGGATCGCCAACGTCGGGCGCGGGCTACCGCTGATGCCCAAAATCCGCTGCTCGGTGTCACGAGCCAATTTTGTCATCGCTTCCGGCGTACGCGCGTCGTCGCCCCACGAATAAAGTTGCCACTCAAAATACGGCACCAGCAAGATGTGCCGTTCGTTAAACGCCCGCATCGGCTGCTGCGTGCTGATATCCGCACGGATCAATTCATCAGGAATCGTCTCGCCCTGCGCATTCTTTGCATAGCGTTTTAACCAGTCGGCGTCACCCAACAAGCTGTCGCAGAACATGGACTGCGTTTCCGCATACGCCATTGAGGTTGGCGGAAACTCCTGTGAAAAACAGGGGGCGTTCTGCCGGATATTAGCGAAATGCGCGGCGTGTCCACCTTCATGAAACAGCGTATTGATACCGCTGGAACCGCTGCCAATTTGATCCGGCTTTGCCAGACTAGTGAAATTAATCCGTGCTGGCAGCCATTTTCCTTCCTGCACAAACGGCGGCACCGGGCCGTGCATAAAACCGTTCTCGTACTTACCTTTGCGCACCAACAAATCGAGCTGCATTTCTGCACCGTTAAACCCAATGTGCAGGCGTTTAAAGCTGTTAATCCACCGTTCCAGCGATGCCGAGAAAGGGAAATAGGGATCGAGCTGACGTGTCACATCGCCCGCGCTGGCATAGCGAATATTCCACGGTTGCAGCGCCTCCTCGCCCTTCTCATCCGCCAGATTTTTTAGGCTGCGGGCATTCGCTTCACGGGTCTGTTCTTCGAAAGGATCCAGGATGGCAAAGAGCTGCTCCGGCGTCATCCGTTCCGTCTTGTTGACCTTATAGTCAAAATAATTCCGGTAGCCCATCTGACGAGCAAAGCGGTTACGCAGTGAAATCAACTCAGGGAAACCGTTCTGCAACAGCCACTGCTCGAGATCGCGCAGCGCCTGCTGGGAACTTTGACGATAGGCCTCGGTGTCATTGGTCGTCTGATTGGTCAGCAGTTCCCCAAGCGAAGCGGAAACGCGTTCCCCGTTAGCGTCCAGATGCGTCATTTCATAGGTTTTACGCTTGGCATATAACGTACTTTCGGCCGCAATAATCTCATCCATCAACACCTGAGCTTGCGGATCTTCAATCACGTTACAATCGAAAAACCGATACCAGCCTTGCAAACCCTGTAATAGAGCCTGCTGTTGCTCATTAGGCTGGCTGCTTTCCAGTGTTGCAATATGGGATCTCAACTCAGCCAGACGCTGTGGTTGCGCAATAAAGCGCTTATACGCACTCTCTGCGGCGGAGAAACGTTCAGACACGTCATCGTTTCCCGTTCCCATATACCGTTGCCAAAACAGTTCTTCTTTCGCCTGATGAACCGCAAGATAGTCACGATTCAATGCATTAAAATAGTTCGCTACCTGTTGCATGCTCTTCCTTCTCTCTTCCAATGACTGCCATCTGGCTGTGTGAAGCGACGCGATAAACCGTCTCCGCCCAATCAACCAAGACGTTTCTTAATCGTTGCGACAGCCTGTTCCATTGTCGCCGCTTCACCAGTGGCCACCAGACAACATGCTAATTGCAAACGAATCGCCTGTGGTATGGCAATTTCTCCCGCCAAACACTGTACCGTCCAGCGTGCAGTGGTTACGGCATCCTTCGCAATAGGCAAGGCGTCAGGTGCGATGCTGATATCCTGCCGAAGTTGCAGCACTTTGGTATTTTGCTGGTGAATATAATGGATTTCCGGGCAGCGCTGTGGGTTGGCATAAACTTCCCCTTCCGTGCCGTGCATCAGAAGTGCACGCCCGCTGATATCGTTAAAAAATGTCCCCACGCGGGAAACATACTCAGGGTGGGAAACGCTGGCGACACGCAGCGCGTCGCTTTCACCAAACGGCGTCGCCACTTTGGCTAACGTATGGCTACTGTTACGCACCCCCATACGCCAGCGTAACTGTAACTGGCGATCGATAGCCGGGCACAGCACAGAGACAGGAATAAATACCGGGCTACCGTTATCAAGCTCCTTCTGAGCCTGTTCGGCGTTTTCTGCGATCGTCACGCCGAGATTACGCATAATCTCCGCGCTAGTGACACGCGTCGGGTCTTCACTGACACCATGCACCACGACAGGAAAGCCCAGCTTTGCCAGCAGCAGCGCCAAAAGTGGCGTCAGGTTCGCCTGCTTTCGCGCCCCGTTGTAGCTAGGCACCACAATCGGCATGGGAAAACCCGCAGGCGGGTTCAGGCGTAACACCTGCTCGTCCATCGCCTGATAAAACCCCAACATCTCAGACTCGGATTCGCCTTTAATGCGAAACGCAATCAACAACCCACCAAGTTCCAGATCCGGCACGTCCCCACGTAGCATCGCGCTATACAACTCATAAGCCGTTGCCTGATCGATATCACGGGCGTGATTTTTCCCACGCCCGACTTCTTTGATAATTTTGGTGTAATTCATGTTGGCCTCTCATTTGCGGCGACACAGTAAAGAACTTATCAATGAAAATAACATGTTTGGCGGGGTTCTGGTAAATCATAACCACCCGCATAGCGGGTGGTTGTATGTTCAAGACGCTAACGCGCCTTGAACTGGCTAAAGCCAAAAAAACAACTGCGCCGCAAATAAATGCGGCGCAGTGTAGAGTATACAACGTCAGAGGTTAGGCGATATCAATGACTCACGGCACATCTGGCCAATTAATATCAGGTACGGCATTGATGTCAATACGGCTCAGCAGTACACGGTAGGTTTGCCATGCAGCCAGTTGTGCACTTTCTGCTTCAGTTGCGATACCCAAGGAAACAGCATCAGACAATGTATTGATTTGAGTATTTGCTACGCCTAGGCGCGTCGCTAATTCTGATTTCGCGTTCTGAATCAATGCTTGTTGTTGGGCATCGCTATCAAGTGCCCACGCCTTGCCATCCCAGACATCGAAATCTGTTGTCGGTTTAATCAGTGTGACATCATTCGCGAGTTCGCCAAGATAGGTAACTGTTTGTGGATGACGATTTTCCGTATTGTAAACAGTCTGACCGCGATAATCCGGTACGTGTTCCCATTTCAAACCATCAATAGAACGGCGTAATGCCAGGCCTGATGATGGTATTTCTGGCTCATCAGAATAGCTGTCAGCAGGAATACCGATGCCTGTCATTAAATATTCGTAACTGGCACTCTGATATTCGCGCGTTTCAGGATGAACATGATAGACAGTAATCCATCCTGTGTTAATTGCTAATCCGTTTTCATTTAATTCTGCGGCTTTAATTTGTGTTGAATAGTTGCTCATTATGCGGCTCTCACGATGTAGTTAAATGCAATATTGCGGGGGCGGGTTTCATTGCCGCCTACGGCGGATGTGGTACTGTCGTAATAAAGCCACATTCTATTGTCTAAATCTGTTCCCTGTGACCCTACGTTCTTGTTGTAATTCTGCGGTGCAATCTCTGAATATTCGACGTTAATACCATCATTCTCAATGTAATAGCGATCCCGATACTCATGAGCGTGACTCTGAATAGCATGTCCTTGTCCAGACAGCAGCGCACGCCCAGAATCAACTCCACGCACGTCATCCCAACCACGAATAAATTCACCGCGCAGATCGGGTAATTTTCCAGTGGGGTAACGGCTCCCCAACACAGGGTATTTAGCCTTATCAAATACTTGTCCATTACATTTCAGCCAACCGAGTGGTGCGGTAGCGCCAGGAAACGGGAAAGGAATACCAGAAATATCATCAACTGTCACTGGTGCTATTTCTTTAGTACCTAGCGTTTTATAATATCCGTTTATATCTACTACAGCGTTGACGTTATGAATTAATATGGGGTTAGTGCTAACAATCGGAGCTGAATTCCCGGCCGGTGACGAAGAAACAGTCACACCATTTTGTGTTACAGACAGCACCCAGGACGCATTTTTCACGTCAGTTTTATACCATGCAGTGCCACTATATCCACAGTTCACAGTAATATAAGCATCGATAGGTGAACGCATAAACAGAGAATCACTGTTAGCGAATAACTCAGCTTTAGTTGGAGAAGCAGGTAAACCACGAAAGTAAGCTACATCTCTCGGCGTAGCTTCTGTCGTCTTGACATTAAAGCCACTGGCTACCGGATAGTTAGTAAATGTTTTTACACCACCGATGATCTGTACGGTATCTTTTGAAACAACCTTACTCAATCCATTCGCCAACGCACTATCAGTTTCCGCTTTGGTATAAGCCCCCACATCAACAGCAGTTGGCTTATTATTGGGGCTATAAACACGCTGGCCTTTTTCTTTGAGTAATCCGACAACATTCAGCTCATGACCAATCGTCACATCCCCTGTTGCCAGATTAATATCGAAGGGGCGCAACGTATTATAATTCCCCGTTTTATCCCCTTTGTTCGTCAGAAGAAGATAAAAACGGCTGTTATCATTACGCATGATGACGCCGTAATCACCATAGATAAGACGCAGTGCATTCGCCGCTGATAACAATAACTCGCCTGTCAGCGTCCCGCCTGCCAATGACAGTTTCTGGGCTAATTCATTCAGCACCGTAGCCGAAAAATTCGGATCATTACCAACCGCTTTTGCCAATTCCTGCAACGTATCCAATGCCGCTGGTGCGCCATTCACTAACGCTGCCGCAATCGATTTCACAAATGCCGTCGTCGCCACCTGCTGACTATTACTATCCGTCGCAGGGGTTGGCGCTTTCGGCGTGCCGGTGAAAGTCGGGTTAGCCTTCGGCGCATATTGCGTATGCGGGTCGGCGGCAGCGGCGTGTGTCGCCAGATCGCTACCTGTTTTTTCCTGCTCTTTTTTCAGATAGCGGGTACGACTGGCCAGTTCTTTAGCCTGTCGGTTTGAAACGCCGTCCGGTCCACCCACGACCGGATCCGACGTTTCGATTTGATAAATGCCGTCAACCCATTGCGGGTTCTCTGACAAATTCGCCATGTTCAAGCGCTCCCATGATTGTAGTTACTGTCGTATATCGCCGTCCGGTTGTAGCGGATAGGCACTTCCCAATATTCGATGCTGGCCAGATGACACCGTGCCGGGGCAAACATCCCAATGGCATTACGCAGCATTCTGGCCTGATCGTTGGTAATTGGTTGTTTTAGCAGCACGCGATAAACCGCCCACGCGGCTTTGTCACCGTGTACATACAGGTTGTTGTAGGTGGTTTCGCCGTCATAGCTCAGCCGACCAATATTCTCGATCAGCGTGCTTTCGCCGAAGCCGAAGCGGCGGATGATCTCTTTAATGCTCCAGGGCGTACCTTTACTGCGATGCAGATCGATAGCGGCCTTGATCAGCGCACGTTTGGAGTCATCCGACTCCGCCAGTTCCCAGCCGTCACCAAACAATGAGAACTGTTCGGCCAGCCAAGGCAGCACGCTGTCATCGGCGATATCGACCAGATAGACCAGCAAGGCATTGAGATCGATGTCATCAAAGCGGTCGGCCAATTCCGCCAGCGAACGAAAGCGGGCGTCGGCGGCCAGCGGGGGTGGCAACAGCCGTAGTGAATCAGCCATTCGACACCCCGACGACGCTGACATTGATGCCCGTGCAGTTCGCCCATTCGCTGTCATCAAGCACCATCAATGGCGGCGAAACGAGTTCCACCTGATACACCCCAGGGATGGAGAGCGTGGCAATAATCTGACTCGGCACGATGTCGCGACCCAGCGTGGCGGTTCGGGTTTCCACCCAGGCCTGCACCGCTTTCTCCGCCGCAGCCTGAACGACGCCAGCCTGCTCGCCGTTAAACAGCGTCAATTTGGCGTTAATGGCGTAATCCACCCGCGTGGGGGACTTGGCGGAGACAAAATCCGTCAGTGGACGCACTTGCTCGTCGGAGCAAAAGCTTTCCACCAGCGAGAGCATGCTGCCGTCGGGTAGGCCAGTGCTCAGTAATGGATAAAGCACCACTTCGCCCGGTTCGGGCGACATCACCGCGACATCAACAATGTTTTGGTGTGCCCGCATCGCATGGAAGCGATACGCCAGTTTCGATCCTGCCGTGCTGAATGATTCAGGTGCCAGTTGAATACGTTCACGCAGGCGCTCATCATCCTCTTCAGCAGAACCACCGCTGCTTTTGGCAAGATTGACAACGTGTAAATCACTGTCGCCAACTTCATCCAGCAGCGTACTGATCTGAGCGGGTAGCCAATCATTACCAACATCACCACTTTCGGTGCAGGTCGCCAGCACCGTGACACCGCTGGCATTCGTTCTCAGTAGCGCATCACTGTCTGTCGCAAAAATCACGCTATCTGAGGCACTTACTCGCGTGCCAGCAGGAATCAGCAGATCGTTGACTAGCGGCGTTTCAAGGGTAAAGCGAAGCTCTGCTCGTGCGGGTTGCGCCGCTAAACGGTAGACGCCGACCAGTTCCGCCAGATAATCCAACATCGGTGCACGAGCAAACGCGACCAGGTTCTGCTTGGCGGCTTCCTGAACCGCACTACGCACTAAGGTTTCCCGGTAGGCAAAGAGGTTAATCAGCAGACGTTCAGCCTGCGCCGGATAGAGTGTTTTCCCTGAGTCAGCCTCATATTTCGCGATCATTTCAGCGGTAATTTTCGCCGCATCGCGTTCAATAAAGCTCGGTTCTGTCAGCGCCATAACAACTCCGTGGTCTGTGTCGCGCCGTTAGCGGTTTTCCAGCTAACGAGCAGCGTCAGGTGATCCCCATTCACAGAAGGTTTAACTGCCAGTAGCTGGCAGCGAGGTTCCCATCGTTTGATCGCTTCTACCGATTCCCTGACGACATGCGGAATTGCACGATCGATCGGATAATCGAGATACAGATGCAGATTGCTACCAAAGTCAGGCCGATGTGGGTCGCTGCCGCAGGGAGTCCGCAGGATGATGTGAATCGCCTGCATGATATCTGCCGTTCCTTCGACGATATCGCCAGAACGTTGCAGCGCCGGTTGCCAAAAAACAGATTGAGTTTTCATAGGGGGCTATTGTCGCCCCCGGTGAGAGGAAGGAATATTAAAGCGGTTTAGGAAAACGCTAGTGCGAGTGGTGGTTAGAGTTACCACCAGCATCCATGACGCTGCCGCTAGCGTTGATGTTGCCGGAGACACTGACATTACCACTAAGGCTGGCACCACCAGAACCGGACATTCCGCTTTGGTAGGTGAGTGCCCCTTGCACCAGTAGCTTGCCAGTTACCGTCGTTTCTGGCGCATCAATAGTGACACGCTGAGCGTTAACCACCACGTCAGTGCCGCTGCTAATCACAATATGCTGCACGCCGCCGTTGATCGTTAACGTATGCGTTCGACGATCGTATTCAAGATGCGCACCGTCAGCGAACGTCACCGCCCTTTTGTCTTTATCCGCCAGCGTTGGTACATCAGCAGCGGAATAAATGGCCCCCAGCACCAGTCCGTCTTCGCCGTTGCCATCCAGCAGAATTTCGACCTGTTCGCCAATATCCGGCAACCAATAATCCTTATTATTCTGCGTATTGCGTTGTAATACCGGCAGCCAGGCAGTACGCAGATTGTCACATTCAGGTAAACGAACGCGTGCCATCACGCGGATTTCATCCACCGCGCTTATCGTGCCAATTCGCCGAGATAAACTCATGCTGCTTTCTCCTTGTTACTATTGACCTTCCGTGTTGTCTGGCTCCCATCCGGGTGGTACGTCACCAACGTTTTCCCGTTGTCCGTTTTTCTTCTACCTGCCGTCACCGGCCCACGGGTGAGCTCAATCTCCGTGGTGTAACCACCACCACGTTCAAGCGCATGGCGAGCCGAATTGATCAACCACTGACCAGAAAGCTGACCAAATGCCACCAACTCGATTTTATTTCCCGCCGCCAACTGTGGGCTGCCCATCAGCGTCATCGATCCCGTTTGTTGCTTTTCGTTGTGCGCATCCAACGCCGCATTTGTTTTCATCCTCACGCCAGCAGCATCTGCTGCACGCGTGTTCACTTTCAGCGTATCCGCACTGGTCGATGCACCGGCTGACTTCATCTCATTTTTTACGCTGCCATCAGCTTCATAAACAACGAGTTTCTTTTCGCTTCCTTTCTGGTATTTCGTCTTGGCGTTTTTGTAGACATGGCTGATCGAATCGCGTAATGAGAAACGCGCCACGTCGGTTGGTGAAACTTTTCGTACAGGCTCCTGGCTACGCAACGTCGCCAGATGGGAGAAGATCAACTGGTCGCTGACCACTTTCACCGCATAGCCGTATTCGCTGGCGAGCCGTTTCAGGAAAGCAACATCGGTTTCCGCATATTGCGTCACGCGATCGATGTTGATGCTTTGAATCGTCCCTACCAGAGTCAACTGATGCTTTTTCGCGATACGCGTCGCAATAGCCGCAAGCGTAGTATCCTCAAAGCCCCGGTTTGATTTGGTTCGCAACGCACGGTTGACGGAGGTCGCCACACCGCGAATGGTGACTTCGCTGGGCGGCGCGCTCACCTCGATTTCATCGATCGAGAACGTGCCGCAGTTAAACAGCGTCTCACCACGATAACCCAGTTTTAGCGATAACGTATCCCCCGTACCGGGATACCATTTATCCAGCCAGCGGCCATCGGTATCATCGAGCCGAACTTCAATCGCATCCGATTCATTCTTGATGCTGTCGGTGTACGTCACGCTGGTGACATATGGTGCGATATCGTTGGTGATATCTTTCTGTTGATACCACAGCGTGAATGTCGGTTGCAGCACATCCGAAACGCCGGGAGAAAGCAGTTTTTCTATTAACGCAGCCACGGTGGGGTATCCTCCGTCTTACTGGCATCGGCCTGTTCAATGATGGGAATCAGTACCACCACACCAGATGGTAACAATGACACGATAGGTACATGTGGGTTAGCCGCAATAATGCGCGGATAGCCAAGCGGATCGCCATAATACAGATGCGACAACGTGTCCCACCGCTCACCTTGTTGGGTAATATGTTCGAGATACATCAATTAACCCTCTTTACGATTTCAGCCGTCAGTTTGCTCAACGCTGGCGCAGCTTCATTAAACGTGTCGCTCGCGGCATCAATTTGCTTACTGATGGATTCAACCTTGTCGATAACATTCGTGCTGTTGATTTCTTTCAGCAACACGGCAATCTGCTTAACCTGTTTTAACGTATCATTGGCAGCTTTATTGACCGCTGTAATATCAGGCATCATCTCTACAGCAGTACTCGCTGCGTCAGAAACCTGCTTCGCCACATCATCCAATGCGGGTACTGCCTCACTTAACGGTGTTAACACGTTGCTCACTTGCGTCAAAAGCTCCGGCACCTGCAATAACGCCGCACTCGGGTTTTTCTTCATCCTTTTCACTATCTGTACCGTATTTTTCGCAGCCTTAATCGCAGATTGGGCTTTTTTGGCATAGGTCACCGCAGTGCGTAACGATTGAGCGAAATCACTGACTTTAGCCGCAACATTGCTGATCGCACTGACGTTAGGCACTGGAGTTTTAATCGCCGGTGGCTTAAGCGGGTTCTTCGGATCGCCGATGTACTCTCGGAGCGTCAACTCAGCCTTCATCGCCAATACATTGCCTTTTGAGTCAGTATGTTGACTCGTCGAAGTGAGTGCGGTGATGACAAACCAGCCACGATAGTCTCCGTTACCAAAGACCAACGCCATTGCCTGATGCGCCCGCATCGCCTCATTCAATCGCGCCAGTTCTACCTCAGGTGAACAATATTGCTGGTGAAATGCCAAGCTAATACGCATCTCATCCAGCTTCGCTCCGATAAATTGCAGACCCGGCTTACCTTCAATACGGTTATGTTCAGCATAATCCGCACCAAATGACGCATCAAAACCGTCCCAATAAGCAATCACGTTAAATTCAACATTTCCTAATACCGCAAACATCAGGCGTACCCCCTGCGCTCGCGCTGAGCGAGCAGCTTATTCAACATATTTTCCAGTTCATTCATGCTAAGCGTCAGCGTCTTCGTCATTTCAGGCGTGGGTGCTGTCTTCTGACCATTGAGATAAATAGTGGGCGAGAATGCGACCTGAACACGTTCTGAAGGCGCTGCGACAGGTTTGCTTTTCATTCCGCCAACAGGAGGGAGCATAGCGACACGCTGTTGTGGGGTTGACGCAATTCCTTTTTCAGTCTTAGGTGATCCCACTCGCAATGTCGGCGGTAGCGGCAACGTAGATGCCGAGGTGGAGGGTAGGGTTCGAGGAGGATCAAGGGTTGCAACAGATGAGGCTGTCGTTTCGATTGATGTGGTTTTCGAGCCAATACCCAGAAAATTTTTAACACTATCGGGAATAAATTCGTCGATCTTTTTCAGGGCGTTTTTTAGTTCAGGGAAAGCACTTGTAATCCCCGTCACTAAGGCATCAATAATCACACCTCCGAGTGCGCTTAGGCTATCAGGGAGTTGAATACCGAGGTCACTGACGGTATCGGCAAAAATGGAATACAGTACACCAAATGGCGACCAGTCAAGCAGGAAAGCGGTAATCCCCGCTACACCGCCGGATACAGCGGTTTTGAGCGCTTCCCACCCCGCATTAAAAGCCTGGCTGACTTGTGACCATAGGTTTTTAAAGAATGCACTAATCGGTTCCCAATAGCGGTAGAGCAGATAAGCGCCCCCTGCTATTGCCGTGATTGCCAAACCAATCGGTGTCGTCAGCAATAAACGCCCCAGGAGCAGTACTGCTCGTCCCGCCATCATCAGGCCACTACGCAACACACCGCCGAGCATACGCCCTAATGTCCCAGCGCCGCCAACTAGCCAGTTCAATGCAGCGCCTACACGTTGCAACCCCCCCGTTCTTGCCAGCCCCGCATTGAACAACTGCCAACCGCGCTGAAGGTGTAAAATACCGTCCCAGATACTCTGTAACGGGGAAAGTAGTGTGATAATCCCCAGTTTCGCGCCGCTCAGCGCCATTCTGAACGCGGAGAAACTAACAACCGCCATCACGATCCCACGCACCAGTTCAGGATTCTCTGCCGTCCAGGTCACGAGTTGATCCAAAATAGGGATGAGCACGTTACTCAGAGAAACCAACACAGGTGTCAGCGCCTCACCGACATTGAGCGCAATATTCAGCACTGATGTTGTCATTTGATTCCAGCGCCCTGTCAGGGTGTCATTCTGCCGGGCGAAGTCGAGATCCAGCGTTTGCGTGGCTGCCGGGCTGTTCATCCGCTGTTGATTCTCTTGATAGCGCGTCCAGTTCTGCTTCATCGACAGAGCATAATTCACCGCTTCTGGCGTCCGGAAAACCTCCTGTAAACCGTAACGCTGCATTAAGCTTTGCTGCGCGTCCACGTTGCCCGCTTTACTGGCCTTATCCCACTGTTGCTGGAATTGGCTACCTTTACTGTCGATAAATCGGTTACTAATCTGAACCGCAGCGTCGTACTGCGAATACCCGCCTTTCATATAGCTTTTTAGCGAGGCGTTATAATCCACGCCCGCGTTAAGGTAGCTGTCGGCAATATCGGTACGTCCCACGGCATTCATGTAACTCCCCAGCCGGGCAGCCGTGTTCGCTTCCGTGTCTGCACCTTTTGTCGCGCTCAGACTGGAAACCAACTGGCTCAGTGCCTGATTACCGGTCGCCCCCATCGCCGCAAATCCTGGAGCCAACGCGGTAGCGTACTGCGTCATCGCTGACATAGAGAATCCCTGCTTGGTTCCTGCCAGCATACGGGAGAAGGATTCTTCTAGTGCGTTCGCCCCTTTAAGGTTAAACACGTCATCCAATGTGGCAGACAGCGCAGTAAGATCGGACAACGCCGCGCCAGAAGCCGTTGACGTTTTCCCCAGCACCGCGGCAACATCCGTTGCCTGCACAGAGGACATACCGCTATCAAGCAATTGTCCGGCACTACTGAGCAACGCATCCGGTGTTTGATTCACTTTTTGTGAAGACTGACGCAGACGCTGCCCCATCAATTTTTCTTGCTCGTTCGATAATCCATGAGCAACGCTGATGTCACGCAGTTGCGCCTCAAATGACGCATAACGCGTGACCGACGCAATAATAGGCTCCATGATTGAGCCAAACTGCTCGCGTTTAGTCTGAAAATCATCAGCGAGTTCATCTCGACGTTCTCTGAGCGTTTCCTGACGTGACTGGCCATTCGCCAACCGTTCCTGATTAATCTCCAATGCACGTAGTGACTGGCTAAGCTGGGATGTCGCCTGAGTACTCGCGACACCAAAACGCTCCAGAGATTGATTGATTAGACGCTGCTGCTCCTGCCATTTCTTCAACTCATGGCTAAGCGGTTGCAGCGATTTTCTTGTGTCATCCAGTGTGGCGCCAAACGCCCTGCCCAGCATGACACCGTTTAAAAGCATATCCACGGTTCACTCTCATTCAGAAAAGCCCCTTACGGGGCGGATCGGAGACGGCGGCTTCGGCCGCTCCAGCTTGGTTTCCCCATTACAAACCGGGGATAAAACGAGGGAAAAGGACGGACGATGAGCGAGAAGAAGACAGGTGGTGAGGGAGCAAAACGGCCAGCGTCCTGTCGCTGGCCGGGTTAGGGGTGGATGGTAGGCTCTTTAGCCCTGTTAATAATCAGTCTTCCTCACCGTTCTCGCGTTTTATCTGTTCGCTGGCCTCATCGAGCCAGCGTTCAAAATCGTCCAGTTCCAGCGCATCAATTTCACTCGGCTGAAAGCGAAACCACCTCGCCAGCAGAGCCTGCGCTTTCCACAGCAGTGCCGGCTGCGTTATCCAGCCCAAGTAGCTGCTGAAATCGTTTTTGCAGCGCCATGTAGTCCTGTGCGTCCATCTCATCGATGTCTTCTGGTACCAGACCGGTCATGCGTGACAGCAGCGCATCGTCCCACTGGCTTGAGTCATCGCTGATTTTTTTCACCGCTTTGATGTCTTTGACTTTCAGACGCTTGAGCGAAATGGACTCCACGCGTTGACCGGCAGAGGTGGTATAAGGGAATTGCAGAGAATAGGTTTCAGTGTGCATAACAGCTCCTTAGTAAATGTCGGGAGCAGTATCGCGTGCGGCGAGGAAGAACGATTTTAAAGCGAATTAGGAAACTAACGTTGCGGGCATAAGAAAGGGGCCGAAGCCCCTTTCATTTCATTGTCAGCCCTACCGACGGCTTGAAAGATAAATTAACCGCCGATATTGGCGCGGTAGCTGTTCAGTTGATCCACACCGCCCACCATGAAGATGTTGGACATATAATCCAGTTCCAGCAGGTCTTCACCGTTCATCACCTGCTTGATGTAGGTGCAGTTGAACGCGCTACTGAAATCCGGGTTTTCGTGCTGTTTGAACGTGCCCAGCGGATTCTTTTTGAACATGATGGTCATGTACGTCACCAGCGGCACTTCTTCGATACGGCCTTGAGAGCCATAGCGTTCCACGCTGGAGCGACACTGCAATGCCAGCGACTGGTATGGGTTCGCCGCTGCCAGCATGGCTTCACGATAGAAAGAGTTCCACTTGATCTCGCCTTCCAGCTTGTCAAAACCCGCAGGCAGTTCAATCTTGCCAACCATGCCCAGCGCCTTATGCTCCTGCATAATGACAGAAACATCCGGCAGTTTGATTTCCTGCGCACGCCCCAGCAGGTTAGTACCATTGATATAGATGTTGGCGTTGGTAATACGGTTTACTTCAATTTTCCCGGCCATCAGTTAGTGCCCTCCAGCGTTACCAGGTATTCCGAGGTGATCTCCGTCTCAAAAGTCAGACGCTCAAGCGGAGGCGGCGGCGTGAATTTGTAATTAAGCAACAGATGCCCCGCCGCCAGCTCGGTTTGCCCGTTACGTGCAGCGTCGAACCAGCATTTAAAGCCCAGCAGTGCGCCGTCACCGATCAACTTGCGACCATAGGCGTTAACCGATTCCACCAGCGCGTCAATCAGTGCCTGATTGATCGGCATGTCGATGTACTGCTGGCTGAAATAACGAATGGATTCGTTAATCACATCGCCAGTACGACGCACGTTTTCGAAGTTCTTCATGTGCGTCACAGTCGGCCAGGCAGCGGTGCGATTGCCCCACAGGCGCAGGCCAGAACCGTAGCTGTTGAAGATAGTGCTGATGCCCTGCTCGTTCAGCAGGTTCACTTCACTCTGCGGATCGTCAATCATTGCAGACAACTGACGCTCTACGCCGGTGATCCCTTTGATTTCCTGATTGGATGACGACCACCAGAAACCTTTCTCCAGATCGACTTTGGCACGCAGACCCGCGGCACGCGCCGATAGCGGCTCCAGACGTTCACGGTTGGTTTCCGCGTCGTACACTTTTACGTGCGGATAACACAGTCGGACACGTTCAGAGCTAGTGTTGAAATTAATCGTCCCTTCCGGGCCACGACCGCTCAGCGCCTGAGCAAAAGTCGTGCCGATTGGCGCATCGACATAGGCAATCGCCCCCAGTTTATCCGCCATTGAGATAAGCTCGGTTGTTACGCTATTTTGCGTACAAAACACTGGAGAAATCAGAATTTTGGCAAAGAAGCCGTACAGGTTGTAGGTATCATTCAGCAGTTTCATACCGGTGCGATTGCCCGCGGCGTTGATGCTCCCGATGATGTCGGCAGCCGTCACTTTCGTGACATCAGCAAAGTCATAAGACGCGCTGACTACGGCTGCAACATCGATATTTTTACCCAGATTTTTCAGGACGCCAGTTTGCACATCGAGCGTATAGTCCTGACCTTCCACAAACGGCTCGCCGCCTTCTGCGGCCGTCAACACCAGTTTGGCGATGACACGGTTAGCCAGTTGTGCCGTACCGGTCGCTTTGTCAAACGTGACTTTTTCTGCGCTCACAGACGATTTATGTTTCGCCGGATCCAGCACATTGATAACCAGAACCGTACCTGCGCCATGATCGTAAATCGCATCCAGCGCCTGCGGGATGGTATAACCGCCGAACTGGCTACCAAACTGCGCCGCGTCTTTTTCGGATAGGCACAATGTGACGTCATTTACTGCACCCAGCGGTGCCGTACCAATCAGCCCGATTACCGCCGATTTGACGGTTTTTACCGGACGCGCACCGGTTTCGACTTCAAGAGTTTCTACACCATGTAAATAATTAGCGGCCAAGGGTCACCTCCGTTGCGCTATCAGCCTGGAACTGATCGGCGACAGGCAACAAATAGCCCAACGCGATCAGCGTTTTCACATATTCATGATCTGCTGGCAGTTCAGTCACCTGAGCGGGCCAAAGCAGAATTTCCTGACCATCAGCCAGCGTGACGCCGCTGGCGGGGCCGGTATAGCGATACTTCATGCGTCTTTCTCCTCATAATTGACCGTAGTAAGCAGAGGACCATCCGTCTGCTCGCGGTCTTCGATAAAAAGGGTTTCAGTGGTGCAATCGATGGCGTAATGCCAGCGTCCTTCGGTGTAGCCAACATAGCGGTCACGTACTAATCGAATACCGCGATGGCAATCAGGCAGTCGGTATCCTCCCAGCGCCTGACGAACGGTATCGAGCGTGGCCAGCACGCCGTCTTCGCCATCCAACGCCGACAGCAGCACGGCAACCATCAATTGCGGGCGTTGAGTCTGTACCGGTGAATTCACGTCTTCTGGTACAGCAAATTCAGAACCGCGGTATCCCACCAGTACATCTCCTGGTGTCGTCAGAATATTTTCTGGACAAGAAACAATCCGACGAGTAGGTAAATGTTGTTGAAGGCGAGCGATCACCGCATCAATGATTGGTTTGGTATTCATTCGTTCATCCCGTTGTATCGATGACATCATGGTGTTGATGGCATCTCGTTTTGATGGCGCTAGTATCCGGGGAATGGCTGGCTACGGCTTTTAATCTGTTTTAGAAAAAATGATGAGAAGAGTGCGTTGAAAAAATTGCCCTAATACGCTGAAAAAAAAATAAAAAAATGCCAACACAATCGTGCTGGCAAAAAATAGGGTGGTAGAGATTACGGGCAAATACAGAAGAGAAATGAATGCAATAGGTTTACCGATCCCAGTATTTTTCGGGTCGGGCGATGCCAACCATGCTGTCCACAGCGTACTCCACGACATCGACACCGAAGCGAGTGAGATTGGCCAGCCAAACACCACCGACCTCTTTGCTCACCACCGCCATCTGGCAATCAGCCAGATAATCCAGCGCCTGACGCAATTCTGGTTCTGAAGTATCGGCATGTAGCCGCCGCATCACCGCTAACAGAAACCGTTCATTCGCGGTATACGGACGCGTTTTATTTAATGTGCTAAGCAAATGCCACCGCATCGATTCTTGTCGGATACGCTGTATGTCAGCCATGAATACCTCCGACATTTCGCTGCTGCACTAACTCCAGCTTGTTATAGAGTGCATCTAGCTTAGCCTCAATGACTGTCTGACCACGGATGTAATCCTCACGCCGCACGTAAGTCAGCGGTAAATCAGCACGAAATTCCAGAAATTCTCGCTCCAGTCGCGTCCATCCTTGCTCGCTCTTTTGGCGAGCATTTTCCAGCGCAGCAAAACGCTCGTTCAGCCGCTTTTCAATCTGGGTAAGCAGAATCCGTCCGGCGGCAAACAGGAAGCTCATAAATGACAATAGCAGGCCGACTAGCGACCAAAACTCCACTTCAATCTTCACGAGTGACCTCCCCTGCCTGTTGTAACGCGTCGATATAATCCAGCAGCGCGTTAACCTGCGCACTTAGCGCCTGGTAGCGTTCTCCGTTGGCGCTGATGTTGGCGAGGATATCGCGCTGGGAGACGCCTGAAGGCTGTAATTCGGTGTCAGCGGCTCTGCCGGAATTGGTCGTTGCGCCAGTACGGCGGGCAGCGGCGGTAGCGTCTGGGACGCTATCGGTGGGCAGACCGAAAGCGGCGTTGTAGTACTGCACGAAGCCACGAGTAAACACGCACTGCACAGGCTGAATTTTGCCTTTTTCGTCAATGTATTGCTGAGTAACATGGTCGATTTTCCGTTGCAGGGCCGCATTATCTGCCGCCAGTTTTTGACGCGCCGCCACATAGCGCTGTTCGAGTTGATTTCCACGCTCCACCTGTTGCTGGTATTGCTGCGCTGCCGCACGCAATTGCTGGTTCTGGGTTTCCACCTGCTGCTGCTGTAGCAACGTAAATGCCGCTTGCTGTTTTGCCAACGCGGTATCTCCCAAAGTTTGCGCCAGTTGATAACCTTGATGACGACCAGTCAGATAGATCGCGAGTAATAACACCGCAGCAAGTAAAGCGATAACCACCCGTGGTGAAAGGAGAGATTTCAGGCTATTGATAAACAGACTATTCCACACAGCTCGCCCTCCCCCAGCCCAAATAACGCGGTGCCAGTTGGTGCAAAATGCGTTCGGGGTAATGACGGTTTTCACGCCAGTTAGCGGCGCTACGCCCGGCATTAACGGTTGCCACATGATCAAACCAGCGGAGTACATCTTTCTCGGCAATCTTCGCGCGCTGTTTATCACGCTGTAACCAGCCAAGCCCGCCGTTGTAGGACGACAGGGTCATCGCCATACGTTCACAATCATTACTGGCGCGGATTCGTTCCCACAGCCAGCGATCGTAGCCCGTCAGCGCGCGGATAGACCACGCTGGATTAAACGGCTGGTTCGCACGAAGCTCAGGCACTATACCGCTAAACCAGTCGGCGGTTGCTGGCATAAACTGCGCCAGCCCCTGTGCGCCAACGGGTGAAACGGCCCGAGGATTCCAGCCGCTTTCCTGATGCAACTGAGCCGCAAAGTCTGCGATTGGGGCATTCATGCCCCAATCCAGCCGTGCGCTGCGAATCACATCACTGCGGTATGCCTGTGCGGCACGAGGAATCGTCTCCGCGCAGACGAGTGTTTTAAAAAACAGTGTGTTGAAAAATAGAAGAACGAGAAGATATCGCATATCACAGCCCCATCGCTACGCCGATGCAAACGGCTGACACGATCAGCGCTCGCCGTAACATCGCGGCGGCAAACACGGTGTGATGACCGTCCCGAACCGGGAAACGTCCACGCGGCATAGGCTCATCCCCCTGTTCGAGGAACAAACCGGGACGCGCTTTAGGAAACAGCGAGCGATCCAGCCAGTAGCCGAGTACGGCGGCAAGTGAGATAAGAGAGAGTTTATAGACGGTAACGGGAAGCTGCTGCGGGGAAATCAGCCCGATAACAGCAAAGAGACAAGCGGATGTCACAATCCAGCCAGTAAGACGCGGTTTTTTGATTTTTTTCACGATAAAGCCTCCTGATAAGAATGGAGGCCATTATGCAAAATGAGGAGAATTGATGATTTTAAAGGAGTTTAAGTATCGCTACGGCGCGATATCCATAGGATTTAATCAGTTAAAATGATGGTTTACCAACGGGCTGAAACCAGGCCGCCAGTTGCAAAATATCTTTCTCGTTCAGCGTACCTGCGGTATAGCGCAGCAATAACCATGCCTGAAGCCAACTGTATTTCGCTTCCGCCAGCTCGCGACGAGCGTCATACCAATCCTGCTCAGCCAGCAAAATATCCAGATTAATACGTTCACCACCCGCGACACTCAAGCGCGTGGCGTTAACCGCTTCTTGCGCCGACGAAGCCGTCATTTGCCAGGCTTTAATTTTCGCCGTTCCGTTATGGTACAGGTTGTAGTACTTTTTTAATTCCGCCAGCGTTTGTTTGGTCTGATCGTCCAGCTCAGCCTGACTCTGCTGATATTCTGCTGCGGCTTGCCGCATGGATGCCGAGACGGAACCACCGGAATAAAGCGGGACATTCAGTTGCAACCCCACACTCTGCGTGTCGTATTTCTGGTTATAGTTGTATTCACTTTCCGAACGGCTATTGCGCGATGACGCCACCAGCGACAACGTGGGTAAATGTCCGGCGCGGCTGCGCTCGATTTCATAACGGCTAACGGCCAACCCCTCGCGTTGCGTCGCCAGTTTAGCATTGTGCTGCACGGCCAGATCGCGCCACTGCGCCAGCGTCTGCTTGCCTGCGTCCTCAGACGGCAGTTGAGTCAGCGTCAGAGGATGCAGCGCCGCGATATCCAGCGCCGTGCCCGTCATATTCTCCAGATCGGTCATCGCCGCATCCAGATTGTCCTGCTGCTCAATGCGCTGCGCGTCAATCAGTGTAAAACGCGCTTCAGTTTCCCGCACATCGGTTAGCGTGCCTTCACCGGCCTGCAAGAGACGCTTATTCAACGCCAGTTGTTCCCGATAAGCTCGCTGCTGGGCTTCCAGCAATTGCAATTTTTCCTGCGCCAGCAGCGCACTGCTCCAGGCTTGATATAACCGTACCATCAGATTCTGACTGCGGTCACGAAAGCGCTGGTCAGCCATCAACGTACGGGCAACGCCCTGTTGATAACGCGCCCAGGCCGCGTAGTCGAGGAGCGGTTGGCGTAGTGATAGCGTTGACGTATAGCTGTTGTAGTCACGCTTTAGCGTGCTATCGCTGAGACTATCTGTTTGGGTGACGGTAGAGTGGCTACGATTAGCGTTGTAGCCATATTGAAGATTCGGCAGCAGACTGGCACGCCCGATCGTCTCCTCTTCCTGACCCGCGGCGTGCTCAAACCCCGCCGCGCGAAACTGAGCGTCATTACGCAGCGCCAATTCCCAGGCATCCAGCAACCCTAATGCGTTGGCGCCCGAAGACAGCAGGCCAAGCAGTATGATTATCGCGATCCTTTGCATGATTACTCTTCCGTTAAAGCCAGATGCAGGCGATCCAGTAAAGGTTTAAAGAGATAATTAACGAACGAGCGCTCCCCGGTGCGAACAAACCCTTGTACTGGCATACCGGGTTTGACTTCCAGCCCTTCCAGCGCACGTTTCCCTGCGTCATCCACCACCACACGCAGGCTGTAATAAGGCGAACCGTCGCGCTCATCCAGCAGGCGGTCGGCGGAAAGCAGCTCGACCGTTCCCGCCACACGCGGCGTCGTGCTTTGGTTAAACGCGACGAACTGAAGCTCCACGGGTAGCCCCGGCCAAACTTTATCTACCAACTCAACGGGAAGACGCGCATCCACCAATAGCGGCTGATCGTCCGGCACGATCTCCAGCAGCGTCTGCCCCGGCGCAATCACACCGCCTTCTGTAAACACTTTCAACCCGACTACCGTCCCAGAAACGGGCGCACGTATTTGGATATTCGCCAGATTGAAATCCGCTTTTTCCTTCTTGCTGCCCACATCGCTCAGCAACGCCTGCACTTCGGCCAGTTCGCTGTTGACTTCTTTGTCGTATTCTTGCTGACGCTGGGCGATCAGTAGCCTGTGTTGCTCAATATCACGACGGGTACGATTCATATCTCCCGCCAGTTGTGCGATATCGCCATTCAACTGTGCCAGCAGGCGTTCGTTCTCCAGCATTTTGTTGCGCGGGACATAGTTTTCCGCCGCCAGCGAACGTAGTCCTTGCAGTTGTTGCTCCAGCGTCTCACGCTGTTTCTGCTTACTGGACATCACCTGACGCTGGGCGCTGAGTGACGCCTCCATGCCCGCAATGCTGGAACGCATACCTTCCGCTTCAAGCCTGAACGACTGCTGACGGCTGCGCAGTAAGTCGCGCTGCAATGCAGCAATCACGCTCATTTCCGGCCTTTCCGCTATCGGTTGCAAACGGGGCGTCATCACCATGTCGCTCAGGCGCTGCTGCTCGGCAAGCAGCCGACCTTCCTTCGCGACCAACTGTAAATACTGACCATCCAGCCCTTCACTCGCCGAACGCGCATCCACCTCATTCAGCGTGAATAAAATTTGTCCCGCCTCGACTCTGTCACCGTCTTTCACCTGGATTTTATCGACAATGCCGCCCTGATTGTGCTGCACAACCTTGCGGTTACCAGAGATGACGACGCTACCATTTACCATCACGCCCTTATCCAGCGGCGCAAACAGCGCCCACAGGAGAAAGCCGCCGAACCCGGCAAGCACCAGCAACCATCCCTGCCGCACAGCGCGTTGTTCATCGCGCCGCGCCGTCTGATTCATACTCTCTTCGCTTATTTCTGATGCGAACATGTCTTTCCCTGTTTTCGTCATTCCATGTTACCGCAGGGCAGCGGCAGAAGGTGCCATGTGTGCCTGATTGGCGGCGCGGCGGGGCTGCAATTCGCTCAGAATGTCGCGTGCTGGCCCAAAGCGCTGTTGTTTACCCTGGTTGAGAATCAGAATTTTATGCGCCAACGTGGTTAATGCCGGACGATGCGTGATCAGGACTACCGTCGCCCCCCGCTTCTGGAGGTGCGAGATTGCCTGTCCTAGCGCCACTTCACCGTCGTTATCGAGGCTGGAGTTTGGCTCATCGAGTACCAGCAGACAGGGATCGCCATACACTGCACGCGCCAGTGCGATACGCTGTCGTTGCCCGCCCGACAGCCCGTTGCCGTCAGCGCCGAGGGGGGTGTCATATCCCTGCGGCTGACTAAGAATCATCTCGTGCACACCCGCCAGTTTTGCCGCCGCGACAACCTTTTCCGCATCCGGCTCACCAAAGCGGGAAATATTCTCTGCCAGCGTGCCTTTAAAGAGCTGCACATCCTGTGGCAGATAACCCATTGACGGACCAAATGCGGTTTTATCCACCTGAGTAAGATCGGCACCGTCCAAGCGAACCTTGCCACGCGTTGGGGCTTGCGTCGCGACCAGCAAACGCGCCAGTGTCGATTTCCCCGAACCCGATGCCCCCAGAATCGCCAGCGTTTCACCCGCCTGAAGCGAGAAATGAATATCCTGCAATCTTGTCGCCCCTTGCGGCGTCTGCAACAGCACGTTCTCGACGCTAAGCTGACCAACCGGCGCAGGTAGCGCCATGGCTTGCGCTTTCGGCGGATAGGCCGTCATGATGCGGTTCAGTCGATGCCACGACTGCCGTGCGCTGCTTAGCGGTTTCCAGATACCGATAAACTGATCGATAGGACTCAGGACACGCCCGACAAGAATGGATCCTGCGATCATCATCCCCGGCGTAATTTCGCCCTTAATTGCTAACATGGCACCGACGCCAAGCATCAGCGATTGCAGAAAAATACGTGCATGTTTTGACGCCGCGCCGACAACCGCCGCCCGTTCGCTTGCCAGATTTTGCAGCGTAATAAAACGGTAGTGCTGTCTCAGCCAACGGCGACGTAAATTCGGCAACATCCCCATTGATTCAATCACTTCTGCGTTGCGTAGCTGCGTATCCGCCAGGTGGGTGGCCTGTAGCGCTTCATGATTCGCCTCTTCTAAAGGCGATGTGGTGAGAGACTGATTCAGCCACGCCAGCAGCACCAGCACCACCGTCCCTCCCAGCGCCACCAGACCGAGTACCGGATGAATAAGAAACAGTACCAATAAAAAGAAGGGAAACCAGGGAATATCGAAGAAGGCAAACAGGGAGTTGCCCGTAATAAACTGCCGCAGCAGCGTGAGGTCGTTCAACGCCTGACCTGCTTTTGCCTCACCCGCGTCAAGGTTACGCGCAAATGCGGCGTTAAAAACTTGTTGATTCAGTTGTAGATCGATCCGTGTCCCAAGTCTGACGACAACCAGACTGCGTATCCATTCAAGTGCCGCCATGAATATTCCCAGACCGGCAATCAACAGGGTAAGCATCAGCAGCGTAGTGCCATTCCCTGAGGCCAGTACGCGATCGTAAACCTGAAGCATATAAATAGACGGTGCCAGCATCAGTAAATTCACAATCGCGCTGAAAATCCCAATACTCCAGAAGCTGCGCCGGAAAGGACGCAGTATGCTCAACAACGAACGTTCCTTATTTGCTAGTTGACTCACTGCGTTTGCCTCTCCTGTCAGGGCTGTTTATGCAACGTACGTGCACTGCCATCAGGCAATATCAGCGTATAGCCCTCTTTTTCCTTACTGAAAAATGCCAAGGACTGCCCTTGTTCTTTCGTCAGCGTGATGCCGTCCGGCGTTGGCCGCCAGCCTGTGGGTACATCGGATAGCAGCGCTTGTAAACACGGCGCATCACCGTCAAGACGCCAGGTGTTATCCACTAACGGCGTATTATGCAGCACCACCTCGCACTGCTGTTCCCCACCACGTAATTGCCATATGCCGCTTAGCTCATTTGCTGAAGGCAACTTCAGACTATTCGCCATACATCCTCCACTTACTACGCTTAACAGCGCCGCGATGATTAACGTTTTCATAGAGGCCCCAGGTTGATAGACAGAAAAGGACGGGTTTCCCCGTCCTTGCTACATCACACGATAAAATCGGTTGCCGCAGAAGGCTGACCAACAATGTGCACCACAAAATCGGGTGTAGTCTGGTCAATAAAGTTCAGCCACAGATTAGTCGCGTTGCTACTTGCATCCCAGTCAAGCAGGATTTCATTGCCCGTTCCGGTGAAAGACTCGACAAACTGAAAATCACCTTTGGTATTCAGCGCTGACAGATCGATTTTGTCGATGCCGCGCTGGAAATCCGCGATCGTGTCAAAGCCTGACGTCGCGGAAGAATCGCTCACACTGGTGTAGACGAAAGTATCTCTGCCCGCCCCACCAATCAGCGTATCTGCCCCTGCACCGCCGTAAATGACATCATTCCCTGCGCCACCCTGCAAAACATTGTTTGCATCGTTACCGAAAATCGTATCGTTGCCAGCGCCGCCGATGGCGTTTTCGATGGTCACACCGTGAGCAACGGAAACATTACCTTTCAAACCGCCAACATCAGAAAAACGACCTTCATTCAGATCGATAGTCTGATTGTTTCGGTAACCAGAGAAATCAAACGTATCGTTACCGCCGGCATCCCATGCGGAGAAGATCAGTTTTTGGCTGCTGCTGGTAGCAGTATAGAAATCACGGCCAGTGTTGGAATTAAAACCGTATACCGTGTCACCGGTACGCGTAGTCATGTTCGCGCCATAAAGCAGTTGCATTGCAGAGATATCATCAATCAGCGGGCCAGCGGCATAGTGCCCCTGGAAATCGCCACCAGTATTCTGCTCGCTCCAGTAGCTCATCAGGCTATACTGGCGCGTATCTTCCGCATAGGTCACATCGCGGTAGCTCGGGTTGCCTTCGCCCGCATTGTAATCACCAGGGTGATTCAAGCCCAGCGCATGGCCAATTTCATGCGTCAACGTTTGGCGACCGTATTCCATGGTATCCGGGCTACGAATGTTATCAACGTTGTAGTTGTACCAGGTGCTACCTGCCGCGGAGTAATTACCCGGCATATAGCCATAAGCTTGCGTGTCGTTATCAATCCGACCACTTGAATCACGGGTATAGTTACCAAACGTGATGGTGGCTTTCTGGCTGGCAGGATTGACTTCGGTGAACGTCAGGTTAGCAACATCCGCCCACGATTGCAGAGACAGTTTAGCCTGCTGAATCTGAGCCTCGTTAAATTTCACGAATCCCTGATCGCCAGAAGGAATTGATCTCACCGTTTGCAAGAATGAATAGGTCAAATTAGCGGGTTTACCAAATTCATTCGCATTCCAGCTCAAGCCATCACGCGTAATTTCACGGGCAGCCTGATCGCTGGTGAAAGAAGGTATGCCCTTCAACACCAAGTCACCACCACGAACATGGTTGTAAAACAGCGGGGCTACATCGCTAAATCCCGTACCCGTCGCATCCAATGCCGATGTTACGGTATCTTCGTCATGTAAATCTCGTAAAGCCATCTTTTCTTCTCCATAAGTCTGATCGGGATGATCAGAATTCTAAATCCCTTCATGCAATGGCTATATTGCATGTACCGCGAATAATCGCGGGTTAATCTTCTCCTGAGTAGATAAAGCGATCCCAATATTTATATAAAAAACCATATAAATAAAAATGACTTCTATAAGAAAGGGCACAAATTATTTTTGTTATTATCAAATAATAAGGTTGTGATGATTAATCTTTATTATCGACATAGGTATGGACTGCAAGATAAACGGACACCAAGTGGCATTCATTTTTGAAAAGAAAGGAAGTTTTATTAACTGTATTAATTTTCATCATAATACCTGTCCTTGGTTGATAAAAATTGCGCTGCACAACGACACACATCGTCACTCGTATTAACGGCATCCTTACTGTTGCGAAACAAATCTAACAAATAAGAATAAAAAAATATAGCGCTAAATAGGGACAATTTGTCCTTTTATTCGGCAAACGGTATATAGGAATTTGCTATGGCATATTCCGCTGTTCAATCGGGAAGACGGGCAACGCTGCCAGTAGCTGTGCGCCATAGCCTTTAGTCAGCAGGCGACGATCGTAAATAACGATTTCACCAAAACAGTCGTGGCTGCGAATAAGGCGTCCAACCTGCTGGATGAGGTTAAACGATGCACTGGGCAGACTTTGTACGATAAACGGATGTCGTTTGAGACTTTTTAGCCACTCGCCTTCCGTCACAATGATCGGGCTGTCGATGGGCGGAAACGCGATTTTATGGATATGCACCTGAGAAAGTAGCTCCCCTTTCAGATCCAATCCTTCGGCAAAAGACTGTAAACCAATCAGCACGCTAGTTTGGCCTTCTTGTACCCGCTGACGATGCAGTTCGACCAGCCTGTAACGCGGCTTGTCCCCCTGAACCAGTAGCATCAGGCGTAAATCGCTAACCTGCGTCAGAAAAAGTTGCATGGCACGCTGGCTGGCAAACAGCATCAGTATGCCTTTATGCTTATCCCGTTTTAACTCCGCGCGGAAAAACTGCGCCATCTCGGCGATATGCTGCGCTTCAGATTCCATCAGCGGTTCATAACGCATGTTGGGAATCACCAGACGCCCTTGTTCACGGTGGTTGAACGGCGAATCCAGCGCGATAAACGTGTCCCCTTCCTCCTCACTCAGGCCAGACAGTTCCTGTAGGCGCGTAAAACTGTTCAGTGAGCGCAGCGTTGCCGAGGTCACCACGACATGCGATACCTTACTCCACAGCAACCTTTCCAACTGATCGCAAACGCGGATCCCCGCGCAATGCAGGTGAAGGTGCGGCTGGTTATCACGCATTTCCCGCGTGATCCATTTGGAAACGGGCGCGTTCGAGGATTTCTCCATCGCCGCCAGCCGCCACAGCTTGCTTAGGGACTCAAGGTAGCCCTGCTGACGGCTCATTTTCAGCAAGGCCTGATAGACCCGCACGACATCATGCTTGCCGGTTTTCTCGCTGAGATCGTTAAGCATATACTCCACCAGCGCCCGTAGCGTATCGGTCAGTTTGAACAACCGCACGCAGAGTTCACGCATTTCATCCGGCATTTTCCCCATCGCAAAACGGTACTCGGTTTCCTGCCCGTCATGCGGTAGAAATAGCCCGCACAGTTGTGAGAAAGACAGCACGCATTCACGAATCTCCTCACAATGGCTGGTTAACCGTTCGCTATTGGCAAGCCGCGGAGGCGATTTAGGAGCAAACTGCGCCATACATTGCCCGATGAGCTGAACCAACTGTTCCAACTGCGTCATCATATAAGCGGGATGGATATCACCGGACATCTCGAGCGTATCGCGCGCAACATCGGGGATGTGGTGTCCTTCATCGAGCACCAGCAGAAGGTTTTTGGGGGGCGGCAGCACCGACTCGCTCTCCATCGCCGCCATCACCAGCGCATGATTGGTGACGACCACATCGGCCTGCTCGATCTCACGCCGTGCGATAAAGAACGGACACTCACGATAATAATGGCAGTTGTGCGCGAGGCAGTTCGCTTTATCCGTACTCAGCTTCTGCCACAAGCTATCGTCAATCGTATCCTGATAATGGTCGCGCAGTCCGTCCCAGGCGGAACCTTGCAGTGCTTTCTCAAGCCGTACACAGGTACGCTTTTCCTCTTTGCTGGCAGACATCAGTTCATCATCCAGAAACAGCGGTAAATCTCCCTGCGCATCGGGATCGGTTGCCAGCATCGCCAGATTACGTGGACAAATATAGCGACGACGGCCAAATGCAGCGGTAAATTTCAGTTCGGGAATAAATGTCTGTAACAGCGGCAAATCCTTGCTGTAAATCTGATCCTGCAACGCCACGTTCGCAGTGCTGACCACCAGCGTTTTATCCTCCGCCCGTCCCACCGCAATACCCGGAATCAGGTAAGACAACGTTTTCCCGACGCCCGTTGGCGCTTCAATGGCGAGATGGCGCGGGTAATCGCCCGCTAGCGTTTTTGCCACTTCGGCAATCATCTGTCGCTGGGGAACGCGGGAAATAAAATCCGGGATTTGCGCTTGCAGGGCCTTATACCATTGACCAATCTGCAATTTTATTGCGGGGGACAGCGCCATGCCTACTCTGTATCTGGGTGATCTGGACGCCATTGTCCCACAGACGTCTGGCGACGTCAGCCGATATCGTGATCATCATGATGCTGGCCTCGACAATCTTTCATCCAGCAATTAGGGTAAGCTATTCTTTTTAGCAAACACGGTCTTTATCGCGCGCGGTAAACGCTATTTTCGTCAACAATAGCTTCGGTAAATTATGTCTTCCGTCCACACCGTTAATCAATCGTACTGGTTTTCTTCACGATTACCGTATGTTGAAAGCCGCAGCACGCGCCACAGTAGCCACGCTTATAAAACCCATAGCCATGCGCAATTCTCGATTGGGGCAATCGAACACGGCGAAACGCTGTGCCATTATCGCAATGAAACCCATCGCTTGCAGGCTGGCGATCTGATCTTTATCGATCCCCAACAGTCTCATAGCTGTAACCCGCCTCCTGGAAAAACGCTCAGTTATCACATGCTTTATCTGGATACCGAATGGTGTCTCGATCAGATCGCGACTCACTGTGGTTATCAAGCGGATACCTTGCATTGCAGCCGCGTTGTCCTGCGCGATCCCGCACTGTTTATACGTTATCAGCACCTAGTGACCCTGCTGTATCGGGGAGAAATTGCGTCGGCAGATCATCACCTCAACGCGATGCTGGAGCCGATTTGGCGGCAATATTGTCAGCCTGCCGCGTCCTGTTTATCTACATCCCCCCATCAGGTGTCGCAAACCACGACGCACCACGTACGCGAGCGTCTGCTGAATAATTTGCAAGAATCACCCTCGCTGGAAACGCATGGCGGAGGAGTTGAACCTGCGACGTGAAACCATCGTGCGACAGTTTCGTCACGATACCGGCCTCACACCGATGGCATTCCTAAATAATGCCCGCATTGAGTATGCCAAATCGCTGCTGAAACAGGGCACAACGTTGGTTGATGCCAGCTATCAAAGCGGCTTCTGCGATCAAAGCCATTTTCACAAAACCTTTGTGCACTACACCGCCGCGACACCGGGTCAGTACGCGCGATCAATATTTGACAATAAATAGCGAAACACCTTGTCTAGACTGGCCTCAATTACTTATCGAGGTCAGAAACACCATGTTTATCAACATACCATTCATCAACACTCTGTTTTCCGCCGACGCGCTCTTCCCTGCCCATTTTCCTGCTCTGGCGCTGGCGCATTTCGTGGCGCTATTAAGCCCAGGCCCGGATTTCTTTCTGCTGACGGCCTATGCCATTCGCTACCGACTACGCGGCAGTGCAGGAATTTGTCTGGGCATCGCACTGGGAAACGGTGTTTACATCTTGCTGGCGGCAATCGGCTGGGCAGGTATTCAGCATTCACCCACGCTTTTTACGCTCATCGAGTTAGCGGGAGCCGTTTACCTGATCTGGATTGGCTATCAGCTACTGAAAAGTCGCTCTGCGCCGTCATTACAGGCAGAACAGAATTCAGATCGTTGCCCAACGCTGCGTAAACAGATGCTGTTGGGCCTCGGTTCAGCGCTATTGAACCCCAAAAACATGCTGTTTTATATCAGCCTGATGACCAGCATTCTTGGGCAACATGTGACACCCACACAGCAGTTTGTCAGCGGTAGCTGGATGTTTTCTGTCGTTCTCGTGTGGGATCTGCTTATCGCCGCGCTGATCGCTCGTCCGTTGATTCAGCAGCGGTTAACCCGCTGGCTTAACCCGATTGAACGCGGTGCTGGCATCATTCTGCTGTGTTTCAGCCTGTTGCTTTTATTTCGGTAGGTGTTTATTTCGGTAAGTAAGCCAGAGCAACGTTTCCGGTTTGTTTCACAGGAAGAAGGCTTTATAATTCGGGGCAATTAACCAAAGGATAACCTGATGACGCTGCAAAAAATCGGTATTATCACGCTCTTCGCCCTACTCGCCTTAGGGGGGATTTCCGGCATGATGCTGGTGGGCTACATTATTATCGTGCATTCGGGCTGAGGCTTTCGGCCCACAACGTTAGCCCACTTACGCGAGCGATGCCGCACGGAAACGCGGCAACTCACGCGGTTTTCATCATGCCAAGCGTTGCGCTTGAAACACCCGCCAGTACTCAGGAATACGTGCGAAAGTGAGCTGGAACCAGGCCGTAAATTGCTCGGGAGCCGTAGCCATTCGCTGTGCAATCTCGTCAATCGACTGGTATTTATAGTTCGACACTTCATCGGGGTTCATCTGCGGGAGATCATCTGTCACACCAAAATACACATGCCCCAATTCATGCTCAATCAACCCGTTATCCAGTGGCAGGCGATAGGTCAGCGTAAACATCGGCGTCAGCGTACAGCGTAATCCCATTTCTTCATACAAACGGCGATGTGCCGCCTGCAATACCGCTTCACCGGGAGCCGGATGGCTGCAACAGGTATTGCTCCACAGGCCACCGCTGTGATATTTCCCCACCGCGCGCTGCTGCAATAACAACTGCTGGCGGGAGTTGAAAATATAAACCGTAATCGCACGATGTAATACGCCCTTTACATGTGCTTCCTGTTTCTCCATTACACCCGTTGGCTTGTCATTTTCATCAACCAGCACTACTTCAGTCAACGGCATACGTTCTCCTGCAATACCTTAGGCTCCGAACATTGCTAAACAGACGCATTCGCCGCCGGAAAACCGGCGGCATAGAAACCTGATTATAGCAGGGTGAAACTCTCGCTCTTCACGCGCTGTGAATCCAGGCCAATCATCACGTCAAACTTACCGGGTTCCACCACCTGCTGCATACGGGCATTGTAGAACTTCAGCGCATCCTGATCGATGGTGAAGGTGACCGTGCGGGACTCTCCCGGCTGTAACATCACTTTCTCAAAGCCGCGCAGTTCTTTGACCGGACGGCTGATTGATGCCACCACATCATGCAGATATAGCTGAACGACCGTTTCCCCGGCACGGCTGCCGGTGTTTTTCACCGTCACGCTCGCATTGATCGTTCCGTTACGCTTCATAGTTTGGCTGGACATACGCACGTCTGACACGCTGAAAGTGGTATAGCTTAAACCGTAACCAAACGGGTAGAGCGGCCCATTCGCTTCGTCGTAATAGTGAGACGTATATTTGCCTGGATTTTCCGGCGTGTAAGGACGGCCTGACGGCAGGTGATTGTAATAAATCGGAATCTGACCGACGGAACGCGGGAAGGACATCGGCAGTTTACCGGATGGATTATAGTCGCCAAACAGCACATCGGCGATGGCATTACCGCCTTCCGTACCGCTGAACCAGGTTTCCAGTAACGCATCGGCCTGCTGATCTTCACGCACCAGCGCCAGAGGGCGACCGTTCATTAGCACCAGAACCAGCGGCTTACCTGTGGCTTTCAGCGCGGCGATCAGGTCACGTTGGCCTTGCGGCAGATCGATGTTCGAACGGCTGGACGCTTCATGCGCCATCCCAGCGGCTTCACCAACAACGGCAACCACCACATCGGCCTTCTTCGCTGCCGCGACGGCTTCATCGATCATCACCTGCGGTGGACGTTTATCGACCTGCACGGCATCTTCATACTGATTCAGGAAGTCGATAATCCCTTTATGATTGCTAACGTTGGCGCCCTTGGCATAAAGAATCGTGGCTTTATCGCCGACGGCATTCTTCAGCCCCTGATAAACGGTAATCGTCTGTTTCGTGACGCCTGCGGCAGACCAGCTTCCCATCGTATCGCGCTGGCTATCAGCCAATGGCCCAACGACGGCAATCGTGCCCTCTTTTTTCAGCGGCAGGGTTTGCAGGCGGTTTTTCAGCAGCACCAGACTTTTACGCGCCACATCTCGTGCATCCACCCGGTGTAAACGGCTTTCCGCATTGGTATCAGCCGGGTCAGAATTGACCGGCCCCAAGTGACGGTACGGATCCTCAAACAGCCCCATATCATATTTTACGTTCAGGACCTGACGGCAGGCATCGTCGATCTCCTGCACGCTCACCGCACCGCTTTTTACCAGTTCAGGCAGATAGCGCACGAAATATTCGTCGCTCATGCTCATACCGATACCGGATTTTACCGCCAGACGTGAGGCGTCACGCGGGTCACTGGCTACGCCGTGCTTAATCAGTTCTTTAATCGCACCGTGATCGGTAATGGTGATGCCTTTGAAATTCCACTGATCGCGCAGCACCTCTTTCAGCAGCCAACTGTTTGAGGTAGCAGGCGTACCGTTGATAGAGTTCAGCGCCACCATCACGCCGCTGCTACCGGCGTCAATCGCCGCTTTGTAAGGCGGCATATAGTCCTGAAACATGCGCTGAGGGCTCATGTCCACGGTATTATAATCGCGTCCACCTTCCACCGCACCGTAGAGCGCGTAGTGTTTGACGCTGGTCATCAGCGAGTGGCGTGCGGTGACATCATCTCCCTGAAAGGCTTTCACCACCACACCGGCAATTTTGCTGGTCAGCCAGGTGTCTTCACCGAAGCCTTCTGACACGCGGCCCCAGCGCGGATCGCGGGTGATATCCACCATCGGCGCCCAGGTCATGTTCAGGCCATCTTCTGTCGCTTCATAAGCCGCCACGCGTGCGCTTTTCGCAATCGCATCCATATCCCAACTGGAGGCCAGCCCTAATGCAATAGGGAAAATCGTGCGCTGACCATGTACCACATCGTAGGCGAAAAACAAAGGGATCTTCAGGCGACTGAGCTGCATGACCTGATCCTGCATCGCACGAATATCCGGGCGAGTCACCGTATTAAAAATCGCGCCAACCTGACCGTTTCTGATCATTTCCCGAATGGCTTCTTTCGGGTTATCCGTTCCGACGCTGATTAATCGGAGCTGACCGATCTTCTCTTCCAGCGTCATTTTCTTCAGTAGATCCGTGACAAACGCATCGCGTTGCTGATGTGACGGCGATATTGATGCCGGCGCAGACGTTAGCTCCTGCGCAAATACCGGATTACAGGCAAGTCCAATTGCTATAGTCAGTGAAGTAAGCCATTTCATTCGTTATAAAGACCCAGTCAATCCAGGCATCAGAGCAGAACAATGCGCTGAAGCACAAGACAGGTTGAAGATTACGACGGTCACATCCCTTCTCTGATTAGGCGTAAAAAACACCTTTTCCGGCCTTAAGCGAATAAGGCTTCCCGATAGTGGTTGCCACACCGACGCATTCAAATGCACAGCGCGTAATATAGTGCATTTATTGAAGTTTCATTTAATAAAAACTGCAAGAATAATGCTAGGCGATACGCAAAACGAACATTCTGCCTGCCGTGGGAGGAAAAGTGGACAGCATGAAGGCGCATGAGGCGACCCGACCAAGAGCCGACACATGCGCATCTGAGAAAATTAACGCCGCTGTGATTGCAAATGCAAAGCCCGATCGAGTGCCCCAACCAGCCAGTCAATATCGTGTTCCTGAAATGCCAGAGGTGGACGCAGCTTCAACACATTCCCGTGCGGCCCTGCAACCGACGTAAGTACCCGTTCGGCACGCAGTTGTTCAACCACGTCCAGCGCCAGTGCTTTATCCGGCGTTTTTGTTTCCCGATCGCTGACCAGTTCAAAGCCGATAAACAGCCCCGCCCCGCGTACATCACCGATACACGCATGACGGTCGGCAAGCAGCGCCAGCTCACGCTGCAATTTTTCTCCGACAACGCGGCTATGTTCCTGTAAACCTTCCTCGCGAATAACGCGCAATACCGCTTGTGCAGCCGCAATCGATACCGGGTTTCCACCAAAGGTATTAAAATAAGGGATCTCATCGCTGAATGCCGCCAGCACGTCTGCTTTTGCCAACAGCGCCGACACCGGTATGCCGTTGCCCATCGGTTTACCCAATGTGACGACATCCGGCACGATACCATGCCGCCCAAATCCCCAAAAATGCTCACCCGTGCGGGCAAAACCGGGCTGAACCTCATCCGCAATGAAAATCCCGCCATTCGCGTGCACCACATCAATCGCCGGTTTCAGGTAGCCAGCCGGCCCCGGTAGTACGCCATCCGAGGAAAAAATAGAATCCGCGAGGAAGCCCGCGAATTTAATGCCGTTCGCAGCCATATCATCAATTTGCGCCTGGATTTGCTGCGCAAACCAAATCCCCAGATCGGGCGCATTAACCCGATAGCGGTCGGGTGCAGGTACAAGGCGCGTTGTCGGCGCCAGAGGCTGCCCGCTTCCCAGCGCCGGTGATGCGCCGGACGTAAGCTCGCTGGTGCCATGATAGGCTTCGCGGCTCACAATAATCCCCGTGCCGCCGCTGTAGGCGCGCGCCACGCGAATCGCCAGATCGTTGGCCTCCGAGCCGGTACACATGTACATCGCCTTATTGATGGCCGCTGGCACCGTACTCAGAATATCCGCAGAGTAATCCAGAATACGTTCGTGCAAATAACGGGTATGCGTGTTGAGCAGGCGCATTTGCTCATTAACCGCCTCAATAACCGCAGGGTGGCAGTGCCCGATACTGGCAACATTGTTGTAGACATCCAGATACTTATGCCCCGCGGCATCCCACAGGTATTGCCCCTCGCCGCGAACCAAATGCACGGGGTTACGGTAGAACAAACGATAGGAATTTCCTAACACCTGAGTGCGCTTATCCGTCAGCCTGCGGGTGTCTTCATCCAACGCCTCCACATGTTCAGCGCGAAAGCTATTGGTGTCCATGATGGTTGAGCGTGTCGCCATAATCACTCCTCTGTAAGGTGGTGGCACGACGGCGTCTCACATCGAGAAAACGCATCGTGCATGTTCAGATAACATTCACCCTACACCAAAAGCAATTAAATACACAAATACAAAAAAACGCACTTTTTTGATGCACAAAAACGCCAAAAAAGTGCAATAATTTTGTCATATAAAATCATGCAAGACGTTATTCATCCCCATTCAAATTGACACCCATACAGCACATAAATTTAATCCATTGATTTATAGATAATATTTTAACGACATTTCATCAAAAGAAGAAAATGGCATGATTAGTGCTAAAACTTCAGACCACTCGCAATAAGCACAAAAATACACAGGCGTGTTATGCACCGTTCAACGCGAGAGGAACACTGATGCCAACCTTTTCCACAACCGTAGGGGAACGTTTATGAACCGATTTTCATTTCGTCGCACCAGTCTGATCGCAGCATTCACCTGTGCCACGCTCGCTAACGCTGCCGCACAGGCAGGTACTATCACGGTCTATACCTCACTGGAAGAAGATGAGATCAAGGATTACGTCGCACAGGCCAAGAAGGATTTGCCCGATGTGACAATTAATGTACTGCGCTTGTCCACTGGCGACCTCGGCCCACGAATTCTGGCGGAATCCAAGAACCCGCAACATGACGTCATTTGGGGCTGGGCCGTTACCAGCGTGATGGATCCACGTTTGTCTGCATTATTGGAACCCTACGATGCCAAAGGCAGCGATAGCCTGGCTGCCACCTATCGCGCGGCGGATCACAAGTGGTTTGCGGCAACCGGCTATATGGCTGCTTTTTGCGTCAATACGGAAGCGTTAAAAGCGAAAAACCTTCCTGTTCCCGCATCCTGGCAGGATCTGACCAACCCAATCTATAAGGGGGAAATCGTGATGCCCAATCCGGTTTCCTCCGGCACGGGCTACTTGCAAATCGCCGCGCTGCTGCAAGCGAAAGGGGAACAAAATGGCTGGACATTTTTGAAGTCATTGGATGGCAACATCGCCCAATACACCAAGTCAGGCTCGCGCCCTTGTAAAGCGGCACGCACGGGTGAGTACGCGATTGGCGTCTCACTGGCTTTCGCCGCCATGCAATCGATTGAAGAAGGCTACCCGATCAAAATGGTGATCCCAAGCGATGGTGCCGGCTATGAATTAGAAGCCTCCGCCCTGATGACCGCCGCCAAGAACAAGCCCGATGCGAAACGCTTTCTTGACTGGACGCTCTCCAGCAATGCCGCCACGCTCTACACCAAATATAAAGAAATCGTGACCATACCCGGCGTTGAACAGTCAAAAGCTGCGCAAATGGCTGGCCTGCCCGCCGATCTCACACACGTACTCTACCCCGTTGATTTCACCAAAAGCGCCAACGATCGTGACGCCACGCTGGCAACCTGGCAAAAAACCATTGGCCGATAGTGGTCTGTATTCGCTGTAGAGGCTACCGCACAGCGTACTCCCACTGCGCGGCAGCCGTCATTAAGAGGTCGCATTTATGGCACTGGTTATTCAAAATCTTTATAAAAGCTTTGAGGGCTATGTGGCTCTCGACCGTATCAATTTGTCGATTGAAAATGCCGAATTCGTCTGCCTTCTTGGGCCAAGCGGCTGTGGCAAGACGACATTGCTGCGCATCATTGCCGGATTGCTAAGCTGCGATGGGGGGAAAATCACGCTCGATGACCGCGATCTGGTCAACGTACCCGCACGGGAACGAGGCTTTGGCATCGTATTCCAGTCCTACTCGCTTTTTCCCCATATGACGATTGCTCAAAATATTGGCTACGGTCTTAAAATTCGTCACACCCCAACAGAAGACATTGCCGCACGCGTTAGCGATCTACTGGATACCGTGCGCCTGAGCGGATTCGGCGATCGCTACCCGAATCAACTTTCGGGAGGGCAACAGCAGCGTGTCGCGATTGCCCGCGCACTGGCGGTCAACCCTTCCCTGCTCTTGCTCGATGAACCGCTGTCGGCACTGGATGCCCGCGTGCGTGCCGGGCTGCGTCAGGAGCTGCGCGACGTGCAGCAACGCCTGGGCATCCCCACACTGATGGTCACACACGATCAGGAAGAAGCCATGAGCATGGCGGATAAAATCATCTGCATGCACGGTGGGCGGATTGTACAGGAAGGGACACCCCACGAACTCTATACCAGCCCGCGCACACGTTTCGTGGCCGAATTCATGGGGCACAGTAATTTGCTGTCACGCGATATCGTCACTGCGTGTATGCCTGAGCTGCTTCCCTCTGCGCAAGAGACGGCGCTACCAGCAGACGCGGAGCTGTTTATCCGCCCGGAACGCATTGCATTACACAAAGCGGAAGGCGCGGAAGGCCGGGTTATCAACACCAGCTTCCTCGGCAGTATTCAACGTGTTCAGGTGATGTGGAAATCGCAACCGCTCTTGGTCGAAACCAGCAGCGCTGTCAACTGGTCCTCTGGCGACCCTGTCCATCTCTCAATTCGCGCAGAAGACTGCGCCTGGGTGCAAGCATGAACCATTCACTTCTCCCGCCGCAAACGGCCAGTGACCGCTGGCTTTCACGTCTCTGTCTGTGGCTTCCACTGCTGGCGCTGCTGATGTTTTTCGGCATCCCGATGCTCAGTATCGTCTGGCACAGCCTGTTGGACGATCAAAGCGGCACAGTAGGATTATCCAACTATCTGACGCTGCTGGATTCGCCCGGCATCTGGCGGGCTACAGCAAATAGCGTGTTATTGGGCATCGCGACCACTGTTGTCACCCTGTTACTGGGATTCATTGTCGCCTATGGGCTGGAGTGTACGGCGATGCCCGCAAAGCGGTTTATTACCTTTGCGACCACACTCCCGATACTCGCCCCTTCACTGGTGCTGGGATTAGGGTTAATTTTTCTGCTGGGAAGAAATGGCATCATCAGTAATCTTCTCGGCGTGCGCATGGATATTTATGGTTTTTGGGGGCTGTTGATCGCTAACGTGTTGTACGCACTACCGCAGGCTATTCTGATCATCCGCACCACGCTGCGCCATAGCGATACCCGCCAGTATGAGGCCGCCAATGTGCTGGGCGCGTCCGACTGGCGGCAGTTTCTGGATATTACTCTGCCCGGACTGCGATACGGCCTGCTGAGTGCCGCCTTTGTCGTCTTTACCATCACGATCACAGATTTCGGCAACGCGATCGTGATCGGCGGCAACTTCTCCGTACTCGCCACCGAGATTTACAGTCAGGTCAGTGGTCAGATGAAATTCGGTATGGGGGCGGTCGTTGGGATTTTGCTCCTGCTGCCTGCGGCTGCCTCTATCTGGATAGAGCGCGCCACCGCAAGACGGCAAAAAGCGATTGGCACACAGGCGGCGATCCCCCACGTTCCGCAACCCCTGCGCACACGCGATATGTCGTTCTATCTGGCTACCATGACGATCGCCTTCACCGTTGTCGCCGTCATTGGCACCGTCATTATTGCCAGCATGATTCGTCTGTGGCCGTACCGGCTCGATCTGACGCTTAAACATTATGATATCGATCTTGCGGGTGGCTACACCCCACTGTGGACGTCAGTCTGGATTTCCGCACTGGCGGCAGTGGTTGGCACAGCACTGCTATTCCTGCTCACCTTCGGTATTCACCGGCAACCGGGAAAAGTGGCTAACACCGCCGTCCTGCTCAGTGCCTTGCCTGTAGCCGTACCGGGTTTGGTGTTAGGGTTATCTTACGTCTTTACGTTCAACACCGCCGACCTCCCCTGGGGGATGCTGTATGGTTCGGCGCTGCTGGTGGCGCTGTGCAACTATTATCACTACCACACACAAGGCTACACCACGATGATGATGGGAATACGTAACGTTCCCCATGCCATGGAAGATGCCACCACGGTTTTAGGCGGCGGTGTGGTGCGTATTTTACGTGATGTTTATCTACCAGCCATGCGCGTCACGCTGATTTCGGTCGCGATGTTTTTATTCATGCGCTCAATGGTTACACTATCGGCCGTGATTTTTTTGGTCACACCGTCGTTGCCGTTAGGCGCCGTTACCGTGATGCGGCTGGATGAAGCAGGCTTTACTTCACAGGCAGCCGCCTTTTCGACGTGTATTATGGGTATTGTCGCCATCACAGCTCTGCTTCTGCATCTCGTGACAGAGAAACGGCAATCATTGTAGCCGGGTCAGACCTTCAAAGAATGGAAAGCTATGTTAGAAGAAACACGGTTACATCGCATACAGGCTCTGCTCTCAACATTAAACCGGGTGAGCACCGAGAAAATCATTCAGCATCTTGGCGTGTCACGCGAAACCGTACGACGCGATATCGTGAAGCTGGAAGCTGCGGGCGCATTGCGCCGCGTCCACGGCGGGATTGTGGCAACCACACAAGAACCGGAACTGCCGCTGTCCATTCGTAACACCGTGCGCGAAAAAGAAAAACAGGCCATTGCCCGCGCGGCTGTACAGCAGTTAAACGCTGGACAAACCCTGTTTATCGATGCTGGCAGCACAACGTCTCTGTTAGCCGATGAGTTGCTCTCAATGCCGGGGATGACGGTCATTACCAACAGTCTGACCGTAGCACAGAAACTCTCCGCATCAGAATCCGTCGCACAGCACAGCGTGATATTACTCGGTGGATACATGGGAGCCTCCGCACAGGCAACACACGGTGACATCACCATCAATGAACTACAGCGCTATCGCGCCGACGTTGCCCTCCTCTCTCCGGTGGGGGTGGAGGCCGCTTCCGGCGCCAGCAGTTTCGCTCACCATGAAGCGGCCATTGCCAGAGCCATGGTGCAGCATGCCCGAACACGAATTATCCTGGCAGACCACAGCAAGATTGGCACCACCAGCCGTGTGGCCTATGCCACCATGCCGGAGATCGATATGATCGTGACCGATGCCGCCAGTGCAGACAACCCCGCCTTGTCATTATTACAGATGCATTGCCAACAGGTAATCATCGCCTGACCACTCACGATGAATCGTCTCACCGACGGTTCATCGCCACCGATGTTTACTCCCCCAACAACAGGCTCGCGGAGAAACGGGAAGATGATTTCCGTCGCCGTTCGTGCTAATGCTAAGGCCTGGTTAACACAAGGAGTATCAGACATGTATCAGTTGTATATCGCCAATAAAAACTATTCGTCCTGGTCACTGCGTCCGTGGGTGCTATTGAAAACACTGTCGATTCCTTTTGAAGAGAAGCTGGTCGCCTTTGCGCCCGGCATAACACAACCCACATTTAAGGCCTTTTCGCCGACGGCAAAAGTCCCCTGCCTGATCGATGGTGAGACCACCGTCTGGGATTCATTAGCGATTACCGAATATCTGGCTGAACAGCATCCCGGCGTCTGGCCTGCCGATGCCAAAGCCCGAGCCTGGGCACGCTGTGCTGCCGCTGAAATGCACTCCGGCTTTGGCGCGCTGCGTAACACCTGTGCCATGAGCTGTGGGGTACGCATCAAGATGAGTGAGATCCCTCCCGCCCTCAGCAACGACCTCACTCGTATCGGCGAGCTATGGCAGGAAGGGTTGACGCGCTTTGGCGGGCCATTTCTGGCAGGAAAACAGTTTTCGGCCGTGGATGCCTTCTTTGCGCCGGTTGTTTTCCGTATCAGAACCTATCAGCTTCCCGTTTCACCAGAAGCCGCTGCCTATTGCGACCACCTATTAGCCCAGCCCGCGATGCAGCATTGGCTACAGGATGCCTTAGCGGAAACCTGGCGTGAGCCGGGTCATGAGGAAGAAGTGGCCAATGCGGGTGAGGTGATCGAGGATTTACGCGCACGCGCGTAACAACGTCGCAGTCGGTGACGGCAGAACCACCGTTAACCGCCCCCTTCCAAGGCACCCAGAAGGGGGCAATCGGTTATTCGGTTTCGATACTCGCCATGCTTTGTGGTTGACGAGAAGCCAGCGATTTTTGTTTCTTATAACTTAACGCGGCGGCAGGCACCTCACTGACCTTACCGGTTTCAATCCATTTACGCAGGCGGTTCGCGTCCGCGAAATGCGTGTATTTCCCAAAGGCATCCAACACCACCAGCGCCACAGGCCGCTGGTTAATGACCGTACGCATCACCAGACAGTGCCCCGCCTGATTGGTAAAGCCCGTTTTAGTGAGCTGAATGCTCCAGTCTTCTTTATAGATCAGATGGTTGGTATTCCTGAACGGCAGGCTGTACGCCGGATGAGAGAACGTCGCCGTTTTCTCCTGCGTAGTGCTAAGCTGGCTCAGCAACGGATATTGCTTGCTAGCAATCAGGAGCTTGGTGAGATCGCGCGCCGTCGAGACATTATTGGTGGACAACCCGGTCGGTTCCACATAACGCGTGTGGGCCATACCTAATGCACGGGCTTTGGCATTCATCGCACGGATAAACGCCTCATAGCCGCCAGGATAGTGATGCGCCAGACTGGCAGCGGCACGGTTTTCGGATGACATCAGCGCCAGCAACAGCATGTCATGACGGCTGATCTCACTATTCAGACGAACGCGCGAGTACACCCCTTTCATTTCTTTCGTCTGGCTGATATCCACCGAGATGATTTCATCCAGCGGCTGATTAGCATCCAGCACCACCAGCGCGGTCATCAGTTTCGTCACCGAGGCGATCGGCACCACCACATCTGGATTACTGGAATACAGGACATGGTTATCGCGCAAATCCACCACCATGGCGCTACCGGAAGCAATTTCCTGATGCGCACTGCCAGCAGAATACGTCGGCGCTTTCGCCACAGCCTGAGGCAACATCACAGCATGGGTTGACAACAACAACAGGCCACAAAGAGAAAGCTTAAAATTTTTGTTCATTCTTCAATAACTTAAACAGTATTCTGTTAAATGAAAGGAATAGGCAACGGCATTATAATTTACCGCCCTTCCCCACGCACTCATGCAACAAAGAAAGCTTTGTGACAAATTTTGACAAACACGTTTAACAACCTACTGTTTTTCCTACGATTACGTTAAAGACGGTCTTATTTTGCGCATCTGGTTGAGCAAACGCAGGCTGATGCCGCTGAATATCCCGGCAGTCACCCCACTCGTCGCACCGGACAACAGGCAGAACACGGGGTCATGCGCGAGTGTGGGAAACTGAGACAACTGGACGGAAAAATAGAAACGAGAACAAAACGTCAGCAGCATTAAGCCCAACGTCCACCACGAACCGGTGCGCTGAAAACAGCGGGATTCCGGCAGATACGCACCTGACGTCCTCCCCCATCTCCATCCGAGGCCCAGCCCAACGGTCAACGTCAGCAGAAATCCCCCTGCCGCCGCAAGCGGGAGCTGCAACGTATGAAAAATGGCGCTAACCCCCCACACCATGAAAACCATTGGCACAACCAACATTCGCGCTAGCGATTGTTGTCTTGGCTGACTGGCTTTTACGCCAGCGTAAATCAGATACCCTAAAACGCCCCATACCCAATACGGCGTATGACGCAGTATGATCAGCAGGTTTTCCACGGTAGTGATTCCTTTCTCAACGGTACAGTTACGATTACGGCGCGACTTTCGCCTGTTCCAGCGCCTGCTTCACCGCGTTAATCACCCCCTGGCTCGATAACGTGGCACCCGTTACCGCATCGACCTTGTTAATATCTTGCTTCTCGATAAGCTGTGGAACAATTTGATCTGTCGCACTCAGCATCATGGCTTTAGTATCACCATGCTTCAGCACTTCCGCATTAGCGATCTTGCCATTTTTGATACTGACCGACACTTCAACCTCTGCGGCCTTACCCTGCGCTTTACCGATATAGTTGCCGTCTTTATATTGCGCCACATCGCTGCCATGAACGGACAGAGAAAAAGCCATCACTACCGTGACCAACGCCGCCGAAATAGATTTTTTCATCATTTCCCCCTGTGTGAATCGAAAAAAACAATTCAATAACCAGAAAATAACCGTTAATTAAAACCTAATAATTGATAATAAGATTTCGTCTCAATATTATCTAATGATAATTTAAGTCTCAGTGCACACTCTATACACCGATCTCTGAGTGCTTTCAACTGGGTTTCATCATCGACCATCACCGATATTTCCACGAAATAACCCAGTGATTCAATATAATCGATCGTGATGTGGAAGGCGTTTAAAAAGTAGATACTGCGGATTTTATGAATGTCAAAAAGGGGCCGATACCCTAGCGTCTGTAGCATGCTATCGGTTTTTTCAAAGTTTTCGACGTTAACCGCTTCGCAGCGTTCAACGCCCGGTCCTTTCACGATCCAGAGCTTAATCCCCGATGGCTCCATGCGGCGCACCAGCATGTTGATATTTTGCTGTCGCAGGCGATTCTCGGCATCATCGTAATAAACATCGTGCTCTTTATTCTCAAAGACGAAAGCCTCTGGGTGAAGGCTAAACAGCGTATTCCTGAAAACGGCTATATCGTCAACGCGAAATTTAAGCTCAACTTCATATTTCCCTGTGAAATGTTCAACCATGTTCTTTCTCCTCACTGGATTCCCTGAAATAAAATTGATTCTCCACCACAGCAATCAGCGTTTTATTACGCTGTCATATGAAGTTGAAGAGAATAATGATTCAGTCATCCGTAAAATAGATCATACAGGTAACATAATACGGTCGAAAAAATGCGGTCAGTGCCCTTGCTGGACGCTGACCGCCGTTAATAGTAGCTGAGTCGGCAAAAACCGCTAGTTCTTCATGCAGTCGTCGCCGGTAATAGCAGAATCAGTGCGGCACTGAAGCCAAGATGATGCATAAACTCACGTAAAATAAGCAGCCGGGCGGAGAAAATATTCTCCAGCGGAATCCCCTCCCAGGCAGCCGGACTCCCCAGCATGACACGTTCCAGACGCTTAAACGTCCGTTCCATATCATCCTGCGGCAAACGCCAGCCCGCGTCCTCTTCTTCTGCTCCCGAAATTTGGGCGAGCGTCACCAGGGCGGAATCGAAAGAAAACAGCACAGACCCTGCTGGGATATCGTGGCGAATTCGCGTCACTTCATCTTCCACCGCCATGATCGCCCGTTCCATCTCGTCCGGCGTCGGAGGCAGGTGTTTGAAAAACGTCGCCGCCGTGTTGTCAAAGCCGATGGTTAATTGCAGGGTGGCCGACGGTTGTGATGCCGTCCCGCAGACGACGGTCGTCTGCTGTTCGCCAATGCACAGTACCGTTACCGGTACATCCGGCGCGACGCGCGCTCTGGCAAGCGAGTACGCCTGTTTGAGGTTCACAGCATTTTCCATCACGGCATCTCCTTATTTAGTGCCGATGCCCATGCTGGCAACAGCGTGCAATACTGGCAATATCTGCGGGCGTGGTTCGGCAACACCCGCCAATCAAACGCGCCCCTGCCGCCTGCCATTCGGGCAGATGTGCTGCCAGTGAACAGTCAGCCTCGTGGCCGTGGCTCCAGGTTTTGGTCACAGCATCATACTGCTCGCCGGAATTGGGATAAACCACCAACGGCAAATCCGTCAGTGAAGACAGGTACGTCAACGCTGGCGTCACCTTTTCCAGCGCGATGCAGTTGATGCCAACGGCAACCACCTGCGAACAGGCGTTGACCCGTGCCAACACCGTGTGCAATGGCGTACCGTCGCTGAGGTGTTCGCTATCGCGCAGCGTGAAGGAGAACCACGCCTGCGCCTGAGGGAACTCGGTCAGTAACGCGATCAGCGCCTCTATTTCCGCAAAGGATGGTAGCGTCTCGCAAGCCAGCAGATCGGCTCCCGCCTCAAGCAATGCTGCCATACGCGGCCGATGAAACGCCATCATCTCAGCCTGCGGCAGTTGGTAATCGCCACGATACTCAGAACCATCCGCCAGATAGGCCCCGTACGGCCCTACCGACCCCGCCACCAGCAGCGTGCCGGCCTGTGGATTAGCATGGCGATAATCCTCCCGAGCCTGCACCGCAAGCTGCACACTTTTGGCAATAAGTGCCAACGACTCCGCTTCACTATATCCTCGCGCCTTAAACCCTTGCGGCGTTGCCTGATAGCTGGCCGTGATCGCACACTGCGCCCCCGCCTTGAAATAGTCGAGGTGTACCTGATAAATCAACGCCGGATTTTCAACCAGCACTTTCGCCGACCACAGCGGATCCGTTAAGTCACAGCCACGCGCTTCCAGTTCGGTCGCCAACGCGCCGTCCAGCACAATCGTTGATGCCGTCGCCAGCATGTCGGTCACGGTATTTTTACGCATTGTCTTCCACTCCCGTTAAGCCACGCTTCTTCATTGACTGCGTGAAATAATAAGCAGCGTAACACAAGGCGACAAACGGAATACCACACCACAGCGCGATCCGCTGGCTGGGATCAAACGCCAGCCCGACACAAGCCAGCAAGCACAGCAGGAAACCGAGAATCGGCGTGATCGGGAACCACGGCGCGCGATATTGCAGCGCGGAGAGCGGCTTTCCCGCACGGAGATGGTGACGGCGGAACATATAGTGTGAGGCGCAAATGCTCAGCCACACCGCCACCACGGCAAAGCCGGAAATCGCAGACAGCGCCACGTAGACGGTATCTGGTGCGACCACGCTGGAAAACAGCGCCAGCAGCCCGCCCAACATACTAATAGAAATGGCAAAAAGCGGAATGCCGCGGCGTGTCAGGCGGGAAAAACGGCGTGGCAACGTCCCTTCATTGGACAGCGACCACAGCATACGCCCGGAGGCATACAGCCCTGAGTTAGCCGCAGACAGGATCGCCGTCAAAATGACGAAATTAAAAATGTCGGCAGCATAAGGAATGCCAATCTTCTCAAACACCAGCACAAACGGGCTTTTAGCGATACCCGCTTCCTCCATCGGGATCATCGCCGCCAGCACCAGCACCGTCCCCAAAAAGAAAACCACCAGCCGCGCGACGGTGGTACGAATTGCTATTGGCACCACCTTCTGCGGATTCTCGGTTTCCCCTGCCGCGATGCCGATCAACTCCGTACCGGAAAACGCGAAGTTTACCGCCACCATCGTCATCAGGATGGGCAAGCCGCCGTGTGGGAACCAGCCAGACGCCGTAATGTTCTGGAAGAACGGCGCGGGCGACCCGTCCTGCATCGGGATAAACCCAAACATCGCCCCCGCACCGAGCACGATAAAGGCCAGAATAGTGACCACTTTAACGATCGAAAACCAGAATTCACCCTCGGCAAAGAAGCGGGAAGAGATGATATTCAACAGATAGATCAGCACACAAAACAGCAGGCACCACGTCCAGACGGGCACCTGCGGGAACCAATACTGCATACAAAAACCAGCCGCGGTCAGGCTGGAACCCAACGCCACCGTCCACGTCAGCCAATACAACCAGGCCACGGTATAACCGGTAGCCGGGCTGATATAGCGAGAGGCATACACATGGAACGCCCCCGTTTCCGGCATGGCGACAGACAACTCGCCCAGACTCAGCATCACCAGATACACCACCAGCGCACCAATCAGGTATGCCAAGAGCGTCCCGGCAGCGCCAGTGGTAGAAATAATGTAGCCCGTATTAAAAAACAGACCTGTTCCTATCACGCCACCGAGCGAAAGCATCACCAGATGGCGAGCTTTCATGGTGCGCTTAAACTGCCCTTCCGAGCCTGATGCGTGTTGTTCCATGATGACCTTTCTTATAAATGAATCCGACATAGTTTATGCCGCAAAAACATATAGACGTCTAAACTTCCAGACAGATAAAATGTTATACCGCCAACCGATTCGCAAAGTAAAGTGCAAGCTGGCGGAGGGGGATGAAGTGCGTTAAATCTGAACGGATTGATAAGAGCACGCCGAGTGGGAAGGCAGAAAATGAGAAATGATGAGGAAACGGTGAACCGCTATGGTTCACCTATCACACGCGCAATATCCGCTGAGGTCTTCAAGGTACGGATCTGACCGAATAACTCGGTGGCGTCGTCGTACTCTTTGCGCAAATAGCCAAGCCACTGTTTGATGCGTGCCACATGATACATGCCCGTGTCGCCCTGCTTTTCCAGCCGCACATACTTTTGCAGCAGCAGCATAACGTCCGGCCACGGCATACGCGGCTCATTGTACTTAATCACCCGGCTCAGGTTGGGCACATTCAGCGCCCCTCTCCCCAGCATGATCGCGTCACAGCCCGTTGTCGCCACGCAGTCCTGTGCGCTCTGCCAGTCCCAGATTTCGCCGTTGGCAATCACCGGAATCCGCAGACGCTGGCGGATTTCCCCAATCGCCGGCCAGTTGATACATTCCGCCTTGTAACCGTCTTCTTTGGTGCGCCCATGTACGGCCAGTTCGCTTGCCCCCGCCTGCTGCACCGCATCGGCAATTTCAAACTGACGCGCCCCCGAATCCCAGCCCAGACGGATTTTCACCGTAACCGGCAAGTGCGCGGGCACGGCCTCACGCATGGCTTTCGCCCCCTGATAAATCAGCTCGGGATCTTTTAACAGCGTCGCGCCGCCCCCGCTACCGTTCACCAGCTTCGACGGGCAGCCGCAGTTGAGATCGACGCCATATGAACCCAGTTCAACCGCCCGCGCGGCGTTTTCCGCCAGCCACTGTGGATATTGCCCCAGTAGCTGTACGCGCACCAACGTACCCGACGGCGTACGGCTGGCATGGTGCAATTCAGGGCAAAGGCGATAAAAGGATTTAACCGGTAAACACTGATCCACCACGCGTAAAAACTCAGTGATACACAGGTCATAATCATTCACTTCAGTCAGCAGTTCCCGCACTAATGAGTCGAGAACCCCTTCCATCGGGGCAAGCAGAACACGCATAACGCTACTCGGTAATCATTTTATCGTTAATCACAGGCCATGCCTAAGGCGGCCCCAAAAGCAGGCAATGTTAGGGGGTATTGTACGGGGAACGCAATGGGAAAGATAACGCGGGTAAGGCGCAGAGGTTGCCTCTTGTGACCATATCATCAATAATTCGTTACTACTTTGTGCCAATACTGTCCTGATGGACCACAACGAAGACTATTTATTTATGTCGAATATCAAAACCGGCACGCTGCAACGTCCCCAGCTCTCTTTGCCGAATAATGCCGACAAACTGCTGCTGCACTCCTGCTGTGCGCCCTGCTCGGGTGAAGTTATGGAAGCCATCACCGCTTCTGGCATCGACTACACCATTTTCTTTTATAACCCCAATATCCACCCGCAGCGTGAATATCTGATCCGTAAAGAGGAAAACATCCGCTTCGCCGAACAGCATAACGTGCCGTTTATTGACGCGGATTACGACACGGACAACTGGTTCGAACGCGCCAAAGGCATGGAATGGGAGCCTGAACGCGGCGTTCGCTGCACCATGTGTTTTGATATGCGCTTTGAGCGCACGGCACTGTACGCCGCAGAAAACGGCTTTAGCGTTATTTCCAGTTCGCTGGGGATTTCCCGCTGGAAAAACATGCAGCAGATTAACGAATGTGGGCATAACGCCGCGCAGAAATATCCCGGCATCACTTATTGGGACTACAACTGGCGCAAAGGTGGCGGCTCGTCACGCATGATCGAAATCAGCAAACGCGAACGTTTCTATCAACAGGAGTATTGCGGCTGTATTTATTCCCTGCGCGATTCCAATAAGCATCGCAAATCACAGGGGCGCGATATTATCCGCATCGGTAAACTGTATTACGGCGACGAAGCCGAATAACCACCTCACATCAGAGTCCGGCACGCGGTGCCGGACTCTCTGCGTCTTACTTCTTCACATCGACCTGATAGAAAATATGCTTACCGAACGGGTCGATCTCATACCCACTCACTTCCTTACGCACGGGTTCAAAGATGGTGGAATGCGCAATCATGACGGCAGGTGCCTGATCGTGCATCATCTGCTGCGCCTGCTTGTATAAAGCTATTCGCTGCTCATGATCCTGTGAAGCGCGCGCTTCGGTGATGATTTTATCAAAGGGCGCATAGCACCATTTTGCCGAGTTGGAACCACCGTTAGCCGCCGTGCAGGTAAAGAGCGGCCCGAAGAAATTATCAGGATCGCCCGTCGCCGTGGTCCAGCCCATCAATGCAGCCTGATGTTCACCGCTTTTCACCCTTTTCAGGTATTCGCCCCATTCGAAGGTGACAATTTTGGCCTGTACGCCCACTTTCGCCCAGTCAGCCTGAATCATTTCCGACATGCGACGAGCATTGGGATTATACGGCCGCTGCACCGGCATCGCCCACAGTTCGATCGTGGTGCCCTCCGCCAAACCCGCTTCTTTCAGTAATGCTCTGGCCTTTTCGGGATCGTAGTCATAATCCTTCAACTCACTATCCGCACTCCAGACGCCAGGCGGCAGCAGGTTTTTCGCCGCTGTCCCCGTTCCCTGGAAAACGGCGTCGATAATCGCGGGTTTATTAATCGCCATCGTTAACGCCTGTCGTACTTTCACGTTATCCGTCGGCGCTTTTTGCGTGTTGAACGACAGGAAACCCGTGTTCAATCCCGCCTTTTGCATCAGCACGATATCCTTATTCTCTTTCATGCGCGGCAGGTCGGCAGGATTAGGGAACGGCATTACCTGACACTCATTCTTTTCCAGCTTGGCATAGCGCACGGAGGCGTCGGGCGTGATGGTGAAGATCAGCCGATCCAATTTCGCTTTACCTTCCCAATAGTCTGGAAACGCCTTAAACAGAATGCGTGAATCTTTTTGATACTGCGCTAATTCAAAAGGTCCGGTGCCAATCGGCTCCATATCCACACGTTCCGGCGTGCCGGCTTTGAGCATGGCGTCGGCATATTCCGCCGAAAGAATGGAAGCGAAATACCAGGCTAAATCGGCCAGAAACGGCGCTTCCGCGTGAGAAAGCGTAAAGCGCACGGTATGATCATCTACTTTTTCGATGTTCTGAATCAGCGAGCCAAAAGCCAGGCTTTCAAAATTGGCGTAGGTGCCTTTCGAAACGTTGTGGTAAGGGTGCTGCGGGTCTTTTTGCCGCATGAAGGAGAAAATAACGTCATCGGAGGTAAAATCACGCGTAGGTTTGAACGCTTTGTTGCTTTGGAACTTCACCCCTTTGCGCAAATGAAAGGTATATACACGTCCATCGGCGCTGATATCCCAGCGCTCCGCCAGACTCGGCACCAGCTCTGTGGTGCCCACTTTAAAATCCACCAGTCGGTTATAAATCGGCACCGCGCTGGCATCGACACTGGTGCCAGAGGTATAAAGCTGCGGATTAAAGTTTTCCGGCGAGCCTTCAGAGCAATATACCAGGGTGTTAGCCGATGCCGCAGAGGCGACCGCGAGCGTCAACGCCGCGAATGTGAATCGTATTCCTGCTTTTTTCATCCTAGCTCCTCGCTTATTGTGTTATTCGTGTCCCGTTTACTGGGTTGGCTTTCTGACTATCGCTGTCTTAAATAGAAAACCATGGCAATAAAATGACAAATAAAACCCTCGAATGAAATAATTTCTACGTTAGGATAACTATCATGGCTTTTACTGAATAAAAGGGATTCGTTATGACAGCTAATCTGGCTCATCAACTCAGCACTCGTTTTTATCGTTACCTCGCCGTGACCAGCCAAAGCAATGCCAGCTCGGCAACACTGCCCAGCACGCCGGAACAACATGAGATGGCGCGATTACTGGAGGGTGAACTCCGTGCGCTGGGTCTGCAAGACGTGGTGATTGATGAGCACGCAACCGTAACCGCCGTAAAGCCGGGTAACTGTCCGTCTGCCCCGCGTATCGGTTTTATTACTCATATCGATACGGTTGACGTCGGTTTGTCGCCACATATTCATCCACAGACGCTGCGCTTTACCGGTGAAGACCTGTGCCTGAATGCCGAACAGGACATCTGGCTGCGCACGGCGGAACACCCGGAAATTCTGCCGTATGTCGGGCAGGACATAATATTCAGCGATGGCACCAGCGTACTCGGTGCAGATAACAAATCCGCCGTTACCGTAGTGATGACGCTGCTGGAGAACCTGACCGACGCGACGCCGCACGGTGATATCGTGGTGGCCTTTGTGCCGGATGAAGAAATTGGGTTACGCGGGGCGAAAGCGCTCGACCTCAAACGCTTCGATGTCGATTTTGCCTACACCATCGACTGTTGCGAACTGGGTGAAGTGGTGTATGAGAATTTCAACGCGGCTTCTGCGGAAATTCGCTTTACCGGCGTGCCGGCGCACCCGATGTCGGCGAAAGGCGTGTTAGTTAACCCGCTGCTCATGGCACATGATTTTATCAGCCAGTTCGATCGTCAGCAGACGCCAGAGCACACCGAGGGACGCGAAGGCTACATCTGGTTTAACGATCTAACAGCAAATGCCAACGAAGCGAAACTCAAAGCGTCGATTCGGGATTTCGATTTAGCGACGTTTGAACAGCGTAAGCAGCAAATCGCAACCATTGCCGACAAGATTGCGGCTCAATACCCGACGGGCGGCGTGAGCTATACCCTCACCGATATCTACAGCAATATCAGTAACGCGATTACTGATGATCGTCGCGCCATCGACCTGCTGTTTGCGGCGCTGGATAAATTGGACATCAACCCCAAAGTGACGCCAATGCGTGGCGGCACGGATGGCGCAGCGCTGTCTGCCAAAGGGCTGCTGACGCCGAATTTCTTCACGGGCGCGCACAATTTCCACTCACGCTTTGAATTTTTACCGGTGCCATCGTTTGTGAAGTCGTATGAAGTGGCGCTGAATTTATGCCTGCTGGCGGCGAAAAGCGTCTAAGGTGTTTATCAGACGGGGCGAGCATGCCCCGCCTGCTTAGCAGTATTACTACTCTGTCAGATCCGTTGTCGGTGCTCCAGGTGCGTTCTTTTTCACGGATTCAATACCGTTATCACGCGCCTGAACCGAACTATACATTTCACTACGGCCAATAATCTGATGGTTCGCCGCTTTCAATGTGAAATAAGGTGAGCCATCTTTCGCCACTACGCGGTCATATCGTCCATCATGAGGTGCGTTTTCTTTCACGGACTCAATCCCGTTTTTCGCACCTGCTTTTGAGATGTAACCTTCACTGGCCAGTATCGGTTCGCCATTTCCTGCTTTAAGACGAAAATAAAACTGTCCATTTTTTCCACTGAAGATTTCAAATTTCGCACTCACTTTATTGCCTCCGATAATCATTTGCTAAGTGATACCTGCAATAAAGCGTAGCGGCAGATGAGTAACCGTCAAACAGGATATGAAAAATGCCTGACGCAACGCAGTTTATAACCACATGGAGGACAACATACTGACGGTAAAGTGACAAAGGTGGTGTGACATTTTTACGCCACACACGTCTCAAGCCAGTAAAAAGGGAGCCGCTGGCTCCCTCTCGAGGTTATTTATCCGCTGGCTTACTGCGGTTTTGCGGTCGCGGTGCGCGGCGTTGCCCTTCGCCATTCCCCTTACCGCCATTACCTTTATTGCCCCCCCAAGGGCTATCGCTGTTACCGCCCGTTTTGCGCGGCTGACGATTACCCTCGGTCGAACGGCGTTCGCTCTGACCTTGACTACGCTCGGACTGACCGCGCGGCGCTCCGTTACGTGCGCCGCCGCCACGGTTGCCCTGACGACCATTCACAATCGGTTCAGCCTTGATAGAGGGATCCGGCTCATAGCCTTCGATAGCGATACGCGGAATTTCGCGCTTCAATAGGCGTTCGATATCACGCAGCAGCTTGTGCTCATCCACGCACACCAGCGACAGCGCTTCCCCCGTGGCTTCCGCACGACCGGTACGACCAATACGGTGAACGTAATCTTCCGGCACATTCGGTAGCTCATAGTTCACGACGTGCGGCAGTTGGTCGATATCCAGACCACGCGCGGCAATATCCGTCGCGACCAGCACGCGAATGCTGCCATCTTTGAAGTTCGCCAGCGCACGAGTACGCGCGCCCTGACTTTTATTCCCGTGAATCGCCGCGGCGGTAATGCCGTCTTTTTCCAGCAGTTCAGCCAGATGATTCGCGCCGTGCTTGGTGCGGGTAAACACCAACACCTGCTGCCAGTTGTTTTCACCGATCAGTTGCGACAGCAGCTCGCGCTTACGGCGCTTATCGACAAAATGGACATGCTGCGTAACCAGTTCAGACGGCGTATTACGACGCACGACTTCAACCGAGGCCGGATTGGTGAGAAGCTTGTTCGCCAGCGCTTTGATCTCATCAGAGAATGTGGCGGAGAACAGCAGGTTCTGACGTTTAGCGGGCAGCTTCGCCAGTACACGACGAATATCGTGAATGAAGCCCATATCCAGCATACGATCCGCTTCATCCAGCACCAAAATTTCAATCTGTGACAGATCGACGGCGTTCTGGTGTTCCAGATCGAGCAAACGCCCCGGCGTCGCCACCAGAATATCCACGCCGCCGCGCAGTTTCATCATCTGCGGGTTAATGCTCACCCCGCCGAATACCACCAGTGAACGCAGGCGCAGATACTTACTGTACGCCTTCACATTTTCATCAATCTGCGCCGCCAGCTCACGGGTTGGCGTCAGGATCAGCGCCCGTACCGGACGGCGGCCTTTCCCCTTATTCTGCGCTTCACGACTGTTCAGCAGTTGCAACAATGGCAACGTGAAACCCGCCGTCTTACCCGTGCCCGTTTGTGCGCTGGCCATCAAATCGCGCCCTTCCAGCACCACAGGGATCGCCTGACGCTGTACAGGGGTAGGATCGCGATAACCCTGCTCTTCAATCGCACGCAGAATATCGGCACTCAGGCCGAGAGAATCAAATGACATAAAAAGAACTACTCCAGATCCGCTCTGACCGGACAACAGCCGGTGTAGTTTTCAGAGGGTCAATAAGGCGGGTTTGACGGGCCACTATTAACGTAACAACTCATATAACCATTTACGTAAAACAACGACATACGCAACAACCACGATGAACGGGCACAACTACAGTGCATGACTGCCGACGATTGTAGCAGAGATTCTGACCACTAAGGGATATTTCTCTGCATCGGCCCATTTTGTATGGCGAGCTTCCTGCTCGCCACCCTACGGGCCGTCGCAAGCAACGTTGAAAAACGTTCCCTACGTTTTTTTTGCGGGGCGCAACAAGGGGCAGTTATTACAATATTCCTGCGGCTGCGACGCTTTATAATAAAAGCAGCAGGTGCGGCGAAAGCGTACGTGACGAAAGCTGGTTGCGTTTTTCGCCGAGGGAACCCGCATTTTCGCACGAAAGAACGGCTTCAGCGGGTTGTCATCACAGCCAAAACGTTCACCGGGTGCCGACAGTAAGGCGTCAAAATCTTGCTGAACCTGCTGTGCCAGCGTCATCCCCGGCGAACAAACCGCCCCGGGATCGTCCCACTTAATACGCTGCTCATATAACGAGAACACCCGCACCGCGACATTTTCCCACAGGATACGCCGCGACACGCCCGATACCGCTGATAACGTAAGCAACATCGGCGACAGATGTTGAGCAAACAGCGTGTCGAACAGGCTAGCGCGCCATGCGTCGCGCATGCCCGCTTGCGGCTGGGATACCGTGAGATCGTAAAGCGGCATGGTCGACGTCCACAGGCGCTGGTGCCCGAATTCCAGCACGCAGTTATCCAGCGCCATGTTCAACCCTTTGTTATACACCGACATGGCGTACAGGCTGGAGGCGGTGGTCAGGAACCCGATCCGTTTTACCAATAGCGAGGCTGTAATCGCGATCGACGGAGACAGCAACGCTGGCGTCAGTTTTTCGAGCAGCAATCGACAATAGTCTGCATCCAGTATCCGGCTGCTTGGGCAACGATCCTGCTCTGTTTGCTGAGAGGCCTCTGTTAATTGCAGCGTGTCAGAGAGCATTGCCCACTGCGGCGGCGTTAGACGATTAACGTACATCGGCCGACTTCCCCGCGACTTCACGCCCAAACGGAATGCATAGCGGCGTGCCAAAGAACGGATCGTCAATGATGCGACAGTTCAGGTTAAATACCGTTTTTACCGTAGCTTCCGTGAGAATGTCGCGCGGATTACCCTGCGCAAACACCGTCCTGTCATGAACGGCCACCATGTGGTGTGCGTAGCGACACGCCAGATTCAAATCATGTAAAACCATGACGATAGTCTTCTGCTGCTGAAGATTCAGTTCCCGTAGCAAATCCAGTATCTCCATCTGATGTGCCAGATCGAGATAGGTCGTTGGCTCATCCAGCAGGAGAATATCGGTATCCTGCGCCAGCGTCATAGCGATCCACACCCGCTGACGCTGCCCGCCAGACAAGGAATCTACCGTACGATCCTTTAATGCCAGTACGCCGGTGCTCTGCAACGCCTGAAGCACGTTCTCTTCATCCGTCGTTGACCACTGCTTTAACCATGATTGATGCGGGTAGCGCCCCATCTTCACCAGTTGATAAACCGTGAGGCCTTCCGGCGCCGTCGGCGTTTGCGGCAGTATCGCCAGTGACTTTGCCACCTCAACGGTGGATTGCCGATGGATATCCGCGCCATTGACAATAATCGTCCCGTTTGTTGGTTTCAGCAGGCGAGCGAATGATTTCAGCAAGGTGCTCTTGCCACAGCCATTACTGCCCACCAGCACCGAAATCTTTTGGGCCGGCAACGTGATATCCAGCGCATCAATCACAATCTGCTTATCGTAGCTTAGCGTCAGCGACTGGCTGGCAATCGCCTCACGGGACTCACTGTTCGTTGAATGCATATTCTCTGAAGACATATTCGTTAAAGGCATATTTGTTGAAAGTATCGTCCCTTCATCTGACTAGCGTTGCCGAAGCAATAAGTAGATAAAGAAAGGCGTCCCCAGTACGGAGATAAAAATGCCGGCTGGCAGATCCAACGGCAGGAACGCCGTACGGCCAATCAAATCGGCCACCATCACCAGCAACCCGCCCGTCAGCGCCGACACCAAAGCGAGGCCGGGGAATGAACGGCTCGCCAGCTTTTTCGCAATATGCGGAGCCAGCAGGCCGACAAACGCCATCGCGCCCGCATAGGCAATCGCCGCTCCCGCCAGCGCGACGCTTAACGTCAGCAACGCGAGCCGGATGCGTCCGACAGATTGGCCGACGCCGCAGGCCAGTGCGTCATCTAGCTCATGGACATTAACATGTCGCGCCAGCCCCACCAGAAACGGCGCGCCAAGCAACAGCCAGCCCGCCAGCGCCGACACATGCTGCCACTGTGCGCCATAAATACTGCCCGTCAGCCAGACATAGGCCGTCAGCGTGGTGCCTATCGGGCTAAACACCAGTATCATCGTCACCGCCGCGCCCATGATTGCAGACAGCCCGACGCCAACCAGTACCAGCCGTAGCGGCGACGTCCCCTGCTTCCAGGCCAGCAGATAAATGGCGACAGCCGTGATCCACGCTCCGCCCATCGCGGCAAGCGGCAACCAGCGCTGGCTTATCGTCGTCGCCAAAAACGCGAGGAAGCCTACCGCCGCCGCCGAAGCGCCGCTGGTTATCCCTAAAATATCCGGCGAAGCCAGCGGATTACGCACAATACTTTGCAGAATCAAGCCGGATATTGCCAGCGCACCGCCCACCAACAGCGCCAGTAGCGCGCGCGGCAAACGCAGTTCGTTGACGATAAAATGCACGCCGCTGTCCGTCGTTCCCAATAGCGCGGAGCCTATCTGTGCGGGAGTCAGCCTCACTTGCCCCAGAGACAGCGAGATGAACATCACGGCTAGCACGACGAGTAACAGCGAAAGCGCGACACCAGACGTGCGTAAATCAATCTGGCGCGACACTATTCCCGCACGCACGGTAAGCCTCTTACCCATGCCGCATTCCCCTTCTTGCCAGATAAATGAAGAATGGTGCCCCCAGTAGCGCAGTCATTGCGCCAATCGGCACCTCTTGCGGCATAATCAGCAAACGCGAAGCAATATCAGCCAGCAGCAGCAGCGTGGCACCGCAAATCGCGCAGCCGGGCAACAGCCAGCGATGATCGGCAGACAGCACGCGGCGCACGATATGCGGCACAATCAGTCCGATAAAACCAATATTTCCGGCAATCGCTACCGCGCCACCCGCCAGGCCGATCACACACAGCCCGGATAACGCACGTACCAGCGCGGTTCGCTGCCCCAACCCTCTGGCGATCTCGTCGCCCGCTACCAAAATATTCAGGTGACGCGCCAGCAGCAACGCAAGGAATAACGCAATAGCAAAGTACGGCCATAACGGTAATAGCATCGACAGGCTACGCCCGGATACCGACCCCGCCAGCCAAAACAGCATGCTGTCCAGTCCATCCTGATTGATCACCAGCAGCGCCTGCGTAAACGAAATAAACAGCGCACTAATGGCGGCACCGGCCAGCACAATGCGTAAGTGGCTGGATCGGGCATGGCCCAGCGTTCCCAGCACATACACCATAACGCCCGCCACAGCAGCCCCCAGATAGGCCGTCCACGCCAGCGCACTCTGTGAAGAAAAGGTCAATAACGAAGACAGCAGCACAATCGCAAACATGGCTCCGGCATTGATGCCAAATAGGCCCGGCGAGGCCAGCGGGTTTCGCGTCAACGCCTGCATCAATGCGCCGGCAACGGCAAGGCTTGCGCCGACAATAATAGCAATGACGGTTCGCGACAGCCGCGTCGTCAGCACCAGTATCTGGTCGATCTGCTGGGGATCGTAATGGAACAACGCCCTGAACACCGCACTAAACGAAATCGTGGTTTGCCCCAACATCAGGCTGGCGACAATACTCAGCAGCAGTAATGCGGCACCCGCGGCTGTCACGATGCACTTTCTCATCGCGTCGGACTCTCCTTTGCGAACTCCCGTTGTTTATCGGATGGTTCGGCCTTGTCAGCAAACTGCTTTTCGATATCGTCCAACATGTTATTCGCGCCCAAAATACCGCCAGACAGGCTCCAGGCAACATTATCTACCAGATAAACTTGTTTCTCTCGGGGCGCACGCAGCCGCTGCCACAGCGGGTGCGCCTGCCACTCCCGGTAATTCTGCTCTACCGCAGGCTTACCGGAACGCAGCAGCACAAAGAACAGATCGGCATCCACCACCGGGATGCTCTCTTTGCTCGTCAGTTTTTGCATCACCCCCGACGTATAGCTTTCCGGTCGCGTCCAGACAAAACCGATTTCCGACAGCACCGACCCGGCAAAGCTGGCGGGCAGATAGCTACGCAGATGGTCTTCACGGAATTCGAGAACGGACACGCTAAGCGGCCAGCGCTCGCCGAACCGCATTTTCAACCGATCGCGCAGCGCATCCACACGCTGCTGCCAGTGGGATAATATCTCGCGTGATTTATCCTCACGATTTAACGCCACGCCCATCATCTGCACCGTGTCCTTGAATTCAGATACCTGCTCCAGCGCAATGGTCGGCGCGATCTGTGACAGCAAACCGTAGATTTTTTCATGTCGATACGCGGAGGCCACGATGAGATCGGGCTTAAGTAACGCGATGGTTTCCAGACTGGGCTGCGTTTCCAGCCCGACCAGCGTCACGCCCTGCAAGGCGGGGCGGAGGTAGCGGTAAATCGGCTTCTCCGTCCACGATTCCACCACGCCGATCGGTTTGATTCCCAGCGCCACAGCAGAATCCGTCGCCCCCTGAAACAGCGTCACGATGCGCAGCGGCGTCCCCGTCACCGTGGTGACGCCCAGCGCATGCCGAATCTGGCGCGGCGACTCCGCCGACTGCACCCGCGTCGCCAGCAGAAAGGACAACAACACGGCCAGCATAAAACGCGGCCATGCTGCTGATTTTGAAGTATGACTGACGAGGGTAAGCTTAGAAATCAATCGAATAACCCAGTGTCACCGTGCGACCGCGGCCGGAGAAATAGCGCGTATCATTGGCCTGCGCCGCCTGTGAATAATAGGTGATGTACTGCTTATCCAGCAGGTTAGCCACCGCCACATTAAGACGACCATACGGCAGTTTGTACCCCACTGCCGCATCCATCAGCAGATAGCCATCAAACGCCAATCCCGCATCATCAAAGCTACGGCCAAAAGCATAATTCGCCTGCACAAATGAACTCCACTTATCGTTCCAGTTTGCCGACCAACTGGCAATAACCCGGTCCGGCGCGATATTGTTCAAACCGTTAAGTTTCTTATCCAGCTTACCATCGCTATTGCTGTCATATTTTCCTTCCATATGAGCGTAAGACGCGTTGACCTTATGCTGTTCATTGATCTGATAGCCTGCCGTGACCTCAACGCCTTGAATACGCGTACGCTGACGTTGGGAGGTAAAGGCATCCCCACTCTGTACCACGCGTTCACCCAGTTTTGCGTTGGATTGATAGTAGCTGGCTTCGAGATCGAAACGATCTTTCTTGAACCGGAATCCCGTTTCTACGTTATCCGTCACAATCGGTTTAAAGCCGTCAAAATTTTTCAGGCTAATGCCCGTCTGGTTGATAGAACGTAGTGCACGGCCCACGTCCGGCATCCCAAACCCTTCTGAGTAGTTGGCAAACAGGCTCAGCGAATCCGTCGCCGCATAAACAATGCCCGCATTGTAGAGCGTTTCATTAAATTTCGGGCTACCGCCTTGAACCGTGTAACCCCCGTTGGATGCCAGCGTTTGGTAATTACCAACTTCAAGTTTAGCGATTTCATGACGTACGCCTGCATGCAACGTGACGTTATCCAGCAGTTGATATTCGCCCTGAATAAACGGTGAATAGTTGGTGTATTCCATCTCCGGCACATAAGTACGCTGGGTCAGATAGAGATCCTGCTTGCCCTTGTCATAAAGGGTATCGAAACCGACCGTGACTTTCAGCGTATCATCCAGCAGATCGTCTTTGGTCAGCGCCAGCTTGGTGCCGTATTTATTGGAAATCGCGCGCGACTGATCGTACAACGTGCCAACCGGCGCAATCGACGAATCCTGGAAAGAGGATGAATTCGTTGCACCAAACAGGGCTTCATACCGTTGGTTAAACAGCAGCGCCGATAGCTTCATTCCTGCCAGATCGTGGTGCTCATAGGTTAAGCCCGTTGTCCATACACTGTTATGCGGCGCTTCACCCGGCGGCGTGCCGCGTACCGACGTGGTTGGAATACCCTGATCGCGGATACCATCCACGCTCAGATAGTCATTGTCACCTTTGATGTGATAGCGGTTCACACTCAGTTGAATGCGCTGGTAATCATCCAGCCAGTACCCGACTTTCGCTAACAAGTCGTAGGCACGGGAGTCCATCGTGTCGCCCTGCGTGTTATCCACACCGACGGGACGATTGTTACCATCCAGATACAACCCCTGATTCTCATAACCAATCGAGAACAGATAGTCGAGATAGTCTTCACGCCCGTCGACCCGATAGGTCGTTTTATAGCTGGCGGTTTCACCGCGAATTTTCTCCGTCGGAATCGTCGTTTGCACATTAACGTGCTGATTAAATGAACCGTTTTCCGGGCGACGGGTAATAATATTGATTACCCCACCCGTCGCGCCCATGCCATTGGTGGCGTTGGCACCGTGAATCACTTCAATACGCTCGACCATCGAATAATCGACCGTATGCATCTCACGTCCGGTGGGACGCAGCGGGTTGGACTGCGGGATGCCGTCGATCAGAACCAACGGTGCACGCCCGCGGAAGGTTTCACCGCTGCCGCTCATTTTCTGGCGGCTGGGAGCAAACGAAGGGAGCAAATTACTCAAAATCTGCGAGGAATCAGACGTGACCTGCATCTGCTGCTCGATTTGCTCTTTAGTAATTACCGTGACCACCTGCGGCGCTTTTTGTTGCTGGAGGTTCGAGCGTGAAGCGCTCACCACCATCTCATCACCGCTCTTTTCATCCTTGTTGGTTACGTCATCCTGAGCGTACGCCGGAGCAATCAGCATGCATGGCATTAATGCGAGTAAAGTGCGCATTTGGTTCACTGTCCTTCCCCTTTGGTTATATATTGCACCACGAATAACATCATCACCTGCAACGCGTAGCACCGCGACACAGACAAAAAAACGCCAAAATGTTTCGCCTCACGCGAACCACTTTGGCGGTGATGACTGGTCTGGCATTGAACGATAACATTCAACCCAATCAGCGACGTCAATGCTGCCAGCACAGGATACAATTGCTAATGACAATTATTATCATTCAATGATAATAATTACAATAGCACCGATTTGTTTTCATTTTTTTAACAAAATTAACGTGTTATGCATGTTATGGCCGGATATCGCTGAGAATATAGACCGGATGCCGTGCATTTTTGTGATGCCGATCACGCTAAATCCTCTTAATCCCCTGTAATCCGTCATATTATTAATCACTTACAGAAAGAAAAAGGCTGGCTCTTTTTAACGGCTTGCGGAGCCACACCTACCGCTGACAAACAAAGGAATCCTGCGTGATGAACAAGAGAACACTGGCGTTCGCCGCCCTCATCCTTGTCCTGCTCGGTGCGGGTTACGGCTTCTATCACTATCAGAAACAGCAGGAAAAACCGTTAACGCTCTACGGCAATGTGGACATCCGCACCGTCAATCTGGCCTTTCGCGTCGGCGGCAGAACGGCCAGTCTGAACGTTGATGAGGGCGATGCGGTACAGGCAGGCCAACCGTTGGCAACGCTTGATGACGCCCCGTATCGGAATGCGCAACGTCAGGCACAGGCGAATCTCGCCAGCGCGCAGGCACAGCTTCAGTTGGCACAAGAAGGTTATCGTCAGGAAGAGATCGCACAGGTACGGGCGCAGATGGCTCAGAGTCAGGCTGCCTATGATTACGCCAATAGTTTTTACCAGCGTCAGCAGGGGCTATGGGATAAACGCGCCATTTCCGCCAATATGCTGGACGATGCCAGAGCCGCGCGTAGTCAGGCGCTGGCGACGTTACAGGCGGCGAAAGATAAACTCAGCCAGTTTGAGCGCGGCAATCGGCCACAGGAAATCGCCGCCGCACAGGCTGCGGTAGCGCAGGCAGAAGCCGGACTGGCACAGGCCGAGTTGGATAAGCAGGATACCACTCTGCTTGCCCCCTCGTCTGGCGTGATTCTCACCCGCGCCGCTGAGAAAGGCAGTATGCTGGCCGCGGGCAGTACCGTATTCACGCTTTCCCTGACGCGGCCAGTGTGGGTACGCGCCTACGTGAGCGAGAACAATCTTGGTCGCGTCGTACCCGGTCGCCACCTGCTGATTTACACCGATAGCCGCCCAGACCAGCCTTATCGCGGCACTGTCGGCTTTGTTTCCCCCAGCGCCGAATTCACGCCGAAAAGCGTCGAAACCGAAGATCTCCGCACCGATCTGGTTTACCGCCTGCGCATTGTCGTTAACGACCCCGATGACGCATTACGCCAGGGCATGCCAGTGACGCTGCGCGTTGAAGATGCGCACGCGGAGGATCGTCACCCGACTCAAGAGCCGGTGCGCCATGACTAATGTGCCTGTGCAGATCGCGTTGGACGGGCTGGAAAAACGCTTTACCGGACAGGAAAAGCCCGCGCTCGCCAGCCTGACCGCTGACATACACAGCGGCGCGGTCACGGGGCTAGTTGGCCCAGACGGTGCGGGTAAAACCACTCTGCTGCGCATGCTGGCGGGATTATTAACGCCCAGCGGCGGCAGACTGCGTGTCGCGAATCTTGATCCCATCAACGAAGACCGCCAGCTCCATGCCATTTTGGGCTACATGCCGCAAAAGTTCGGCCTGTATGAAGATCTGACGGTCATGGAAAATCTGACGCTGTATGCCGACTTGCGCGGCATCATCGGCGATGAGCGCAAAGACACCTTCGCTCGCCTGCTGTCATTTACCGACCTGACTCGTTTTACCGCCAGGCTGGCAGGCAAGCTCTCCGGCGGCATGAAACAGAAATTAGGGCTGGCCTGTACCCTGCTGGGGCAGCCGAAAGTGCTCTTGCTGGACGAACCGGGCGTAGGTGTTGACCCGATATCCCGCCGTGAACTGTGGCACATGGTGCACGAACTGGCTGACGACGGCATGCTGATCCTGTGGAGCACGTCTTACCTCGATGAGGCGGATCAGTGCCGCGACGTACTGCTGCTGAACGAGGGCGAACTGCTGTATCGCGGTGCGCCACGCGATCTGACCGCACGCATGGGCGGGCGTTGTATTCTGGTGGATACTGGCGAGCGCCGACATCGGGATGTGTTACAGGCAGCGCTGCGTCTGCCACAGGTAAGCGACGGCGTGATTCAGGGACAATATATCAGGCTGATGCTAAAACCCGATGCGGATCGGGCAGCGCTGCTCTCCGCCTTACATCTGGAAGCCAACAGCCTGCACGATACCGAGCCGCGCTTTGAAGATGCCTTTATCGATCTGTTGGGCGGCGGCCCGCCCAGTGATTCCTCGCTGGCGAGTATCATGCCGCTGATTGACGTCAGCGGCGGCGAAACGGTGATTGAAGCACAGGGGCTGACGAAAAAATTTGGTGATTTCGCCGCGACTGATCACGTCAGTTTTCAGGTCAAGCGAGGCGAAATATTCGGTCTGCTCGGCCCGAATGGCGCAGGCAAATCGACAACTTTCAAGATGATGTGCGGCCTGCTGGTGCCAACGGAAGGCAAGGCACTGGTGCTGGATATGGATCTGAAAACCAGCTCCGGCAAAGCACGCCAACATTTAGGGTATATGGCGCAGAAGTTCTCACTCTATGGCAACCTGACCGTCGAACAGAACCTGCGTTTTTTCTCCGGCGTTTATGGACTCAGGGGCAAGAAGCAGCGCGATAAAATGGCCGGCATGACCGAGGCATTCAACTTCCTGCCAATTTACCGCCAAACGCCGGATGCCTTGCCACTAGGATTCAAGCAGCGATTGGCGCTGGCCTGCGCATTGATGCACGAACCGGATATTCTGTTTCTCGATGAACCGACCTCCGGCGTCGATCCACTTACGCGGCGTGAATTCTGGATCCACATCAACGGCATGGTTAACCGCGGCGTTACCGTGATGGTCACCACTCACTTTATGGACGAGGCTGAATATTGCGACCGCATCGGACTGGTGTATCGCGGCAAGCTGATCGCCAGTGGCACCCCCGATGAACTCAAGCATCAGGCGGCCAGTACACAGACGCCCTCACCCACGATGGAAGAAGCATTTATCGCGCTGATTCAGGCTTACGATGAGGGGGCGGAACATGAAACAAAATCCGGTTGAACAAGGTAGTGCGTATTTTTCCACACGCCGCCTGCGGGCACTGTGCCTGAAAGAGACGCGCCAAATCTTACGCGACCCCAGCAGCGGCCTGATTGCATTCGTGATCCCGCTGCTGTTGCTGTTTATCTTCGGCTATGGCATCAATCTGGATTCCAGCCGCCTCCACGTTGGCATCTTGCTGGAACAACAGAGCCAGGACGCACGCGATCTGGCGAATACCTTTGCCGCCTCGCCGTTTATCGACCCCATTATTAGCAACAATCGTCAGCACCTGATTCAGCAAATGCAGGCCGGACGGATCCGTGGCATGATTGTGATCCCTACCGACTTTGCCGAGCGACTGGCGCGAGCGGGCGATCGCGCGCCAATCCAGGTTATCACCGACGGCAGCGAACCTAACACAGCAAATTTCGTTCAGGGATACGCGGAAAGCATCTGGCTGCTGTGGCAACAGCAGCGAGCGGAAGATCGCGGCGAGTCATTCGATCAACTCATTGAAGTGCAATCGCGCTATTGGTTTAATCCGGCAGCCATCAGTCAGCACTTCATCATTCCCGGCGCGATCACCATTATCATGACGGTGATTGGTGCGATCCTCACCTCGTTAGTTATCGCCCGCGAGTGGGAGCGCGGGACGATGGAGGCACTACTCTCGACGCAGATCACGCGTACTGAACTGCTGCTGTCCAAACTTATCCCTTATTACTTTCTTGGCATGATCGCCATGACGCTATGTATTCTGGTGTCGACCTTCATCATGCAGGTGCCTTATCGCGGTTCACTGCTGTTGCTGTTTGTGATCAGCAGCCTGTTTCTTGCCAGCACGCTAGGGATGGGGTTGCTGATCTCCACGCTGACTCGCAACCAGTTCAACGCCGCCATGGTCGCGCTAAATGCGGCCTTCCTGCCAGCCATCATGCTGTCCGGTTTTATTTTTGAAATCGACAGCATGCCGGAATTTGTTCGTGGCGTGTCCTACATCATCCCGGCACGCTATTTCGTCAATACGCTGCAAACACTGTTTCTCGCGGGGAATATCGGTACGGTGCTGATCGCTAACCTGTTGTTTCTCATTCTCTCCGCGATTGTTTTTATTGGCCTGACGGCCTGGCAAACCCGGCGCAGGCTGGATTAGGGAGCGATAATGCTGCATCGTCTCTGGACATTGATTATCAAGGAACTGCAATCGCTGCTGCGCGATCCGCAAACGCGATCCATTCTGGTGCTGCCGGTTATCCTTCAGGTTTCCCTGTTTCCTTTCGCCGCGACGCTCGACGTGACCAATGCGACCATCGCGATTTACAGTGAAGATAGCGGCCCCCATGCGATGGAGTTGACGCAACGCTTTGCCAAGGCGAAATCCTTCTCTCATGTGCTAATGCTGCATAGCCCGCAGGATGTGGCACCGACGCTGGATAATCAGCGTGCGCTTCTTATTCTGCGCTTCCCGCCACAATTTTCTCGTGATATCGCCAGCGGCAATAGCGCATCGCTTCAGCTTATTCTGGACGGCAGACGCTCCAATAGCGCACAGATTGCCGCCAGCGATGTGCAGCACATCGTGCGGGACTATCAGTTGGAATTAATGGCGGCCAGCGCTATGCCAAACCCCGCCACTCATCACAACAGCGAGCTGGTGGTACGCCACTGGTATAACCCGAATCTGGACTATAAATGGTTTGTGGTGCCGTCGCTGATTGCCATGATCGCCACGATTGGCGTGCTGATTGTTACGGCACTTTCTGTCGCGCGCGAGCGGGAACAAGGCACGCTGGAGCAACTGCTGGTTTCGCCGCTCTCCACCAGCCAAATCTTCATTGGTAAAGCCGTTCCCGCGCTGATTGTCGCCACGTTTCAGGCCACCATCGTGCTATTGGCGGGGATACTGGTTTTTCATATCCCCTTCGCCGGATCGCTGCTGCTGTTTTACACCACGATGCTGATCTATGGTCTGTCGCTGGTCGGCTTCGGTCTGCTGATTTCCTCGCTGTGCGCCACGCAGCAACAGGCGTTTATCGGCGTGTTTGTTTTCCTGATGCCTGCGATTCTGCTTTCCGGCTATGTGTCACCGGTTGAGAACATGCCCATCTGGTTACAACATCTCACCTGGATTAACCCAATCCGCCACTTCACCGATATCACTAAACAGATTTACCTCAAGGATGCGGATTTCAGCATTATCTGGGGAAGTTTATGGCCGCTGTTCATCATCACGCTGACCACCGGCTCGGCAGCCTACGCCATTTTCCGCCGGAATATCGCGTAATAGCAGGTAAGGGAATATCGGTGGAAGGATGTCTGGCGCGGGGAATTGCGCCAGACAGGGGAAATAAATTAACGACGATTACCGAAAATACGCAGCAGCATCAGGAACAGATTGATGAAGTCAAGATACAGGGTCAACGCGCCAACAATGGCGTATTTGCGGAAGTTGTCTTTGTCATCAACGGACAACTGCTCGCCGATATTTTTCAGTTTCTGGGTGTCATACGCCGTCAAACCAACAAACACCACCACGCCAATATAGGTTACTGCCCACATCAGCGCTTCACTCTTCAGCCACATATTCACCAGCGAAGCCAATATAATCCCGATCAACGCCATGAACAGCATACTGCCGAAGCCGCTCAAATCACGCTTCGTGGTGTAGCCATACAGGCTCATCGCCCCGAACATCCCCGCCGTAATCACAAAGGTACTGGCAATGGATTCCGTAGAGTAAATGGCGAAAATGCTGGAAAGCGTCAGCCCCGTCAGCGCGGAATACAGCATGAACAGCGAGGTGGCAACGGCACCACTCAGGCGCTGCACCATACCAGAAATCACAAATACCAGTCCCAGTTGGGCAATAATCAGTCCATAAAATGTGACCTTACTGGAAAACACAAACTCCAATACCGCTGGCGTATTCGCCGCATTCCAGGATACAAATGCCGTCAGCAGGAGGCCACAGCACATCCAGCCATAAACCTGCGCCATATAGGTCTGAAGACCAGACTGCGAGCGTTCAACGATTGAACCCGAGCGTGGATATCTGTCCATGATGTTACCTTTGCATAAAGTTATCTGATTAACGCGGTGTCAGCCGCCTGATTGGGGAGCGAGACGGAATAGATGCTCCCCGCCATACTGTTATCCTAACACAGAAATCGCCTACCAGCGTTGCGCAGCCTGTTTATCGCTGTCGCGTGATTCTACCCAGCGCTCACCTTCCGGCGTCGCCTCCCGTTTCCAGAACGGTGCGCGGGTTTTCAGGTAATCCATAATGAACTGAGCGGCATCAAACGCCGCGCTGCGGTGGGCAGCACTCACGCCAACAAACACAATTTCCTCGCCCGGATAGAGCGCGCCCACCCGATGGATCACGCTGACACGCGGCAATTCCCAACGTTTGCGCGCCAGTTCGACAATCTCCGTCAGCGCCTTTTCCGTCATGCCGGGATAATGTTCCAGCGTCAACGCGCTGACGTTTTTCGCCAGATTGTGATTACGCACTTTACCGGTGAACGTCACCACCGCGCCGTCTTCATCACACTGCGCCAGCCACTGGTATTCCTCGCCCACGTTGAAATTCGCTTCACCCACCCGAATACGCGTATCTGTCACGATCAACCTCCCGTTACCGGTGGGAAAAACGCCACTTCATCGCCGTCTTGTAACGGATGAGTCAGTTCAACCAGCGACTGATTCACCGCCGCCAACAGCTTGCCGGACTCCAGCGCCAATGCCCAACGCGCGCCACGCAGACACAGTGCCTGTCGGACATCCTCTACGGTGGCATACTCAGCAGGCAGCGACAGGCTATCGGTCTCGATCAGTTCGCGCACTTGCGCAAAAAACAGCACCTTAATCATGCGCCCTCCGCCGTAAAATCACCGGATTTGCCGCCGCTTTTTGCCAGCAGCCGCACCGGACCAATCACCATGTCTTTTTGCACGGCTTTGCACATGTCATAGATAGTCAGGGCAGCGACAGAAGCAGCCGTCAACGCCTCCATCTCCACGCCAGTTTTCCCCGTCAGGCGACAGAGAGACTCGATACGCACCCGATTGTGCTCCGGCTGTGCCTCCAGTTCGACCGCAACCTTACTCAACAGCAGCGGGTGACAGAGCGGGATCAGTTCCCAGGTACGTTTCGCCGCCTGAATGCCGGCGATACGTGCAGTCGCGAAGACATCGCCTTTATGGTGACTCCCGGCAATAATCATCGCCAGCGTCTGCGGCGCCATTTCAACAAAGGCTTCCGCGCGAGCTTCACGTACCGTTTCGGCTTTGGCGGAAACGTCCACCATTGCGGCTTCGCCAGCGGCGTTAAGGTGGGTCAATTGTGGCTTAGAGGATGACATAGTGAACCAGACTTTCCGTTAAGAGGATTTTTTTAAGTGTGGATAGAAATTACAAGGTTTCTGACGCGCATCCAGTTGGTCCTGAATGATACGCTCCCACGCGGTGCGGCAGGCGCGAGCCGAGCCAGGCATGGCGAAAATCACCGTCTGATTCGCCAGACCGGCAAGCGCACGCGATTGCAGCGTTGCCGTGCCGATATCTTCATACGACACCATGCGAAACAGTTCGCCAAAACCTTCAATTTCCCGATCGAACAGGACGCGAATGGCCTCCGGCACGACATCCCCTGCCGTAAAGCCCGTCCCGCCGTTAATCAGAATGCCCTGTACTTCATCGCGGGCAATCCACGCCGAGATTTGTGCACGAATCTGGTACAGATTCTCTTTTACGATGGCGCTCGCAACAATGTGGTGCCCTGCTGACTGCGCCGCGTCGCGCAGGTAGTCACCGGAGGTGTCATCTTCCGCCGTACGGCGTTCGGAAACGGTCAGTACCGCAAGATTAAGAGAAACGAATTCGCTGCTGACTTTGCTCATGTCAGGCTCCTTTAAGAATCAGTGATGTCGCGGATTAACCGCCGATAAATGACAGGTTTTGCGTCATGCCGCTGTTGCCTTCATGCAGGAAGTGAGTCTGCTTCTTCGCCGACAATCCGCCTGAAATACGCATTTTTAAATCATCGAGATGACCATCGTCGGCCAGCAAGTCGCGCAGTGGAATGCCTTGCTCGCCAAACAGGCACAGGTGCAGGTTCCCCACCGCAGAGACACGCAGGCGGTTGCAGCTCAGACAGAAATCTTTCTCATACGGCATGATCAGCCCGATTTCGCCCTGATAGTCAGGGTGGCAAAATACCTGTGCGGGGCCGTCGCTACGGGCACGCGGTTGCTGTTGCCAGCCTTGCTGCAAGAGTTGCTGACGAATCACGTCACCGGAAACATGGTGACGACGAAACAGGTCGCCCCCTTCTCCCGTTTCCATAAGTTCAATAAAGCGCAGTTGAATCGGGCGGTGTTTAATCCAGTCGAGAAAGGTTTGCAGGCTGCCCGCATTCACATCACGCATCAGCACCGTGTTGACCTTGACCTTGGCGAAACCACAGTCAAAGGCCGCATCGATACCCGCCATCACCTGACGGAATTTATCCTGCCCGGTAATCGCGTGAAACTGGCGCGCATCCAGACTGTCCACGCTGACGTTCAGCGACGTAAGCCCCGCCGCGCGCCACTGCGCAACGTCGCGCGCCAGACGGTAGCCATTGGTGGTTACCGCCAACGTGCGAATGGCTGGATTTTCACGGATTGCCGCGATGATCTCGACAAAATCACGACGCAAAGAGGGTTCGCCCCCCGTGAGGCGAACTTTTTCCGTCCCTAATGCGGCGAAAGCGCGGCTGACGCGACGAATCTCATCGAGTGACAAAAAGCGATGTGGGTTGGTGCCATTAGCCTGATAACCATCCGGCAGGCAGTAGGTACAGCGAAAATTGCAGACGTCTGTGATAGACAGACGCAAATAGTAAAACTTGCGCGCAAACGCATCAGTCAGTTGACTCACCATAAACACCTTTCCAAATACGGGAGATGCAGGCATTTCTACCTCGCACCCTGGTGACCGCAAAGGCCACGGCCAGGGCACCGTATCACGCGCACGACGCGCATCACTTAGGCACCAAGGCTAGGAGTTTGATTCCTATCGGTTATCCGTCAGATAACGGCAAAACTGCCGATAAAGAATCGTGATTTCATTGAATAGTCTACTGCGAAAAAGCACAGTCAACCACTCTCAAAATCGGTATATAATTAAATATATAACGAATATTCAATACCTTATGATGCACAGCATACGGAAAAATGTGCGACAGAAATTGTCTCAGGTCATGCCTGGATGAGGATTTTTCGCCTTTTACGTTGAAATCAGCTACCTTAGCGACGATCGTCACATGTAGTTAATATTTCTCTGGCTCATTCATAAGGTTTTCTATGCGCAATCGCACGTTGGCCGACCTCGACAGGGTTGTCGCGTTAGGAGGCGGGCACGGTTTAGGCCGTGTGATGTCTTCGCTCTCTTCTCTGGGTTCACGGCTAACCGGCATTGTCACGACGACCGATAACGGCGGTTCGACTGGCCGCATTCGTCGCTCTGAAGGCGGTATCGCCTGGGGTGATACCCGCAATTGCCTGAACCAGTTGATCACCACGCCCAGCGTAGCCTCTGCGATGTTTGAGTACCGCTTTAACGGTAACGGCGAACTTGCCGGACACAATCTGGGTAATCTGATGCTCAAAGCGCTCGACCACCTGAGCGTGCGACCGCTGGAAGCCATCAATCTGATTCGCAACCTGCTCAAAGTGGACGCGTTTTTAATTCCGATGTCCGAACATCCTGTCGATTTGATGGCGATTGATGAACAGGGTAATCCCGTTTATGGCGAGGTCGAGATCGATCAGTTAGCGACCTTGCCGCAAGATTTAATGCTGTACCCGACGGTAAAAGCCACGCGGGAAGCCATTGATGCCATCGCGAAAGCCGATCTGATTTTGATTGGCCCCGGCAGCTTTCTGACCAGCCTGATGCCGCTGCTGCTATTGGACGATCTGACGCAGGCGCTCCGTCGTACACCTGCCCCTATGGTGTATATCGGCAATCTGGGCAATGAGCAGAGTAACCCCGCCGCCCGCCTGACGCTGGCAGAAAAATTATGCTGGATTGAACGTAAAGTGGGTAAATCGGTGGTGGATGCGGCCATTGTCGGCCCGAAAGTCGATATCAGCCAGATCGGCGACCGCCTGATCGTGCAGCAGGCACTGGCAGCAGAAGATGTCCCCCACCACCACGACCGTGAGCTACTGCGTCAGGCCATCGATCGCGCACTCCAGTTGCTGAGTTCTCAATCCCGCAGCCACGGCGTATAAGTCACGCCAACCAGAATCCCTTCGGGGCTCAGGAAGCGCGTTACCTGCTGCCCCACGCTTAATATTCAGTGAGTGTGGGAACGTCAGGAGGCCGCGATAAATTGCGCGCGCAGCGCCTGTACTTCATCGCGCAAAGTCGCCGCCTCTTCAAATTCAAGATTCTGCGCATGCGTCAACATCTTGCTTTCCAGCTCGCGAATTTTCAGTTCCAGCGCTTTCGGCGTCATCAGTTCATAAGGTGCCGCCGGTTCTGCCGCTTTACGACTGCCCCGTCCTTTACCTCTGTTTGTCGGTTGACCCAATTGCAGAATATCGGCAATTTTCTTGTTGAGTCCCTGTGGCACAATCCCGTGTTCAGTATTGTAGGCTTCCTGTTTCTCGCGGCGACGCTCTGTTTCACCTATCGCTTTCGCCATGGAGGGGGTGATTTTATCGCCGTAGAGAATCGCCTTGCCACGCAGATTACGCGCCGCTCGGCCAATCGTCTGGATCAGAGAGCGTTCGGAACGCAGGAAGCCCTCTTTATCGGCATCCAGAATCGCCACCAGCGACACTTCGGGCATATCCAGCCCTTCACGTAACAGGTTAATGCCCACCAGCACATCGAACTCGCCAAGGCGTAAATCACGAATGATTTCTACGCGCTCGACGGTATCGATATCCGAGTGCAGATAACGCACCCGCTCGCCGTGTTCTTCCAGATATTCCGTCAGATCTTCCGCCATTCGCTTGGTCAATGTCGTCACCAGCACGCGTTCGTTAATCGCTGCACGCTGGCGAATTTCGGACAGCAAATCGTCCACCTGTGTCGCAACAGGCCGCACTTCGATGAGCGGATCAAGCAATCCGGTGGGACGCACCACCTGATCGATCACTTCACCGCCCGATTTTTCCAACTCATAGTTGCCCGGCGTCGCTGAGACATAGATGGTTTGCGGCGCCAGCGCTTCGAATTCTTCAAACTTCATCGGACGGTTATCCAGCGCCGACGGCAACCGGAAACCGTATTCGACCAGCGTCTCTTTACGTGCGCGGTCGCCGCGATACATCCCGCCAATCTGCGGCACGGTGACGTGGGATTCATCAATGACCAGTAGCCCATCGGCAGGCAGATAGTCAAACAGCGTCGGTGGCGGCTCGCCGGGGCCACGCCCGGAAAGATAACGTGAATAGTTTTCGATACCGGAGCAGTAACCCAGTTCGTTCATCATCTCCAGATCAAACTGCGTGCGTTGACTCAGCCGCTGCTCTTCCACCAGTTTGTCATTGGCCAGCAGCACCTTTTTACGGTCAGCCAGTTCAACCTTGATGTCTTCCATCGCCTGCAATATACGCTCACGTGGCGTCACGTAGTGCGTTTTCGGGTAGATGGTATAGCGCGGCACCGTTTGTAGGACATGCCCCGTCAGCGGGTCAAACAGTGATAGCCGTTCCACTTCTTCATCGAACAGTTCAACACGCAGCGCAATGTCATCAGATTCGGCGGGGAAAATGTCGATCACTTCACCGCGCACGCGGAATGTACCGCGCTGAAATGCCTGATCGTTACGGGAATATTGCAACTCCGCCAGACGCCGCAAAATAGCGCGCTGGTCAATTAGCATCCCCTGCGTTAAGTGCAGCATCATTTTCAGGTAGAGATCGGGATCGCCCAGACCATAGATGGCAGATACTGAGGCCACGACGATCACATCGCGCCGCTCCAGCAGCGCTTTTGTCGCGGAAAGGCGCATCTGTTCGATATGCTCGTTAACCGACGCATCCTTTTCAATAAAGGTATCTGAGCTAGGAACGTAGGCTTCTGGCTGATAATAGTCATAGTACGAGACGAAGTACTCGACAGCGTTATCGGGAAAAAAGGCTTTCATTTCGCCGTATAGCTGCGCTGCCAGCGTTTTATTTGGCGCTAACATCATCGTTGGCCGATTAAGGTCGGCAATGACATTGGCGATCGTGAATGTCTTCCCTGATCCGGTGACGCCGAGTAGCGTTTGGTGCGCCAGCCCATCTTCCAGACCTTCTTTTAAGCGACGAATGGCCTCAGGCTGATCGCCTGCTGGTTTAAAGTCGGAATTCAGTGTAAATACTTTACTCATCGTTAAGCACGCTACTTATTCGTTATTACTTATCGCTCAAGACGACGTCGTGGGTGGATGCGCTGCACTTTTATTTTGAACGCCAATGACTATTTTGAACGCCAATGACGAAATTCGCCATCGCAATAATACTGGATATAAAAACAGCAGCAAGAAAATTATCGCAGGATTGGATGATTCATCGACAAATGAATTTGCTAGCACATCTATCTTTAATCTACCAGACAAAATCATCGTGATTTATCCCCAGACTCAGTAAAAATGTAACATACCGAGATCGTCGGTGACGTTAATTTATGCAACTACGCCATATTGATGCTCAAGACGCTTGATTTTACTTAACTGTATGATAATAAATAAATTAGAAAAACCGTGGAGAATAGCGCCAACCTGGCGAAAACCCGCGCCGGCTCTCGGCTAAGGCGCGTTGTCTATCCATAATACACATAGTTATCCACAGAAATGGTGGATAACTCACACAACCCCGCATCAGCACTGAGTTGGATAAATACCCGCTTCATTCGCGATTGCCTCTGATATGGATTTTCTTCGCACTCTTTCTGTGATTTATCACATAAGCGTTAGACGGAAAAAGGCTAAAAGCCCCCGCACGTACATCGCGACAATTCAGGCATAGCGGGGAGCCAGAGGAAAGTTCAAGAAGGTTTTATCTATTAATCCACATAAAAACTTAGATTTCATCCCCATAAAGGGAATTCTGATAAAACAACAAAAAACGGTGTACTGACTAAGCACAAATAAAAAATGAGTGAAGTAATCACTCTACTAATAATCCAATATCAATATATTGCCCCAAATGATGCTGTGGGAGATCGGATAAATAAGGAATTTCACCCAGCATTGGCGCAGGCAGGCGCTGTTGCAGCGTTTGCAAATACGGCTGATGCCATTTTCCCGGCTGTGTGATGTCGTTCGCGATCCAGCCGCCAAGATGCAACCCCGCGTGCTGAATGGCCTGCGCGGTGAGCATCGCGTGGTTAATGCACCCCAGCTTAATGCCGACCACCAAAATCACCGGAAGCTGCTCCTGAATCACCCAATCGGCAAACGTCTCCTGTTCCGACAATGGCGTAAACCACCCGCCCGCCCCTTCAACCAGCAGCCACTCCGCCTGCGCTTCTAATGCACGTAATCCTGCTGATAGCGCCGAGAGATCAATCGGCCGCTGCTCCACCGCACTGATAATATGCGGCGAGGTCGGCTCCCTAAACGCCAGCGGATTTACCGCCTGATAATCCAGCCGGAGGCTGCTATTGGCCTGAAGCGCCAGCGCATCGCTATTGCGAATGCCATCGGCCGTCATTTCACAGCCGGATGCCACGGGTTTATAGCCTGCGGTGCGGTATCCCGCCTGATTCGCAGCCTGAAGCAGCGCCGTGCTGGCGACCGTTTTCCCGACTTCGGTATCCGTACCCGTTACAAACCAGCGTTTAATCACGATAAATCACTCCATAAACCAGTTGGTAACTAAGCGGATAGCCGCCCGTCTCCTGCGGATAATAGGCAGACAACGCCGCCAGCCGCGCCCGGCTCAATAGCCCTGGCGTACGCCCGTCATGCAGCGAGGTCGCACCAATCCCCTTCAGCGATTTCATCAACGTCAACACGTCAGGAAAAAAACACACTTCACGCTCCTGCACCAGATGATGGCGATAAGGCTGACAGGCAGCGTCAATCGCTGAGAAAGGCAAAAAACGATTCGTTCGCTGCGTCCCGTCTAGCCGCTGCCACGCCTGCGATAGTTCGTTTAAGGAACCGTCTGCCAGCGTCGCAAACGCAATCACGCCCCCCGACCGCGTCACCCGATACAACTCTGCCAGCGCACGCGGTAACGAATCGCACCACTGTACGGCCAGATTGCTATAGCTGATATCGACACAACAATCCGCCAGCGGCAGGTTTTCGATATCCCCTTCCTGATAGCAATCGGCAACCTGTTGCTCGCGGGCATACGCCAGCATGTCCACCGACAAATCCAGCGCAGTCACCGATTTACCAGTCTGGCGCCAACGGCGACTAAAGTGTCCAGTCCCACACCCCGCATCCAACACCTGTAAACCGCTGTGCGACGGCATCAGCGCCAGCAGGCGCTCTCCGCTGATACGTTGCAGGTCGGCAAAGCGGTCATAGCCGCCAGCCGCACGCCCAAACGCCTGCGCAATCGCCCGCTTGTTATCGTTTTCTGTCAGCATGGTCTAATACCGTAAGCAAGCGGCTGATATCTTCCGGCTGATGTTCCGCCGTCAGCGAGATCCGCAGTCGTGCGCTGCCGGGCGGCACCGTCGGTGGTCGCATAGCGCTGACCCACACGCCCTGTTCACGCAGATGGCTCATCAACGCCATCGCCCGCACATTCTCGCCGACAATCAGCGGTTGAATCGCACTCTGCGAATCCATCAGTTGATAGGATGAGTTAGAAACGCCCGCGCGAAACTGGGCGATATTGCGCCGTAGCGCATCACGCCGCGCGTCCCCTTGCCGGACACACTGAACCGCCGCACTCAGCGCACAGGCCTGTGCGGCTGGCATTGAGGTGCTGTAAATCAAATGACGGGCGAATTGCAGGAAATACTCAGCGAGCGGTTCAGCACACAGCACCGCCGCGCCGCTCACGCCAAACGCCTTACCAAACGTGACGATCAGCAGTTCCGGCTTGATGCCCTGCTGCCAGCAACTCCCGCGTCCTTCCTCACCCAGCACGCCAATCCCGTGAGCATCATCCACCATCAACCAGGCATCGTGCGCTCTGCACTGTGCCTGCAACGCCGATAGCGGCGCGGTGTCACCATCCATACTAAATACGCCTTCGGTTACCACCAGCGTCTGGCCGTCGGTGGGTTTCTCCAGCAGCATTTGCAGGCTATCGGGCTGATTATGTTTAAAGCGCCGCAGGGTCGCGGGGGACTGCGCAGCCGCCTCCAGCAACGAAGCGTGACTCAGTTTATCCGCCAGAATACGGTCTTCCGCCTGTGCCAGCGCCGCCACCACAGCCTGATTCGCGGCATAACCGGAAATAAACAGCAGCGCACGCGGATAGCCCAGCCAGTCGGCCAACTGATTTTCCAGCGCGGCATGCGCATCGGTATACCCGGTCACATGCCCGGAACCCCCGCTGCCAATCCCGTACTGCTCAGCCCCTTGCTGCCAGGCGTGGACAATCTCCGGGTGATGGCTCAACCCCAGATAGTCATTGCTGGAAAAATTCAGATAGCAGCGATCGCCCTGCATCAGCCAGCGCCCGCTACCACCTTGATTAGCCAGCCGCACACGGTAAGCCTCATCGCGCTGGCGCTGCGCCAGCGCAGCTTCAATACGTTGTTGCCAACTCATGATGCAACACACCTTGCCTGACCGTGTGCGCACAAGGTGTTATACCGCCGCATTATAAAATTGCTCGCTATCGGCATTAATCAACTGTTCTGCCAGCCGCTGTTGCTGTTGATTATCTCCGTATTCGGTCGCCGTCTGTTGCGGGTTCAGACCGAGTTTGAGGAACAACGCCAGATCTTTGTCTTCTTTTGGATTTGGCGTCGTTAACAGCTTGCAGCCATAGAAAATGGAGTTAGCACCGGCCATAAAGCACATGGCCTGCGTTTGTTCACTCATCTGCTCGCGTCCCGCAGACAGGCGTACATAAGAAGCGGGCATCATGATGCGCGCGACGGCAATAGTACGAATGAAATCAAACGGATCGACATCTTCATTCTCCGCCAACGGCGTTCCTTTCACCTTAACGAGCATGTTGATCGGCACACTTTCCGGCGGCGTCGGCAGGTTAGCCAACTGCACCAGCAGCCCGGCGCGGTCGCGCACGGTTTCCCCCAACCCCACGATGCCGCCGGAACACACTTTAATGCCTGCGCCACGCACCTTATCCAGCGTATCCAGACGCTCCTGATAGGTACGCGTGGTGATGATACTGCCGTAAAACTCCGGCGAGGTATCGAGGTTGTGGTTATAGAAGTCCAGTCCGGCAGAGGCCAGACGCTCGGCCTGATCGTTATGCAGTGTCCCCAGCGTCATGCAGGTTTCCATCCCCATCGCTTTCACGCCTTGCACCATCTGCTCCAGATACGGCATGTCGCGCTCGTGCGGGTTTTTCCACGCTGCACCCATGCAGAAACGTGTCGATCCTGCGGCTTTCGCCTGACGAGCCGACTCAAGTACCTGTTCAACCTGCATCAGGCGTTCGGTATCAATCCCGGTGCGGTAGCGGGAACTTTGCGGGCAGTATTTACAGTCTTCAGGGCAGGCACCCGTTTTGATGGAAAGCAGCGTGCTAACCTGCACCTGACGGGGATCAAAATGCTGGCGATGGATCTGCTGTGCTTCAAACATCAGTTCCAGAAACGGTTTATTAAATAAGTCTTGCGCTTGCTCAAGCGTCCAGTACATACGGTCAGCCATCTCGGCATCTCCAAACTAAAAACGTTTCGCCAGTGTAAATTAACCCGATATACTGTCAACCAAATAGAATCCATTTTGGTTTACCAAAGATCATCATGAGCCCAGAAGACATCGCGTTTGACCAGCGCCACATTTGGCACCCCTACACCTCAATGACAGAACCACTGCCCTGCTATCCGGTGATTGCGGCCAGCGGTGTCGAGCTTCAGTTGGATGATGGACGTCGTTTAGTTGATGGCATGTCATCGTGGTGGGCCGCGATTCACGGCTACAACCATCCCGCGATCAATCAGGCCGTACAGACCCAGCTCAGCCAGATGTCGCATGTGATGTTTGGCGGGATTACCCATCCAGCCGCAGTTGCGCTGTGCCGTAAGCTGGTGGACATCACGCCGAATGCGTTGGAATGCGTTTTTCTGGCGGATTCCGGCTCGGTGGCCGTTGAAGTGGCGATGAAAATGGCGCTGCAATATTGGCAGGCTCGTGGTGAAACCCGCCAACGCTTTCTCACCCTGCGTCACGGCTATCACGGAGATACCTTCGGCGCGATGTCAGTATGCGATCCGCAGAATTCCATGCACAGCCTGTATCAGGGCTATCTGCCTGCCCATCTGTTTGTCGATGCGCCCCCCTGCGATTCTCTTCACGACGGTGATTTTGCCGACGCGTGGCAGGAAGCCGATATCGAACCGTTTCAGACCATGCTGTCAGCGCACGCGCATGAGATCGCCGCCGTGATTCTGGAACCCATCGTACAAGGGGCGGGCGGCATGCGTTTTTACCCTCCAGCCTATCTGTATCGGGTGCGGGAACTGTGCGATCAATGGGGTATTTTACTGATTGCCGATGAGGTAGCCACCGGATTTGGCCGCACTGGCAAGCTGTTTGCCTGCGAACATGCGGGCATTTCACCCGACATTATGTGTCTGGGAAAAGCGCTCACTGGCGGCTACATGACGCTTTCAGCCACGCTAACCACTCGCATGGTCGCTGAAACCATCAGCAACGGCGCGGCGGGCTGTTTTATGCACGGCCCTACGTTTATGGGCAATCCGCTGGCCTGCGCGGCAGCCAACGCCAGCCTATCGCTGCTAGCGGAGAACCGCTGGCAAGGTCAAGTTCAGCAGATTGAACGACAGTTGCGAGACGCGCTGCAACCCTGCGCGAATTCTCCACAGGTAGCGAACGTTCGCGTGCTGGGGGCTATCGGCGTAGTGGAAACACAGCGCCCGGTTGATATGGCGCGGTTACAGCGTTTCTTCGTCGAGCGCGGCGTCTGGATTCGTCCCTTTGGCCGACTCATTTACCTGATGCCACCGTTTATCATTCAGCCCGATGAACTGCGTAAGCTGACCGATGCCGTCTGCGCGGCTATTCGTGACGAGCGGCTCTTTAAATAATCGGCAACCGAAAGCGCACATTCCTGTGCGCCTCAAAATCAATGCCTTCTGACATCACTCCAGCAATATTCATTACCGCTCTTATTATTGTCATGAATAAGATTTTCATTTTATTCATGAGCCATGATTCGAATTATCCTGACATTCCATGAAATAACGACAATCTGTTAAGTACACCACAGTTTATATTTACTCACCCATAGATACTGACGTAATACGCGCTAAATTTCAAATTGAAACACCTCAAGCATATATTAAAAGGAGATTTATTATGCTTATTATGAATACCCTTCCACATCGTACTTTCCGCACCGTATTACCCGTACTTTTTTCTGCTTTATTACTCTCACCGTTCACGGCTTCTGCCATCAGTTCATCAAAGGATGCCGATAAACTCTATTTTGAGAATAATAAATACTATGTATTCAATAACGTTTGGGGAAAAGATGAAGTAAAAGGCTGGCAGCAAACCGTTTTCTATAATAGCCCAACCAGCATGGGGTGGAACTGGCACTGGCCGAGTACCTCTCCCAGCGTTAAAGCCTATCCATCGCTCGTCAGCGGTTGGCACTGGACGGCGAGCTATACGGCAAACAGTGGTTTACCAATAAAATTGTCCAGCAATAAAAGTATTACCAGCAACGTTACCTATTCCATCAAATCCAGTGGTACTTACAACGCCGCTTATGACATTTGGTTCCACACCACCGATAAAGCCAGTTGGGATTCTATCCCTACCGATGAAGTCATGATCTGGCTAAATAATACCAATGCCGGTCCGGCTGGTGACTATATTGAAACGGTTTTCCTCGGCGGCAGCAGTTGGAACGTATTCAAAGGTTGGATCAACGCGGGTAACGGTAAGGGCTGGAATGTCTTTTCCTTTGTCCGTACTTCCAATATCAACAGTGCTTCACTCAATATTCGTCATTTCACCAACTATTTAGTCGGAACAAAGAAATGGATGAGTAATGCAAAATATATCAGCAGCGTTGAGTTTGGCACCGAGATCTTTGGTGGTGATGGCCAGATTGACATCACCAAATGGAGCGTAGACGTAAAATAACACGCTGGTTTTAACCCTTTCCGGTTCAACCTTGACGCGACGTTGGTGCAAGGTTGAACCGCATTTATCTCATCGGCTTCTCGCTTCATTTTCAGCCTGGACGCACATTGCTCATCTTGTAGGCAGACTCGCTTTCCCTTCCCCCAACAAAATTCGTGAGCTGTAGCACGTCAATTCCATTAGCGTTATGATAGTCCCCTCAGCTAACTAGGAATTTCCCATGCGTAATACGTTCATCGTTTGCTGGCAGTATTTACGCGCTTTCGCATTGATTTATCTCTGCCTGCTGGCAGGCAATGCGGTATCCGCGTTACTTCCATTCACTATCCCCGGCAGTATCATCGGTATGCTGGTGCTGTTCACCCTTCTGGCCTCACAGATCCTGCCCGCGCAGTGGGTAAAACCGGGCTGCCACCTCCTTATTCGCCATATGGCGCTGCTGTTTGTCCCTATCGGCGTTGGTGTGATGAATTATTACGATTTGGTCAGCCAGCAGTTTGGCCCCATCGTGGTTTCCTGTCTGATCAGTACCTTTATTGTGATGTTGGTTGTGGGTTTCAGTACTCAGATAATGCAGCGTGAACGCGCCATGGCTGGCGATCGCACGCCGCCGAAGGATAATGAATGATGTTCAGCTATTTGTGGTGGTCACTGCCCCTCACTCTGATGGTTTTTTTCGCCGCGCGTAAGTTAGCCGTCCTGACCAAACTCTCTCTATTGAACCCACTACTGGTGTCGATGGCGATTATTATTCCGCTGCTGCTGGTATTGAAGATCCCCTACGAGCACTATTTTCAGGGCAGCAAAATGCTTAACGACCTGCTGCAACCCGCAGTAGTCGCGCTGGCGTTCCCGCTTTATGAACAGTTGCACCAGATTCGCGCCCGTTGGAAGTCGATTATCAGCGTGTGCTTCATCGGTAGCCTGACAGCGATTATCTCCGGCACGTTGGTGGCGCTGTGGCTGGGCGCCTCGCCAGAGATCGCTGCCTCGGTACTGCCGAAATCCGTCACCACGCCGATTGCAATGGCTGTCGCCAGTTCTATTGGCGGTATTCCGGCAATCAGTGCCGTTTGTGTGATTTTTGTCGGTATTCTTGGTGCCGTATTAGGACACAGTTTGTTTAATCGCGTGGGGATCAAAACCAAAGCGGCACGAGGTTTGTCGATGGGCACCGCCTCGCACGCACTCGGGACGGCGCGCTGCGCGGAAGTGGATTATCAGGAAGGCGCATTCAGCTCACTGGCGCTGGTTATCTGCGGGATCATCACGTCGCTGATTGCGCCGTTTGTCTTTCCTTTATTGTTAAGTGTTGTTGGTCATTGATTTTTTTTTAAAAAAAAATGGAGAAATGAAATATGGATATACAGGAATTTTACGACTTTCTCGCGGATGAGCAATTGCTAGAGTTACGGGAAAAATTGCGTATTTCAGACAATATCCTTGATGTCATCGACCTCACAGAAAATCAAAACTCTGACATGCTTGCCTGGTGTCTAAATCCCAATGAAGGCCACTGTCAGGGCGATGCAGTTATTAAAGATTTTCTGACCGCAGCCTACTATGCAGGCCATGAAATCAATAAATTTGCTAATAAGAAATTCTTTGAGGAATGGACTCCTAGTCGTATACAGACAACGAGCTTCGGTTCGGCTTTTGTGACTCGTGAGTTTAGTATTAGAGACCTCATAGGTTCGAAACGCCGTCTCGATCTCTTTTTGATCGACCCGAAAAACCAGTTCATCGTTACCATTGAAAACAAAGTCGGGGCTGCATTATCTGCCTCTCAACTCGCTGATTACTACGAGGCAGTTCAAAACACCTTTCCTACTAAAACCTCGTTTAAAGGTTACAAGTTTGCTTATGTGGTTTTGGATAAAAAATTTGAGAGCTACCGCGAAGAAAAAATAGAATCGCTGGATAATAAGTGGGCATTTCTAAGCTACCAATGGCTAGAAAAAGCGGCACAACGTGCTCGAATCCAATTACAAAACAATAATGCCGCTGCACAACTGTTAATGGCCTATTGCCAAAAACAAGCTCAGTGGCAAAACACGAATGAAAAAGAGATTTCTGAACTGTCAGCTCAGCTAGCTGCACAGCATGAATCAGTGATCAATTTCCTGTCTCAACTCAAAAAATTAAAACTGGCAGATTGGAAGCCTACTCATCAGAGAGGAATTGAGGGTGAAATTCTGCTCTTTATTCAGCAAAATGATCAACTATGCGAGCATCTCATTCAGGCTAAAGGCATTTCCGGCATTCTGATTACCCTGCGAAAATCATTTCCACAATTGACGGACGATCATCTGGAAATAGGCAGAAGTTGGTTAAATATCACTATGCCATCCATGCTTGCGCTAAGGCATCCAGATAATGGCTATTGGCCATTTTATGTGAATATCATCTGGGAAAACGATCCTAAATCGTCGTTTACTATTTTTTTGGTTTATTACGAAGACAATATATCGAAGGAATTATGCGATGTACCGGCACTACGTCAGCTATTAACCTCCCATTACCCCGATCTAGAAAAGAAACGACGCCGACGCTGGAAAATTGCGGTCAGAAAAGAAGGTATCCCAACACAAAATATCGCCAAAGAAGCGGTGAAACTTATTCAGGATGCTGGGGCACTTCTGGAAAAAGCGAGAGAGAAAAAAATCATCCGTAGTTAAGCCTGCTGTTAAAATCCGCAACGAAGGCGTACAACAGGAGACCAATTTCTCCGTTGTGCGCTTTTTTATTATCCACCCATGTGGAAATAAGAGAACGCAAGCAGTAAAAATTGAGATACATCTCGCATTTAGCAGTTAATTTGCAATCATTTCACTTAATAAGGAGATATTGATCACAATTTATTACTACACTGCTACCTAACATGACGTCATTGACGGGCAAGAAGAGTAAGCCGATATGCATCCACGATTTGAAAATGCCTTCCAGCAATTACCGGCCAGTCTGCAAGACGCGCTCGGCCCCTTGATCGCTAAACCGGATTTCGCCGCCATGCTCACCGCTGACGATGTGAAAGCGGTTTGCGCAGCCAGCCAGTTAGACACCGACGCGTTGGCCTTTGCGCTGTTACCGCTGGCGGCGGCCTGTGCGCAAGCCCCTATTTCACACTTTGAAGTCGGCGCGGTTGCGCAAGGACTCAGTGGCAATTTCTACTTTGGTGCCAATATGGAGTTTAGCGCCGTTCAGCTTCAGCAAACGGTACATGCCGAACAAAGCGCTATAAGCCATGCCTGGCTGCGCAATGAACGCGGATTACAGGCCGTGACCGTCAACTACACCCCATGCGGCCACTGTCGCCAGTTTATGAATGAATTACGCAATGCAGCGACACTGCGTATTCAACTACCGGGTCGCCAGCCAGCCGTGCTCAGCCACTATCTGCCGGATGCCTTTGGCCCCGTCGATTTGCAAATCGATACGCTGCTGATGGATGACATCAATCACGGCGCAACCTTGCTGAATGTGAATACGCTCACGCGTCAGGCGCTGGATGCCGCCAACCGTAGCCACGCCCCTTATAGCAACGCGATCAGCGGCATTGCGCTGGAAACCACGGGGGGCAACATCTATACCGGGCGCTATGCAGAAAATGCCGCGTTCAACCCCAGTTTACCGCCTTTACAAGCCGCACTAAATTTGATGAATCTTTCCGGTGAGCACTCCCGAACCATCAAACGCGCAGCGATCGTTGAGCGACGTAATGCCGTGGTCAGTCACCGGGCGATCTCACAAATTATGTTGGCCGAGCTGGGTTGCACCGACGTTGAATACCACTTTATTGAGGAATGATGATGGGAGCAGGCGCAAAATATCGACGACATGAGGGCAAAAAAAGAGAGGTGAATCGATAAAGCCTGTATTTCAGCCAAGATGCAAGCCATCTGTAACTATTTAAATTAACAATTCCTGTACATATTTTCTGGGTAATTTAAGATCCGCAACAGTTTTTCATCGACAACACCTGAGTTTCTTTTCTGTTATCCGAAGAGTAAAAAGTCATGGAATTAGAATACGAAAGCAAACGTCCTCTCTACATCCCCTATGCTGGTCCGATCTTGCTCGAATTTCCCCTGCTGAATAAAGGCAGCGCGTTTACTGAAGAAGAACGTGCTGATTTTAACCTTGCAGGCCTGCTGCCAGAAGCCGTTGAAACCATCGAAGAACAGGCAGAACGGGCCTGGCGTCAGTATCAGGAATTCAAACACGATATTGAAAAACACGTTTATCTACGCAACATTCAGGATACCAACGAGACACTGTTCTACCGCCTGCTGGACGGCCACCTCAGTGAGATGATGCCAATCATCTACACGCCGACCGTTGGCGAAGCCTGTGAACACTTCTCCGATATCTATCGCCGCGCCCGTGGTCTGTTTATCTCCTACCCTAACCGCGCACATATCGACGATATGCTGCAAAACGCCACTAAACAGAACGTGAAAGTCATCGTGGTGACTGACGGCGAACGTATTCTGGGTCTGGGCGATCAGGGCATCGGTGGTATGGGGATCCCTATCGGTAAGCTGTCGCTGTACACCGCCTGTGGCGGCATCAGCCCTGCCTACACCCTGCCAGTGGTTTTGGATGTCGGCACCAACAACCCACAGCGTCTGAATGACCCGCTGTACATGGGCTGGCGCCATCCACGCATCACCGACGACGAATACTATGCATTTGTTGACGAATTTATTCAGGCCGTTAAGCGCCGCTGGCCGAACGTGCTGTTGCAGTTCGAAGACTTCGCACAGAAAAACGCAACCCCGTTGCTGAACCGCTATCGCGATGAAATCTGTAGCTTTAACGATGACATTCAGGGAACGGCCGCCGTTTCGCTGGGTAGCCTGATTGCCGCCAGCCGTGCCGCAGGTACACAGTTACGCGATCAGACCGTTACCTTCCTGGGTGCAGGTTCCGCAGGCTGTGGTATTGCTGAGCAAATCATCGCCCAGATGAAATCCGAGGGATTGAGCGATGAAGAAGCGCGCGCGCGCGTCTTCATGGTTGACCGTTTCGGTCTGCTGACGGACAAACTGCCGAACCTGCTCGATTTCCAGAGCAAACTGGTGCAGAAAAGTGAGCTGCTGGCTGATTGGGATTGTAACAGCGATGCGATTTCACTGCTGGAAGTGGTACGCAATGCCAAGCCGACCATCCTGATCGGGGTATCTGGTCAGCCGGGTCTGTTCACAGAAGAAATCATCCGTGAAATGCACAAACACTGTGCTCGTCCTACCGTGATGCCGCTGTCTAACCCGACATCCCGCGTAGAAGCGCGTCCAGAAGATATCATTCGCTGGACGGAAGGCGCGGCACTGGTCGCGACGGGTAGCCCGTTCTCGCCAGTGAACTATCAGGATAAAGTCTTCCCTATCGCACAGTGCAACAACTCCTACATTTTCCCAGGTATTGGGTTAGGGGTACTGGCATCAGGCGCCAAGCGTATCACTGACGGCATGTTGATGGCCGCCAGCCGCGCTCTGGCTGACTGCTCGCCGCTGGCGAATAACGGTGAAGGCGCGCTGCTGCCGGATCTGTCAGATATCCAGCAGGTGTCCAAACGTATCGCACTGGAAGTGGGTAAAGCCGCACAGTTGCAAGGTGTGGCCGTCGTCACGTCTGCTGATGCCTTGCAGAAAGCGATTGACCATAACTTCTGGCAGCCACAGTACCGCAGCTACAAACGCACCTCGTTCTAACGGTCTTACGACTAAAAAGCGCGGTCACATGTATCGTAATGCTTGTGGATGTAGGGGGAAACACGGTGATGAGGTTCCCGCAGGGAGACCTCACACCGTGGTCGCCCCCGTATCTCGATCTTGAAACGATCGGCGTTAAACCACATGTGTCGCGCTTTTTTATTCAGCTTTTTAACTTTGGGTCGAGCGCATCGCGCAGGCCATCGCCTAATAAATTAAACGCCAATACCGTCAGAAAGATCGCCAAACTGGGAAAGATCGCAACGTGCGGGGCGATCACCATATCCGACCGCGCTTCATTCAACATCGCTCCCCACTCCGGCATCGGTGGCTGTGCGCCAAGCCCTAAAAATGACAGGCTGGCGGCGGTGATAATCGACATCCCAATGCGCATCGAAAAAAACACCACGATGGAAGACACCGAACCGGGCAGAATATGCCGAAAGAGGATCGTCCCGTCGCTCGCTCCCATGCTGCGGGCAGATTCGATGTAAGTCAGTTGCTTCAGTACCAGCGTATTGCCCCGTACCAGACGAGCAAAAGCCGGAATGCTGAAAATCGCGACAGCGACAATCACATTCGCCATCCCACTCCCTATCATCGCCACAACGGCAATCGCCAGCAAAATGCCGGGAAAAGCAAACAACACATCGCAAATCCGCATGATGATGCGGTCTGTCCACCCTTCGTAGTAGCCTGCCAGAAGACCCAGAGTCGTGCCGATAATCATCCCTACCAGCACCGAGAGAATACCCGCCGCCAGCGAGATACGCGTTCCCATCAGGATCCGGCTGAAAATATCACGTCCTAATGAATCCACCCCCAGCCAGTGGGACACCGATGGGCCTTCATTCAGTCGCTCATAATCGAAATAATTCTCGGCATCATAGGGGATCAGATACGGAGCCAGAAACGCGATCAGAATCAGCAGTAGCACAAACACACCAGCGCTAACCGCGACGTGCTGCCGCAGAAAGCGCCGCCAGAATTCACGCCACGGCGTACGAACCGGCGTATCCCTAATGAGAGGGAACGTCGCCAACATCGCTTTACGTCGCCAATGTCTCATTCCCTATCCTTATTGATAACGAATAGCGGGATTAATCGCGGCATACAGCATATCCACCAGCAGATTGATCAGAATAAACTCCAGTGAAAACAACAGCACTTCCGCCTGAATCACCGGATAGTCACGCATCTCCACCGCATCCACCAGCAATCGCCCCAATCCCGGCCAGTTGAAAACCTTCTCGACGACAATCGAGCCACCGAGCAGAAAACCAAATTGCAGCCCCATCATCGTGACCACCGGAATCAGCGCATTGCGCAGCCCGTGCTTCACTACGACCAAGGATTCACGTACGCCTTTTGCCCGCGCCGTGCGCATGTAATCTTCCTGCAAGACATCAACAAACGATGCACGGGTAAAACGCGCCATCACCGCCGCCACCGCCGCGCCCAGCGTCAGCGAGGGTAAAATGTAGTGCAGCCAGCTATCCGCCCCCACCGTCGGCAGCCAGCCCAATTCGACGGAAAAAACCTGCATTAACAGCATACCCAGCGCGAACGCCGGGAAAGAGAGGCCGGATACCGCCAGCGTCATACCGATTCTGTCCGGCCAGCCGTTGCGCCACACGGCAGACACGATACCGATTGCCATGCCAAAAATTACCGCCCACACCATGCTGCACACCGTCAGCCAGAATGTCGGCATAAAACGCATGGCGATCTCTTCCGTCACAGGCCGCTTCGACACTATCGACGTCCCCAAATCCCCTTGCAGGATATTGGTGAAGAAGTGCCAGAACTGATGCAGCAACGGTTTATCCAATCCCAAATCCTGCCGTACCATCTCAATAACGGCCGCATCGGCTTCGCGCCCGGCAGCTAAACGCGCCGGATCGCCGGGTAACAGATGCACGAACAGGAACACCAGCACCATCACAATCAGGAGCGTGGGGATCAGTCCCAGTAGCCGTTTAATAAAATAATTCAGCATGAACAGTTTTCCACAGACATGCGCCAGACTCCCCATGAGTGAACGTGTGTTGACTCCTACGGGAAGCCTGACGGCCACCCGACGCCCTGATCACTCTTTTGCGACGAGTTATTCCTTCAGATCGGCGTCTTCAAAACTGAATAAGGTATCGGGCATCACGTAAAATCCGGTCAGCTTTTTACTGTTAGCCGAGACTAAACGCTCTGTCGCCAGGAAAATCCACGGCGCATCCGCCCAGATTTTGTCCTGTGCATCCTGATACAGTTTCTGTTTTTCTGCCCTGTCCGTCGTTTTCAGTGCATTTGCCAGATCCGCATCAACCTGCGGATTGCTGTAAAACGCCGTGTTGAACTGCGCAGGTGGCCAGGCAGCCGTTGCAAACAGCGGCGATAGCGCCCAGTCGGCTTCGCCCGTTGATGCCGACCAGCCGGTGTAAAACAGGCGAACGCCCGTCTCTTTCACGCCCTTACCTTCCACTTCCGCAGCGCGCTGTCCCGCATCCATCGCGGTGACCTGCACTTTTACGCCAACCTGCGCCAGTTGTTGCTGGGTGAACTGTAAGACTTTCTGCGCCGTACTGTGGTTGTGCGATGCCCACAACGTCGTGGTGAAACCGTTAGGGTAACCCGCTTCCTTCAGCAACTCGCGCGCCTTCGCCGGATCGTAAGGCCACGGCTGATATTTTACCAAATAATCAATACTGCCCGGCAGTGGCCCTTCGGCTGGTGTCGCATAGCCGGAGAACGCGACTTTAATCAGCGCCTCTTTGTTGATCGCATAGTTCAACGCCTGCCGCACTTTTGGGTTATCAAACGGCTTCTGCGTAACGTTCATGCTGATGTAACGGTGCAGAATAGACGGCGACGCCACCAGCGTCAGCTTGTCATTTTTCTCCAGTACCTTGGCCTGCTCGAACGGTATCGGGTAGGCAAACTGCGCTTCACCGGTCTGTAACAGTGCCGCACGCGTGTTGTTATCCACGACGGGACGCCAGGTAATGCTGTCCAACTTCGGCAACCCAGCCTTCCAGTAGCCGCTAAATTTCTCGACTTTGACAAAATCGGTCTGATTCCAGGCGACAAAACGGTATGGGCCGGTGCCAACTGGATGGAAACCAATGTCTTTACCGTACTGCGTTAACGCTGCCGGAGAGATCATCACCGCCGCCGGATGCGCCAGATTGTTCACAAACGCGGAGAACGGCGTCTTCAGCGTGATTTTTACCGTCAGATCGTCCACCACCTCGGTTTTGTCGATCATTTTGAACAGGTTATAGCGCTTCAGACGGTTGTCTGGATTACTGGCGCGATCCAGATTCACTTTGACGGCAGCGGCATTAAATGCCGATCCATCGTGAAATTTAACATCGGGATGCAGCTTAACGGTATACGTCAGGCCATCTGGACTAACCTCATAGCGGTCTGCCAGTACGTTAATCAACTTCATGTCTTTATCGAAGCCGAATAACCCCTGATAGAATGATTTCGCCACCGTCTGCGATAGCGAATCGTTGGCATCATACGGATCCAGGCTGGTAAACGTGGAACCTACAGCGATAACCGCATTTTTCGCTGCCCAGACGGGTGAGGCCGCCATAGCAGCGGTTATCCCTGCGGCCACTAACCAACGCCGTTTTATCGTCATTACGCTCATGCTACGTTCTCCTTGTGAATCCCTGTCAATAAGCGCCTGCAATCGGGTGGTGCGCCACAAAATGCCGCTCGCCCACCTGAACCAAAGGCGCAGTGATCGGCTCATCGCCAAGCGCCCGAATCGGGCTGGGTATTTCATCAACCAACAGCACCTGCTCACGCTGGCGGCGTGAAGGGTCAGCAACGGGCACTGCCGACATCAATTTACGGGTATAAGGATGTCGAGGGCGTTCGAAGACATCTTGCCGTGGGCCGATTTCGACAATCTGCCCCATATACATCACCGCCACGCGATGACTGACGCGTTCAACCACCGCCATATCATGTGAAATAAACAAAAATGCGATGCCGAATTCACGTTGCAGATCCAGCATCAGATTGATGATTTGTGCCTGAATCGACACGTCCAGCGCGGATACCGCCTCATCCGCAATCACCACTTTAGGGTTCAACGCCAGCGCTCGGGCAATGCAAACGCGCTGACGCTGACCACCAGAAAATTCATGCGGATAGCGTCGGGCATGCTCAGGCTCTAACCCTACACGCAATAACAGCCTCTCCACACGTTTCTCTGCCTCCTGCCGATGGCAAATGTTGTGTACCAGTAGCGGTTCCATAATCGAGAATCCAACCGTCAGCCGGGGATCGAGTGACGCATACGGATCCTGAAAAATCAGTTGAATATCACGCCGCAGATGCTGTAGCGCCGCGCCTTTCAACTGGTGGATATGCTGACCATTAAACGTAATGTCGCCACGCTGGCTTTCAACCAGTTTAAGCAGCGCACGGCAAGTGGTCGACTTACCACACCCGGATTCGCCAACCAGCGAAAGCGTTTCGCCCGGCCAGAGATCGAAGCTGACGTTTTCTACCGCATGCACCTGCCGCGTCACGCGGTTCAATAAACCGCTGCGAATCGGAAAGCGCGTCACCAGATGACGAACCTGTAAGATCGGTGCTACATCCGCTGGCACGGTATCCTGCGGTAGGGGGGCCTCAATGCGTACCGCGTGTTGATCCAGCAGCGGAAATTTTTCCGGGAACGGTTTCCCGCGCATAGCCCCTAAGGCCGGAACCGCGGCCAATAACCCTTGCGTATAAGGATGTTGCGGCGCAGTAAAAATTTGCCCAACACTCCCCGCTTCGATGCTTTCTCCACGGCACATAACCAATACGCGTTCCGCCACTTCCGCCACTACGCCCATGTCATGGGTGATGAAAATCACCGCCATGTCCATTTCACGCTGTAACACCCGGATAAGTTGCAGAATTTGCGCCTGAATAGTGACATCCAGCGCAGTCGTCGGCTCATCGGCAATCAGCAGCGACGGTTTGCAAGACAGCGCCATCGCAATCATGACCCGCTGGCGCATTCCGCCAGAAAGCTGGTGAGGATAGCGATCCAGTACGTTGCGCGCTTCCGGGATTCTGACCAGATCCAGCATACGCAAGGTCTCTGCTCGCGCGGCGCGTCTGTCCATGCCCTGATGCAAACGAATCGACTCGGCGATCTGTTCACCGACGGGGAACACCGGATTCAGCGACGTCATCGGCTCCTGAAAAATCATCGCCAAATCTGCGCCACGTAATGTTCGCATCACCCGCTGACGGGCACCACGAAGATCCAGCACCTCCCCATCGCGGCGGCGAAATAGCATGTCCCCCTGATGAATCACCCCGCCCGCATGTTCGACCAACCGCATCAACGCCAGCGACGTAACCGATTTGCCCGAGCCTGACTCCCCGACGATAGCTAACGTTTCCCCCCGATCGACAGAGAACGTCAAATGACGCACCGCGTCCATCCGCTGCCCCTGTTGCTCGAAATAGACACTCAGGTTACGCACCTCCACCACCCGTTTTTCAGGCAAAAACCCTCCCGGAACAGGGGAAGACAGCGAGACATAATGATCCGGTGTGGGCGACATGAACAACGAATCTCCATATAGATGAGGCTGGAAACCGCGCAACGCGGTCGGGGACAAATTATCAGCAATTTTCGACTATATTTAGCACAAGGGATGATGTAAAGCGGAAACTGACATCAATATGGTGAAAAATTCCTTTTTATAACATTAGGTTAATTATCAAAAAGGCGCATCATCAGGTGGAATGTTCCATGCAAATCCACACTCTTTTACCCGAAATGATTCATGTTGCGGGCAAAATACCGCAGTTTTACCCCCGATGAATATTACTGAGTTCTTAACGGGGTTCATGCACCAAAAGCCTTATTCCTTGACCTGTATACATTCACCCCCGTGACGAACTCTGACATAATTAATATTGGCATAGGAAACGCGTTTTCGCCCATGAACAGCATCGTGGCGAAACATTATTCGTATTGATGAAACCCGCAGTGGAGTGAAGATGGAAAGCGTTAATTCAGGTTTACTGACTCTTGAACAAGCTCTGGAAAATATGTTTTCTCAGGTTCCTTCCCTCACCGAGACAGAGTGCGTATCCCTGTTCAACGCTACAGGACGAATTACCGCCCGTGCTATCACCTCCCCGATTAACGTTCCACCTTTCGCCAATTCCGCCATGGATGGTTATGCCGTACGCTGTGCGGATTTATCCACAGCCGCACCGCTACCGCTCGTTGGAAAAGCCTTCGCTGGCACGCCTTTCACCGGCGAATGGCCTGCCGGAACGTGCATTCGCATTATGACCGGCGCACCGATTCCGCCAGGCGCCGACGCCGTTATCATGCAGGAAGAGGCTGACGTCAGCGAGCACGGTATCCGTTTCCCCCATGAGGTCAAACCCGGTCAGAATATTCGTCTGGCGGGGGAGGATATTCAGGCAGGTGCCAGCGTACTGCCTGCGGGCTGCAAACTGGGCGTAGCAGAACTGCCGCTGCTGGCTTCGCTGGGAATTGCGCAGATTGACGTGATACGCCGCCTGAAAGTTGCGGTGTTTTCCACCGGTGATGAACTGCAACCTGTCGGCGAGCCGCTGGAAGACGGCCAGATTTATGACACCAACCGTTTCACCGTTCGCTTGATGCTGGAACAATTGGGCTGCGACGTGCATGATTTGGGAATTATCCGCGACGATCCTGCCGCCCTACGCGCCGCATTCCATGAAGCAGATCGGCTTGCCGACCTGGTAATTAGCAGCGGCGGCGTTTCCGTTGGTGAAGCGGATTACACCAAACACATGCTGGATGAACTGGGTGACATCCATTTCTGGAAGTTAGCGATCAAACCCGGCAAACCTTTCGCCTTCGGTAAATTACAACACGCCTGGTTCTGCGGCCTGCCGGGAAACCCGGTTTCCGCTGCGCTGACCTTTTATCAACTGGTTCAGCCGCTGCTGGCGCGTCTGTCCGGCTATACGCAATGGCACCAGCCTCCTCGCCTCCGCGTCAAGACTGCCAGTACCCTGAAAAAGACGCCGGGACGCACCGATTTCCAGCGCGGTATTGTCAGCCGTAACGCGCAGGGTGAACTGGAAGTCAGAACCACCGGACATCAAGGCTCGCACGTTTTTAGTTCTTTCAGCCTCGGTAACTGTTTTATCGTGCTTGAACAGGAGCGTGGCCGTGTCGCCGCTGGGGAATGGGTAGAAATCGAGCCTTTTAACGCCCTGCTAGGACACTGAGTATGTTACCGACGCTAAGCGACGAAGAGATACTGCGCTACAATCGCCAGATTGTGCTACGCGGCTTCGATTTTGACGGACAGGAAAAACTCAAGGCATCCCGCCTGTTGATTGTCGGGCTGGGCGGGCTTGGCTGTGCGGCAGCGCAGTATCTGGCGGCGGCCGGCATCGGCCACTTGACGCTACTGGATTTTGATACCGTTTCTTTGTCTAACCTGCAACGCCAGGTTCTACATCGTGACGCCCGCATCGGGATGGCAAAGGTGGAATCGGCGCGCCTGACGTTGGCCGACATGACCCCGCATCTTTCGCTCGATACGGTGGATGGCGATCTCGATGACGAGGCGCTAAGCGAACTGGCCAGCAAACACGATGCCATGCTGGACTGCACCGACAACGTCACCATTCGCAACCGTCTAAACCGCATTGGCTTTCAGCTCAAAAAACCGCTGATCTCCGGGGGGGCGATTCGGATGGAAGGCCAAATCAGCGTCTTTACCTATCAGCCCGATGAACCTTGCTACCAGTGTCTCAGTCGTCTGTTCGGCGCCAACGCCCTGACCTGCGTCGAAGCGGGTGTGATGTCGCCGCTGGTGGGCACCATTGGCAGTTTACAGGCGATGGAAGCGATTAAGCTGCTCACCGGATACGGCAAACTGACTACCGGTCGCTTGCTGATATTCGATGCGATGACGCTGCAATTCCGTGAAATCATGCTACCGAAAAACCCGCTCTGTGAGGTCTGTGGCGAACCTCGCGTCGAAGAAAAAGATGCGTCTCCGATACGATAAGTCATTGAACATCAGAGATATTAGTGACACAGTGTCATGTGTAAGTTACAACGTAAACTGAGGAACACACCATGAGTAATGCTTTTTTGCAGTCAATCAAGGCCCGTCGTTCAATCTATGCCATCGGCGATAAATTACCGATATCAGAAGATCAGGTTACCGCCCTCATTACCGAAGCTGTTAATGAAAGCCCCTCCTCTTTTAATTCACAAAGTTCCCGTGTTGTGATTCTGTTCGGTGAACAGCACCACAAGCTGTGGGATATCGTTAAACAACAACTGAAGAAAATTGTGCCTGCGGATGCCTTTGCCCCGACAGAAAGCAAGCTGGCCTCCTTTGCCGCCGGCGCGGGAACCGTCCTGTTTTTTGAAGACACCAGCGTAATTGAAGCACTACAGGAAAAATTCGCGCTTTATGCCGATAATTTCCCGGTATGGTCTGAGCATTCAACGGGGATCGCCCAATTCGCCGTGTGGTCCACATTGGCACAGGAAAAAATTGGTGCCTCACTCCAGCACTACAATCCGCTGATCGACGATGATGTCAAAGCACAGTGGAATCTGCCAGCCAGTTGGAAACTGCGCGCTCAAATGCCATTCGGTTCAGTCGAGCAACCAGCCGGTGAGAAAACCTATATTGCCTTTGAAGAACGTTTCCGCGTGTTTAAATAACCCGCTGACTCAGTTTTGATAAACAAAGAGGGACACGGCTCGGTGTCCCTCTTTGTTTTAGGTTCTGGTTTTCCGCCACATCATGACGTGGATGGCTATCATAACCAACATGATGCCGCAGTCATTATACGCAGCAACTGATTTTATGGCTCCATTCGTTAACGGTGATCTTTTCAAAGACAGATCATAGTTACTTATCTTAAACCACCGTTTATCACCTTCATAACGTCGCTAACCCTCATCTGTATCCCTTACCCTCTAAAACATCACCCGCCAGCGAGAATAGGCTTTCGCATGTTAGCCGGGGGCTAACATAATTTGTTTTGAGAGTGTGAGCTAGAGGAGGTAAAAATGAATGCTAGAAAGAATACAACATGGTAGAAATAAATAGGTCAGAAAAAAACCGTTATCAGCGATTGTTTTATGCATGACTCATGCACAATAAGAGCAAAAAATTAACTATAACAAATTGATTTTATTAAATAGTTGGCGGAGAGAGGGGGATTTGAACCCCCGGTAGAGTTGCCCCTACTCCAGTTTTCGAGACTGGTCCGTTCAGCCGCTCCGGCATCTCTCCATTTAAGCAGTTGCCATGATGCCCGTTTTTGCGGCATTTTAACAGCACCCACCCTAGCCTTTAAATTCAAGTAACGACTTAACGAGCAATAATAATGATTAAATGGCCGTGGAAAAACACTCAACCTCAAGCGCAAACGCTTGAACACTGGCACGCTGCGATGTCGATCCCGCTTCTCGCGCCCTTAAGCGACGAAGAACGTCAGAAATTAATTGTCCTTGCCGATCAATTTTTGAAGCAAAAACGCCTGATTCCGTTGCAGGGACTGGTGTTAACGGAAGTCATGCAGCAGCGTATCGCTCTGCTGTTTTCTCTGCCGGTATTGTCGTTAGGTATGGATGCGCTGGATAGCTTTTACGAAGTTCTGGTTTATCCAGGTCCGTTTATTGTCGAAGAAGAATGGCAGGACGACACCGGACTCGTACATACGGGGAAAATGGTACAGTCTGGGCAAAGTTGGGATCAGGGGCCGATTGTCCTCAACTGGCAGGAAGTGCAGGACTCTTTCGATCTCTCCGGTTTCAACCTCATCATTCATGAAGTCACCCACAAACTGGATATTCGCAGCAGCGGCGAAGCCACGGGCGTTCCCCTGATCCCCTTACGCGATATTGCGACATGGGAACAGCATCTGCACGGCGCAATGGATGCTCTACAGGAAGAAATCGATCTGGTGGGAGAAGATGCCGCCAGCATGGATCCTTACGCCGTTCACGATCCGGCTGAGTGCTTTGCGGTGCTGTCTGAATACTTCTTCAGCGCTCCCGAGCTTCTCGAAGCGCGCTTTCCCGAACTGTATCGCTGCTTCCAAAAATTCTACCGACAAGATCCGCTCGCCCGACTCAAAAACTGGCAAACGAGCATTAGCTACCGCGCGCCATCTATTTATTAATTCATAAAAAAACAACAAATCGTACATTGCCTAGACAGTCAGACAAGAAAGCTGATTTTGCCGTTGACAGTACTGCGGGGGCTGGATATCATGCGCCCCGTTCACACGATTCCTCTGTAGTTCAGTCGGTAGAACGGCGGACTGTTAATCCGTATGTCACTGGTTCGAGTCCAGTCAGAGGAGCCAAATTAAAGAATGTAGATGCCTACGGGCGTCTACATTTTTGCATTTAATCAATCACTTGCCTCCCCTCTCTTGTCTACTAACATCCACTGAAATACACCTATATCCAGCAATTTTGTTGGTAGATTTCTTGGTAGTTCTGGTTAGATTTTCCTTATACCAACAAAAAGGAAAGAGAATCTATGTCACTTACTGACACCAAAGTAAAAAAAGCTAAACCTCTTGAGAAAGAATACAAGCTTACTGATGGTCTTGGTATGCACCTGCTTGTCCACCCGAACGGATCTAAATACTGGCGGCTTTCCTACCGCTTTGCACAGAAGCAAAAACTGTTATCGTTGGGGGTTTACCCTGCTATTTCTTTGACTGACGCAAGGGAGCGTCGTGATGAAGCGCGTAAGCTGATTGCTAATGGGATTGATCCAGGAGCCAGAAAAAAATCAGGCCGGGAGCGACAAGGAACACACGATGAGTCCCGATCCTTTGCTGTAATGGCTCGTGCATGGGCTGAGACCAAAACCAAGTGGTCAGAAGACTACAAAGTTAAGGTGTATTAGTCGCGACCAGA
>NZ_JSXC01000036.1 GCF_000803215.1 Pectobacterium fontis
GTGGCTATTTGGCGCTAATTGTGTCGCTACGCGATACCTTCGGCGTTCGTGACTGCTATTCGGGCCACGAGTGACGCGTTCCCGACGCGGCACTAGTTTTCGCCGCCTCCATGCGGCTCACCCGGCAGTCACGTCCACCTCAGCACAATTTTTTACGCCAGAGAAAACACCAGCAAGATAGATTCTGGCATTTCAGATTATTAATTTTTCTTCCTGGCATAAAACAACCACGTCACCAGAACACACACCACATAGCACACTACAAATATTTTCATTGCGCCGGTGGGTGAACCGGTTAACTCCAGCGACATCCCAAAGGCCTGGGGAATGAAGAACCCGCCGATAGCTCCCATGGCCGAAATAAAACCTAGCGCCGCGGCGGTATCCGTGGCGGCGGTACTCTGCGCATCCGCATCACTTCCGCCCTGTGCTTTAACCCGATCCGTCGTTAATTTTCGGAAAATCACCGCGATCATCTGAAACGTTGAACCGCTACCCAGACCAGCCGTCAGGAACAGCATCATGAAGATGCCAAAGAACATCCCGAATGACCCCGCTGAGTGCGCACTCGGCAGAGACAGGAACAGCAACATCGAGAAGAGTGCCATCAGGATGAAGTTAATCAGCGTGACCTTCACACCACCAAAGCGGTCAGACAACATTCCCCCCACCGGACGCGCCAGCGCGCCCAGCAACGGCCCGAAGAAGGCATAGTACAGAATCACGATATCTGGGAACTGCGTTCTGGACAGCATACCGAAGCCTGCTGAAAAACCGATAAATGAACCAAACGTGGACAGATACAGGAAGCTAAGTACCCACAGGTGCATTTGCTTGAGAACCGGCAATTGCTTGCGTATCGACGCATTGGCCGTTGAAAGATCGTTCATGCCAAACCAGGCAGCAGTGGCGGCAATCACCAAAAACGGCACCCACATCCATGCGGCATGGTGTAGCCAAATCTGGTGGCCATCAGGCTGAACGACGCCATTGCCGGAGAAGCCCAGAAGCGGTAGGAAAATCACCACTGGCACCAGCAGTTGCATCACGCTAACGCCGAGATTACCCAATCCGCCGTTAATGCCGAGTGCACTGCCCTGACGGGATTTGGGAAAGAAGAAACTGATGTTCGCCATGCTGGAGGCGAAGTTAGCGCCAGCGAAACCACACAGCAGGGAAATGATGACGAACACGCGGTAAGGCGTTTGTGGATTCTGCACGGCAAACCCAAGCCAGATACACGGGACAACCAGAATAAACGTGCTTAAGGTCGTCCAACGGCGGCCCCCCACCAGCGGGATAACGAAAGAGTAAGGAACGCGTAACAGCGCACCGGAGACAGAAGGCAGCGCGGTAAGCAGAAATAACTGATCTGTGGTAAAACTAAACCCGACCTTGTTTAGGTTAACGGCTACGGTACTAAAAATCATCCACACACAAAACGACAACAGCAGGCACGGAACAGAGATCCAAAGATTGCGCTGTGCTATCCGTTGTCCACCAGATTGCCAGCATTTTGTATCTTCAGGATTCCATTCCCTTATCAGCGTGCTTTGCGATAGTTTTTCAGGTGATAAAGGCTGCGTCATAAAAACCTCGATAAATAAAAACGCGGTAGAGTTAAGGCGCAACATTAGGGATTACACCGCAGGTAAAGTTGATGCAAATCAACGCGCTGTCAGGTAAAAAAACTGTGCAAAAACAATCACACTCCTTAATGAGTAATAAAAATAGAAAAATAAGCCACGATAATTCAAGCCGTTATAGCCCTATTTTTTCTTACTGTCATATCCTCTTTTAAGGTGAGGATATTCGGTGGTACTCACTAATAGGTATAGGGTTATCATGTAGGATCGGGAAAAATGCCAAAAGGGTTATCCCTCTCGGTACTGGTTTTCTACTCCTCCAGCAGAGGTCGCTTTATTATGTTGAAACGTTTCCTGCTGCCGCTGTCGCTCGTCAATCAGGTTGTGCTGCTGATGCTGCTACTCGGTCTGCTAGGTATTGCAGGCATGTCAGTTTCAAGTTGGATGTCTCAAAGCATTCAAGGGAACGCGCACGCCATCAATAAAGCGGGCTCGCTACGCATGCAGAGTTATCGCCTGTTATCCATGGTGCCGCTCTCCGCCGAGAATCAAATTTATCTGCAAGAACTGGAAGAGAACGAAACCAGCAGCGACCTACAGCAGGCGGTGCGTCGGGAAGGACTCAGCGAGCAATTCACTGCGCTACGCCTTTTCTGGCTGGAGAATCTGCAACCGCATCTGCGGCAGGCGACACACCCCGCCGATGCCTCCACCGATGTCGCCCGCTTCGTGAAGCAGTTGGACGATCTGGTTTCCGCCATCGACCATAAAACCGAACAGCGGTTGAAGATGGTCACGCTCGTGCAGCGTATCTTCATCGGCATCATGTTTATCCTGCTGCTCAGCACGTTCTTTTATCTGCGTCGTCGTCTGTTAACACCGTGGCGACATCTGGTTTCGATGGCGCAGGCCATCGGTCATGGCGATTTCTCCCAGCGCGTCACCATCAACGGCCACGACGAAATGAGCACGTTGGGACGGGTGCTAAACAGCATGTCGGACGAGCTTTCCGCCATGTACCACAGTCTGGCACTGCGTGTGGCCGAGAAAACAGCCGATCTGCAACAGAAAAACGATCTGCTTTCTTTCCTTTATCGCGCTAGCCGACGTCTGCATACTGGCGCGCCACTGTGCAGTCGGCTGATGCCAATCCTGAACGAGCTTTCCTCGTTAACGCCGCTTCGCAATATTCAACTACGGCTGTATGAAGATAACAATCAGGAACAGTTTCATCAGTTTAGCGATGACAGCCTGCCACAGCCGGCGCACTGCCCGGATAACAGTTGCCAGAGCTGTGGTATGCAAATAAAACGCGAGGAACCGTCAGGTGAGCCTCACTGTTGGGATCTGCACGACAAACACGGGCAGTATGGCGTCGTACTGGCCACACTGCCGGGCAATACTACGCTAAGCCGCGATCAGAATCAGTTGCTGAATACCTTATTAGAACAGTTGACCAGTACACTGGCGCTGGAGCGGCAGTCCAACCATCAGCAGCAACTGATGCTCATGGAAGAACGCGCCACTATTGCCCGCGAACTTCACGACTCTATCGCACAGTCTCTCTCCTGCCTGAAAATTCAGGTAAGTTGTCTGCAAATGCAGAGCGGCGATTTGCCCCCCGCATCGCAGAAACTGCTGACAGAAATGCGGGAGGAGTTGAACACCGCCTATCGCCAACTGCGTGAGTTGCTGACGACCTTCCGGCTTAAGCTGTCTGAATCGGGCTTACTCGCCGCGCTACGAGCATCGGTCGATGAATTCAGCAAGCGGCTGGGGTATCCCATCGCATTGCATTACCGTTTGCCGCCGCAGTCGGTATCCGCACATCAAGGGATACATGTCCTGCAAATTGTGCGTGAAGCATTGAGCAATATTTATAAACATGCGCAGGCCACGCAGGTCGAGATAACCCTGCAACTCCATCAAGGTTATATCGAACTCAGCGTGGCCGATAATGGTATCGGCATTCCTGATGATGCCAGTCGCGCCAACCACTATGGACTTATTATTATGCGCGACCGTGCACGAGGTTTGCACGGCGAATGCATTGTTCGACGCCGGCCATCGGGAGGCACTGAAGTCAATGTCAGTTTCCTCTCCGAATATCGTCACCGGCAGCCATTAACAGGAGAAACTCATGATTAACGAAGATGCCGCCACCCTATTGCTGATTGACGACCATCCCATGTTGCGCAATGGCGTTAAGCAACTCATCAGTATGGACCCGGAATTACAGGTGGCAGGTGAAGCCAGCCACGGTGAACAGGGTGTCGAACTCGCGGAACAGCTCGACCCGGATTTGATTCTGCTTGATTTGAACATGCCTGGGATGAATGGCCTGGAAACACTGAACCGTCTGCGGGAAAAATCGCTATCGGGACGCATTGTGGTCTTTAGCGTGTCCAACCATGAAGACGATGTTGTCAATGCATTAAAAAATGGTGCCGATGGCTACCTGCTGAAAGACATGGAACCAGAGGATTTGTTAGCTGCGCTGCATCAGGCAGCATCAGGGAAAATGGTGCTGAGTGAGACACTGACGCCGATTCTGGCCGCCAGCCTGCGTGAGAGTCGTCATAGTAGCGACCGGGATATTCAGCAGCTTACGCCACGCGAACGCGATATCCTGAAGCTGCTGGCTCAAGGATTATCCAACAAAGTGATTGCCCGTAAGCTCACCATTACCGAAAGTACCGTTAAGGTTCACGTCAAACATCTGTTGAAAAAAATGAAGCTCAAATCACGGGTTGAAGCGGCCGTATGGGTATTGCAAGAGAAAGTCATTTAATCAAATCGTCACAAAAACCAGCGATTGTCAGCGGTACGGATAAGGCGCTCTGGCGCCCTTCCCTCCGCCAAACCTAAACGGTGGCTAAACACCCCTACATTTATAGCTATTATCCTAATTAATGTGACGTTGCTCTCGTCTAAACTAGTTCGTAATCGCATTTTTCGGCTTTTACACCGAGTTTAACGTTGAGGAACAACATGAAGAAGGCTAATAAGGAGCGATTTATCGGCCTGGAATGGTTACGATTTTTGCTCGGCTGCTATGTGATGATTTATCATACCGTGCACGTTTATCCCCAGCGTGAGCGCATTCCGTTCTTAAGCGAGCTCACCAGTATGGGATTCTTCGCGACCAGTACGTTCTTTGTCCTGTCTGGCTTTCTGCTCGCGCATGTCTATATTAAGGACGGACGTCTACGTGAACCCGTTCGCCAGTTCTGGGCCAAACGCTTCTTTAATCTTTATCCCATTCATATCATTGCGCTGCTGTCGTCGATTGCGGTGGTTACGCTCATGCAGTGGTTGGCCGTGCCGCCGGAAGGACAAGTTGCCAGTGCGCGTTTCGTCATTTATGACACCAACGATCCTGCTGTCGATCCTGAGTCGCTGCGCCATTACATGACGAATGCGCAGTTAGCGTTCAACGGGTTATTGCAAGTACTGATGTTGCAGGCATGGAATCCTTATTTCCTGACCTTCAATGCCCCGTTATGGTCGCTATCTACGCTGTTCTTTTTCTATCTGACCTTTCCGCTGTTGGCACCGCGTCTGTTGAACAGCCGCCATCCGTGGCTGTGGATGGGGATCGTCTGCCTGCTGTATCTGCTGCCGCCGATTTGGGTTATCTGGCAACAACAGTTCGGCATGCCGTACACCGGGCTGCTACAGCGTGGGCCGATCTTCCGTTTACCGGAGTTTCTGGCTGGGATTTTGGGGTATGCGCTGTTCCGCCATTATCGTCAGAAAGATCGCTTACCGCAGACCAAAGGCCAGCGCTATGCGGTTGCCCTCTTTATCGGTGTGAATTTCCTTGCTGCGACCTGGCTGTTCACAAAAGGTGAAGCCTATTGGTACTTCCTACTGCATAACGGCTTGCTCCTGCCCGCTCAGGTTGGTCTGGTCTGCCTCAGTGCGCTAGCGCGTGAACCTAACAGTGATTGGCTGCGGCGTTGGTCGCCGCGACTGGGGGCAGCCTCGCTTTCCATTTTTGCGCTACATGTTCCCCTCTTCAATCTGTTCCGCACGTTGGAACAACTGGTGCGCGGTAACCCGATGGCCTGCTTCAGCGATTGGGATCAGTGCATTGCTGCCGCCGGTCAGGTACAGCTTTCCATGACTGGCTATATCATTTTCCTGCTCAGCACCGTGACGCTGTGTGTACTCTTCCAGGAGCGGATCGTACTGCGCGTCAGAACGTTCCTGACCTCGCGTTTCCTCAGGAACAACAGCACATCACGCACGCAACGTACCGCGTAGCATCACTAACAGCTTACGTTCCTCTGGCCTGACGCCATCTGGCCAGAGGACATTCCGCCTGCGACAACGCCTTTGTGAGGGGCTAAAAACGTGACAGGCATCGCGTTATAGCTGTTAATCATCAATAGCACCTTTTATAACTATTTACATTCTAATCAATCATCGTTTTCGGGTAGAGCATCGCCACAATTCCTGTTAATGTTTGCCGTTCCGAGCTAAATCGATTCGTTTTAGCGTAGATAATTCAAGCTGCCAGAGCACAATGCACCGGGATCTTGAAGTATGACGGATATCTCAACGGCTGTACGTCTTTAGACGGACATCTCACACCCTGTCACCACGGTTTACTTGGCAATAATGACACTATCCAAACACGCAATCTCTTCCCTCAGCTTGGTTATCGCCCTCTCTGCGGGCATAACACAGAGCCGCGCAGACACAATTTGGTTGACCAACGGCGACCAGCTCACAGGGAAAATCACGCTGCTTGACGGCGGTAAACTCTTTATTAACACCGATTATGCAGGCTCTATTTCTGTCGCCTGGGATAAGGTGAAAACCTTTGAATCTGACCATGGTCTGGTGATCCAAGGCGAACGCTACGAGAAAGGCGTACTGTATCCGGCGATCAAAGCCAGTGAAAATCGCACTATTATCGCGAGTCCGTCACTTGCTAACGAAGCCGCAGGCCCGCAAACGTTGCCACTTTCCGAAATCACATCCATCGTAGCGCAGAAACCGCTGGTGACGGATTTCGTCTGGAAAGGCAACATCGATGCAGGTATGTCGCACAAGAAAAGCTCGACAGAAACCGACAACTACGATGTGACGTTGAATACCAAAGCGCGTCACGATACATGGCGACACAACCTTGATGCCAGTTATCACTTGGCAAAAGAAGATAATATTGAGAGCACCAAGAATGCGGCTGGCGAATATGCGCTGGATAAATTCGTGGATGAGAACTGGTTCTGGCAGGGTCGTTATCAGTACAAACGCGATTGGATCGAAAGCATTAAAATCAACCGCTCTTTCGGTATTGGTCCCGGTTATCAGTTCTGGGATAACGATTTAGGCGCGTTTTCACTGACCTCGCTGGTCAACTCCCAAACCTTCGTATACCGCGATCAGGGTAATGATGACTTCTACTCCGGTGCGATAAAGTGGGCGTACAACCGCTACCTGTTTAGTAAATCGGTCGAAGCTTTCACCAACGGTGAATTGGGACGTTCATTTGACAGCACCGCCCCCATCTACCTTAAGGCAGATGCCGGCCTGCGCTTCAAGTTGACCGACTGGTCTTCTATGAGCATGAAAGTGTCACGTACCCGTATTGAAAGTAATCAGGGGAATGTGGACGACACGCTGTACACCATGGGTGTTGGTGTCGGCTGGTAATTGGGTCGCATAACCTCATCGCAAGGTGAACGGCGATACTGTCGTTCACCTCAACGCTCACCGTACCGTGTTATTGTCCGTTACCCGTTCGCAGAGTGCGACTGTTGCAGGATCCGCACCCGTTGCGCTAGTTCGCTCACGTTTTTATCTTCTGCTCCGTGATTCTTCAGCTCTTGTTCCAGTGCAAACAAGTATTGCGCATTGGTGCCAAGCGGCCCACTCGCGCGGGCAATCAGCGGTGCCACACTCTGAATACAGGTATCATTTTCGTTCGAGGGGTGTTCCGGTTCGGAAACAAAAACCAACGCCGTCAGCGGTGCACCATTTTTTCGATGCAGTTCACGCCAGAGCGGGCGATAGCAGCCTGTCAGCATTTCACGTTTCCACAGCAGTTCCAAATCTTCGCGTAACGAGGCCTCGGGTAACCGAAAAGCCAGCCCGGTGGTGTTCCCGCCAGGTTGTAACGCCAGCATCCGTCCGGGTTGCGTTACCGTGCCGCGACCTATCGTGAGGCGTAAACAAAACGCACGCTGCCATCCCGTCAACGTTGCCAGACAAATTTCTTCGGCATCAAAAACCGGATTCCACATCAGCGAACCGTAACCAAATACCCAAACAGGACAGCTATTAGGGCGGAGCGCCAGCGTCTTGTCCAGCGAGTCGGCCCGCTGTTGCGGCGTGAGCAGTAAGGTTTCTTCAATGCACCCAAAAGAGGTTCTACAATCTGCTTTTTGCAAAAAATCGCGTGTTAACACTACTTACCACCCCCAGCCTTACCCTGTTTCTGCTCGCCAGATCGACTCTCGTCCTGCGTTTAAGACCCTAACTGCTTCATCTGTTTAATTTTACAACACCATTGATATTGAGGTTATTCATTTATGGCTTTGCGATCAAGTTTGATTGTGGTCACAAAAACTGAAAAGGTTCATGATAATGTTTCATTAACACAAGATTCCGTTTTTGTACCCTAAACTCGGCCAAAGGCAGCGTTGAATGCTGCTTGCCGCATGAGGTTCAGGGTAAGCGTACCGAGTAGCGTAGCCAACGCACAGGTAACTTGAAGTATGACGGGTATATTAGCTCATCGGCAACACGCCGTAAGACTTGACGTTTTTCTGATGCAAACGCCATTTTTGTGACCTCAGGAATCCGTCAAACACCGTGCGCTTAACGTGAAGACATAACGCCGATCGTTTGAAGATCGAGATACCGGGGGCGAGCACGGTGCGAGGTCGTCCTGCGGGAACTTCATCACCGTGTTTCCCCCTACATTCACACTACGTGAACAGTATTAGGCAAAGCGTAGGCCTTAAAAAGCATCTGTATTAGCTGTGGCAAAATTACCTGTCGACAGGAATCACAGGCAGGCACGAAATGATAATAGTTATCATCTCATGTTATTATCATCACGACATTGGAATCGACTATCCACGGAGACACTGAATGGCAACGCCGCGTCAGCCTGTTTTAGTTCAGGTTAAACAGATCCACGACATTTCCCCACATTTACGCTGCATTACTTTCCATCATGACGCGTTGCACGATTATCCGGTTGAAAGATATGGCGCACACATCAAACTCTTTCTGCCACAAGCCGGACAGCAGAAACCCGTTCTGCCTGCAATCGGCGAACGTGGCCCGATATGGCCAGAAGGCGAAGCCCGCCCTATCGTTCGTACCTACAGTGTTCGCGCGTTGCGTCCACAGGAGGCGGAGCTGGATATCGTTTTCGCGCTGCATGAACACGCCGGGCCAGCCGTCACCTTTGCTCGTCAGGCTAAACCGGGTGACTGGGTCGGTATTTCACAACCTGGCGGCCCGCTCCCGATGCTGCCGCCCGCGAGTGCCTATTATCTGGCCGCCGATCCGTCGTCACTTCCTGCGCTCATGGCATTGTTGGAGAACCTGCCTGACGACGCACAAGGGCATGCGGTGATTCGTGTTGATAGCGAGGCAGATACTCTCGATATCGTCAAACCCGCACAGCTTCAGGTGAAGTGGATCGTCGGCGGAACCGACGCTACCGACGCGTTGCTTCAGTATTTTCAGGCACTTTCAACGATTGAAAATACCTTTTACTGGTTAGCGGGTGAGGATCGTATCGTGGTTCAGCTTCGTCGCCATGTGCGTCGCGAGCGCGGATGTGAGCGAAATCAGATGTATGCTGTACCTTATTGGCGAGAAGGGCTAAATGAAGAAGATTATCACCATAAACGTCACGATATCATGGATAATCCTGATGAATAACCACAAAAAATACATTTGATATTATCACGATAGGGAGAATACATGCAGATTCTCCCTTTTCATTTAAATTTCAATTCAAAGCGTAAAAATCCGTAAAATTCCCCGCATTAACATGACAACCTGTTATCATCTTGTTTGTTTTATTACGTTATAACTACTTTTTAGTCACCTTTTACTGTCTATTATGGTTTTACGACTATCAACAAATAGCGGTACGACCATTAATAAATGGTTTTATACCCGACATAATTCGACTCGTCAGTGCGCTGACTTGAAGTATAACGGGGATATTTTGCCGTATCATTCCTCTGGATAAGGAGAACTCCCGCAATGAAGTCTCATGCTGAGATAGTCAAATCTCGTCATCATGAATACTCACTTATTTTTCCTATTATTGCGCTAGCTGTGCTCTACATGTGGGGCAGCTCACAAGATTTTGTCGCGATTCTCGGCATCAACGCTCTCGCGCTAGCCGGGATACTTTTCAGTGCATTCAGCGTGGTGCGTCACGCCGATGTGCTTGCACACCGTCTGGGTGAACCTTATGGTTCTCTGATCCTCAGCTTGTCCGTCGTCATTCTTGAAGTCAGTCTCATTTCTGCGCTGATGGCAACCGGTGACGCCGGTCCGGATCTGATGCGCGACACTCTTTATTCCATCATCGTGATTGTCACTGGTGGCCTCGTAGGTTTCGCACTTTTGCTAGGGGGCCGTAAATTCGCCACACAGTATGTCAACCTCAGTGGCATCAAGCAGTATCTGATGGCGATCTTCCCATTGGCGGTCATTGTGCTGGTTTTTCCCAGCGCCTTGCCTGACGGTAATTTTAGCGTAACGCAGTCGCTCATTGTCGCCGCCATTTCCGCAGCCATGTACGGCGTTTTCCTGTTGATTCAAACCCGCACGCACCAAAGCCTGTTTGTGTATGAGCATGAAGACGAAGGTGATGGCGACGACCCTCATCATGGAAAACCCTCTGCGCACAGTTCGCTGTGGCATACCGGTTGGCTGCTGGTTCACCTGATTGCCGTTATCGCCGTCACCAAAATGAACTCCATGCCACTGGAAACGCTGCTGACCGAAATGAACGCCCCAACGCAGTTTACGGGCTTCCTGGTCGCACTATTAATCCTCTCTCCTGAAGGGCTAGGAGCAATCCGCGCCGTCCTGAAGAATCAGGTACAGCGCGCGATGAATCTGTTTTTCGGTTCTGTACTCGCTACCATTTCGCTGACCGTCCCTACCGTCACGATTATCGCTATGCTTACTGGCCGCACGCTGAACTTCGGTCTGGATATGCCGCATATCGTCGTGATGCTGTCAGTTCTGGTGCTGTGCCACATTACCTTCTCCACCGGTAGAACCAACGTATTAAGCGGTAGCGCGCATCTGGCGCTTTTTGCCGCTTATCTGATCACCATCACGCTGTAACCCCGCCGCTGACGCGGTTTTCACCGCGTCAGCGCTCCAGACGTCACTTATCTTGATGTATATCTGGATCTTCTAAGCACGTCCGGCGTATCTTAAGGCTGTCGTCGACGGACCGACAGGCCCGCCATGTTGATTTACTTTCCTACTTTGGTTTCTGCTTAGATGAAAACGCACGGAATTAACGGCGTCAGACCGTTCAGCGCGCTGATTAGCGCATGCTGGCGAGAAAAATATACGCTGCAACGTTTTACCCACGACATTATCGCTGGCGTGACTGTTGGCATTATCGCCATCCCCTTGGCCATGGCGCTGGCTATTGCCAGTGGCGTCCCTCCGCAATACGGACTGTATACTTCAGCCATTGCCGGGATTGTTATCGCCGTCAGCGGCGGTTCACGCTACAGCGTTTCAGGACCCACGGCTGCCTTCGTCGTCATTCTCTATCCTGTATCACAACAGTTCGGGTTATCCGGTCTGCTGGTTGCCACCTTGCTTTCTGGCGTTTTCTTGTTGCTGATGGGGCTTTGCCGCTTCGGACGCTTAATTGAATATATTCCACTCTCCGTGACGCTCGGCTTTACCTCCGGGATCGCCATCACCATCGGTACGATGCAGATCAAGGATTTCTTCGGCTTAGAGATGGCGGTCGTGCCCGAACATTACGTCGAGAAAGTGGCGGCATTAGCGCAGTCGCTGCCCACTCTGCATCTTGCCGATACGCTGATTGGAGCAACGACGCTGCTGGTTCTGATCCTCTGGCCCAAACTCGGTATTCGTCTACCTGGCCATTTGCCTGCGCTGCTGGCGGGTGTCGCGGTGATGGGGATCATGTCATTGCTTGGGGAAAATGTCGCCACCATTGGTTCCCGATTCAGCTATATGCTGGCGGATGGTTCACAAGGGCAAGGGATCCCGCCTATCTTGCCACAGCTCATTCTGCCGTGGGATATGCCATCATCAGATGGAAAAACGATGACTCTGGACTGGCAAAGCATTTCCGCCCTGCTGCCCGCGGCATTCTCTATGGCGATGCTGGGAGCGATTGAATCACTGCTGTGCGCCGTCGTGCTGGACGGTATGACAGGCAAAAAGCACAATTCCAACGCAGAATTGATGGGGCAAGGTTTCGGTAACATCATCGCACCGTTCTTTGGCGGTATTACCGCGACCGCGGCGATTGCCCGTTCCGCCGCCAACGTACGGGCGGGCGCAAGCTCACCCATTTCTGCCGTGGTCCATGCCTTGCTGGTGCTATTAGCATTATTGATCCTTGCACCGTGGCTGTCTTATCTGCCACTAGCCGCGATGGCGTCGTTGCTGTTGATTGTTGCCTGGAACATGAGCGAGGCACATAAGGTAGTGGATTTGTTACGTCACGCGCCAAAAGACGACATTATCGTGATGCTGCTCTGTATGTCCTTGACCGTGCTGTTCGACATGGTGATTGCGATTACCGTCGGTATTGTGCTGGCATCGTTATTATTTATGCGGCGCATCGCGCAGATGACCCGCCTGAGCGAACTACCGGACACCAAAATACCGGATCATCTGGTGTTGCGTGTTAACGGCCCACTGTTTTTCGCCGCGGCGGAACGCATCTTCAACGACCTGACGTTACGCAGCGAAGGCTATCAAAATATCATCTTGCAGTGGGATGCCGTGCCAGTGCTGGATGCCGGCGGGCTAAGTGCATTCCTGCGCTTTAGCGAAACACTGCCCGCAGGCAAACAGCTCATCATCACCGACATTCCCTTCCAGCCGTTAAAAACGCTGGCACGGGCAAAAGTACACCCGATTGACGGTCGGCTCCATTTCTATGGCTCATTAGCACAGGCTATCGAGGCGACGACGGCACGTTCAGCGTAACAGCATCAATGACGGGCCACGCCGTGCTCGTGCTGCACGGCGGGTTCGGCGAGCCGGACAAACTTTCGTCTATAGTATTAAATCCAGTGCCTGTGGTGAGGAAACCTAATTGTGACAATTTTTGCTTCTGCTCCCGTGTTAATTACTGGCGGCGCACGCCGTATTGGGCTGGGGCTGGCGCGTGCGTTTCTGGCTCAATCGATCCCTGTCATTATCAGCTATCGCACCTTTTACCCTGAGTTGGACACACTACGGCAAGACGGTGCCGTTTGTCTGGCTGCCGATTTTTCCACCACGGAAAACATCTATGCGTTTGCAGCGCAAATCCTGTCGCTCACGCCACAGTTGCGCGCCATTATTCATAATGCCAGCCGCTGGGAGCCAGAAAGCCCCTCGACACCGCCAGAACAAACGCTGGCCGATATGCTGCAAATTCACGTCTATACGCCCTATTTACTCAACCAGTTGCTGGAATCTTGCTTGCGAGGGCAAGGCATCGCAGGCGCAGACATTATTCATCTGACGGATTACGTGGTAGAAAAAGGCAGCGAGAAACACATCGCCTATGCCGCCAGCAAAGCCGCGCTGGATAACATGACACGGTCATTTGCCCGCAAACTGGCGCCGGAAGTGAAAGTCAACGCGATTGCTCCCAGCTTAATCTTGTTCAATGAACAGGATAGCGAAGAATATCGCCAACAGGCGCTGGAAAAGTCATTGATGAAAATCGCGCCCGGCGAAGAAGAAATTATCCAACTGGTGGATTATCTGCTTAGCAGCCGCTATGTCACCGGAAAAACGCTGGGTGTTGATGGCGGGCGGGCTTTGCGCTGAGGCCATCCCGCGACAACCCAAGACCTAATTCATGCAAATTAACAAACAATCAACACCCATTTACGCTTCGCTTCTCGTGTATAACCCATCATCAGGCTATGCTATCAGCAGTAAAATGGGGATGACGTAGAGACCATGAATAAGATTGTTTTTATAGAAGATGATACTGAGGTCGGAAAATTGATCGCGGCCTACCTCGGCAAGCATGATATTGACGTTCAAGTTGAAGCACGAGGCGATCTGGCATTAGCCTTTATCGAACAGCAGCAGCCCGACCTCGTGCTGCTGGATATCATGCTACCCGGCAAAGACGGCATGACCATCTGCCAGGAGTTGCGGCCACAGTACAGCGGCCCGATTGTGCTGTTGACGTCTCTGGACAGCGACATGAATCATATCTTGTCACTGGAAATGGGCGCTGATGATTACATTCTGAAAACCACGCCTCCCGCCGTTTTACTCGCCCGTTTGCGCCTGCATTTGCGACAATACGCCACCGCGCCTCAGGCCGTAGCAGAAAAAGCCACGCCCGCCGCGTTACAGGTGCATAAATCACTGCACTTCGGCCTGCTTTGCATCGATCCGGTTAATCGGGAAGTGACATTAGGGCAAGAGCACATCGTGTTATCCACCGCGGATTTCGATTTGCTCTGGCAGTTGGCAACCCACGCCGGCCACATCATGGATCGGGATGCGCTGCTGAAGAATCTACGCGGCGTAACCTACGATGGTATGGATCGCAGTATCGACGTGGCTATTTCCCGCTTGCGTAAAAAGCTTTACGACAACCCGCTGGAACCGTTCCGTATCAAGACGGTGCGCAATAAAGGTTATCTGTTCGCCCCCAATACCTGGGAGAGCGTGACGCTATGAGAAAGCTGTTCATCCAGTTTTTTCTGTTACTGTTTGCCTGCTTTGTTGTCATGACGCTACTGGTCGGGCTGGTTTATAAAGTTACGGCAGAGCGTGCGGGGCGTCAGTCCATGGATGACCTGATGAAAAGCTCGCTGTACCTCATTCGTAATGAATTACGCGCAATCCCCCCTCGTGAATGGCATAAAACCATCAACCAACTCGATTTAAATTTGTCGTTCAAATTGCATATCGAACCGGTGAGTAAGTACGCGTTAAGCACCAGCAATCGACAACGCCTGAATCAGGGCGAGATCATCGCACTGGATGACGAATACACGTTTATCCAACGCATCCCCCGCAGTCATTACGTCCTCGCCGTCGGCCCTATTCCTTATTTGTTCTTCCTGCACGAAATGCGATTACTGGATTTGCTGCTGGTGATGTTCATCGGGCTGTCGCTGGCGCTGCCGGTTTTCTTGTGGATGCGGCCACATTGGCAGGCCATGTTAAAACTGGAGAACGCCGCACAGCGTTTAGGCGATGGTCATCTGGAAGAACGTATTCACTTTGATAACACCTCAAGCCTGTTCCGCCTTGGCGTCGCCTTCAACCGGATGGCAGATAACCTGAACCAGCTTATCAACAGTAAAAAGCAACTGATTGACAATATTGCGCACGAACTGCGTACCCCGCTGGTCAGGCTGCGCTATCGGTTAGCCATGAGTGACAATCTGACAGAAAATGAACAGCAGGCATTAAACCGAGATATTGGCCAACTTGAAGCATTGATTGACGAACTGCTGACATACGCCAGACTTGACCGCCCACAGGTGACGCTGCATCTTGCCAATATTGATATTCCCGCGTGGCTACAGGCAAAAGTTGACGATTTTCATCTGATCCATCCTGATAAACTCATTTCGCTGGACACCTCCCATGCAGCGCACATTGGTGCGCTCGATCTCCGTCTTATGGAGCGAGTTCTGAATAACCTGGTTGGCAATGGATTACGCTTCTGCCATAGCCGCTTGCATATCAGCCTAACGTCTGATGCCGAGAATATGGCGTGTTTGCAGGTCGACGATGACGGTCCTGGAATTGCGCCCGAAAGTTGGGAAAGCGTTTTTGAACCGTTTATCCGCCTGGAAGCCGGTATCGAGAACAGCAGCGGTGGATGCGGGCTTGGGCTAGCGATTGTTCACGCCATCGCACGAGCTTACGAAGGCAGCATTACGGTAGGTGAAAGCCCGCTCGGCGGTGCCCGTTTCCGCTTTTGCTGGCCAATAAAAACGATATCGGCACAGGCGGCCATCGCCATCCAGCACTGATGCAGAGACAGCGGTAACACCGCTGTCTCTCAATCTCTTCCTCGCCCTTCCAGACTTGTACATTAGGTTACACGCCGAAACCAATCACTCACTGAAGCCGCTCTCGGTTTCTCCTATTCTCTCTTCAACGGCTCAACTACGAGCCACGAAACGTGAATGAGACAATGAGGAAATGATGATGAATAAAGTATTAGTTATGATCGCTGGCGCAGCACTGGGTCTGTCCTCTGTCGCGTTTGCCGCAGATACCGTAACCACCACACCCGCGCAGCCTTCTGCAACGGCTACCACTTCTGCTCCGGCTAAAGCCGTTCACCATAAAAAGCATGTGAAAAAAGCGAAAACTGCGCCTGTTCAGAAAGCACAGGCCGCCAAGAAACACGTGAAAAAAGCCAAACCCGCTCCTGCACAAAAAGCGCAGGCTGCCAAGAAACACGTAAAAAAAGCGAAATCAGCAAAACACGCTGACACCACGCCAGCAGCGTAATCGCTAAATATCCGCGCCTCCTTTCCAAGAGAGGTGCCACTTAAGGTAAGCCCCGTTTGAATCGGGTTATTAAAACGCTTACCGCTACGTCATCATAAAACACCCGGTTTACCGGGTGTTTATTTCATGGGGGGACAGAATAATGATACGCCGTTACTCATTTGAAATTTTGTTATCCCTTATTCTACTCTGTGGCGTCATCACCCTGAGTTTTTTTCTCTAGTATTCAGCGTATTGCTACCACGTCCTTCCTCATATTTTCAATATATTATAAATGAACAATACTATCGGCATGATAAGAGTTGGTATGTTTATTGAGCATAAGCATGACGTATTGTCATTCTGAGACGGGGATGATCGATTACGTTAATAGCCGATCGGAAGCCACAACAAACAACTTATTTAAATAATTTATTTAAAAATTAATTAATAAAAGGACATGTAACTGAACAAAGGTTCAGGCGCAATAAAGTTTTATCACGTTGTGCCGTTGATAGCATTACACACTAAGCAATATCGGGAACACCATAATGAAAAAAATCCTGCAACTCTCTGCTATCGTCATTAGTTCCATGACACTCACATCGTACACATTCGCTGCCCCTTCATCATCAACAGGCGTCATCCGCTTTTCAGGTTCTATCGTCGAACCCGTCTGTGATGTCACAACGCGCGCCAGTCATGTAGCCATCAGTTGTGAGCGGCAAGGTCAAATACAAACCCTACAAATGAAAGAAGGATCACAACACGCTGTTTTGCCGCAAGGCATCGGTTCCGTGAGTACGAAAAATCTGGGTTCAGATGTGCGAATCACGATTGTTAGCTACGAATAAGCCTGACAACACGACATGGAAACACGCTGCCATAGAAGCTCTGTGGCAGCGTGTTTGGAATACTCCCTTTGCCACAACACAGTGATGTCATGTCACGCTTTTTACACTCAATAACATTTTAATTTCCAGCCCCTCACCAGCAAATGCATCTATAGTTAATTCAACACGCTATATTTAGTGCCTCAAGATAACGTTTATCATAAGGTTTATTCACTGCATGCGCATATCAGCCTGGTTGTTATGTTCATTATCCTTTACCGCCCCGTTCAGTTGGGCAGACTCCTCACCAACAGACATCGCCGCACAAAAGCAACAACAAATCTTATTTTTCAACCACGACGACCGAGATGTCGTTCCTGACACCGCAATCTGGCCCTGGCAGGCCATTGGGCAGCTAGAAACGACCAGCGGTAACCTCTGTACCGCGACGCTGATTTCCCCTCATTTAGCGCTGACAGCCGGGCATTGCGTGGTCATTCCGCCAAAAGGCGAGATAGATAAACCCATCGCGCTGCGCTTTCAGGCAACCGAAAAAGGCTGGCGTTATGAAACAACAGAAATTGAAACGCTGGCGAATAAATCACTTGCCAAAAAATTGCAAGCCGACGGCGAAGGCTGGATCGTTCCACCTTCAGCCGCACCGCTAGACTACGCGCTGATTCGATTAAAACAAACGCCACCCGATATTCGCCCGATTCCCATCTGGCAAGGGAGTCGTCAGGCGTTGATACTGGCGTTACGAAACAACGGCCAGCGCGTCACGCAAGCCGGTTACCCGGAAGATCATCAGGAGACACTTTATCGTCATCAGGATTGTTTGATCACTGGCTGGGTTCATAATGCCGTGATGGCACACCAGTGCGATACGCTGCCTGGTGACAGCGGTTCCCCCTTGATGTTGAATTCCACCTCGGGCTGGGTTCTCATGGGCATCCAAAGCTCCGCGCCTGATGCCAGTGAGCGCGATCGTGCGGATAATCGCGCCGTTTCCGTGACGGCGATACGCCAGCAGTTGGAAGCGTTGGCAAAACAACGCTAACCCAAACACATTGGTCCCATAACCTCTTCCGTCAGGCGGATATCGTTATCGAGGGGGTCTGGCACCAATCTCTTTTCTGTCAGCGCCATGGTATAAAAAAAGATCTGTTCTATTCTTATCAGAGCATCAGTTAATCATCCATATTGTCGCCAGATCGCAGCATGGCAATTATCAAAATTTTATTTTTATCTTATGGGCGATGCCGTCTTTTATAATTAGACACTCATTTATTCACAGAACATTTTTTCAGGAAATTCGCGCATCTCTGCACTTAAATCATGGAAAAATATAATAAATTCATACCGTGCGCCACCAATCTAAAAAATGCTTCAAGAGAAAAAAGTACAGAAATCTTAACGAGAAGATAATGGCAGTATAATAAGTTACCTCAATTTTTAGCCTCTATGTTATTGTGTCGCCGTGAAATTAAATTGATGTTGTCGCGATTATTATTGCGGAAAGGAAGAGTCTACATGTTAAAACATCTGAGCCATGACGAGAAAAAACGCATGCAGACTCTCGACGAATTGAAAAAAACCGATATATCTCAAGACGATATCCTTCACAAGCTCACGGAAATAGCTTGCCAACTGCTCAAAACCCCTACGGCACTTGTGACGCTAACTGGCTCAAAATCTCTGCACGTTAAAGCAAGAAATCATTTTCCACTGGATGATATGGATAAAATTGGTTCATTCGACCATTTTACCGTGCAAACAGGGCAAGCCTTTGTCTGCCAGGATGCCACCCAGGACGAGCGCTTTAAAAACAGCCCTTATGTAACCGGCGAACCTTTTATTCGTTTTTATGCTGGCGCACCTCTTCAAACCAAAGAGGGTTACTCTATCGGCACGTTCTGTGTCATCGATTATGTGCCACGGACATTCCATAAAATGCAACTGCGCCGCCTGCGTGAATTCGCCGCGATCGCGATGGAGTTAATGGAATACCGCAATGCGATTGGGTTAATTGACCCGGTGACTTTACTACCCAACCGCCAGCGCCTGGTTGACGATATCAGCCACATTACCGACATTCACGAGCGCTATATGCTTGTTCTGATTGACACCATCAACATTTCTTACGCTTATGAAATGGGGTGTGCGCTAGGAATGCCGACCTTAGAAAGTCTGTTAAAAGATATTGGCATCTTCCTGCGTCTTAGCTTGAGTGCGTCAGACAATATCTACTGCGCGGCCTTAGGGCGTTTCGCCCTTTTGGTGCAAGCCGATAAAAAAGAACACGTTCTGGCAGAACTCGACGCCTGCGCCGAGCGAATTCATGAAAGTATCACTAGCCATATCCCGCTCAAGCTGGAGTTTTTCGTTGGGTATACCGAATTCCAGATTCCGGCCAGCGATCCACAGCGTATCCTGCGTGAATCGATGAGCGCACTGCACGCCGCCATCACCAGGAATATCCGCCAGTTCGCCTATAGCCACGAAGCCGATAGCGCACAGCAAATCACCTTTACCTTGCTCAATGAACTGGCCGATGTTTTACAGAATAATAAGCCGGGTCTCTATCTGGTTTACCAGCCGAAATTAAGTATTAAGACCAACACCGTCATTGGTGCTGAAGCGCTGATTCGTTGGCGTCATCCTAATTTAGGTGAAATTTATCCTGACCAGTTTATTCCGCTAGCAGAAGGAACAACGCTGATGCGCCCATTGACTGATTGGGTCATCCGGGAAGCGGCCTGCCAGGTGAAACAATGGCGTGGGGACGGGCGACACTTCCCAGTATCGATTAACGTTTCTGCCAGAAATTTTTCCGAGAATGACTTCATCCCACGTCTTGTCAACATTTTGGACAATCACAGCCTCACCCCTCAGGACATTGACATCGAATGCGTCGAAACGCAGAAAATCATCGAAAGTGCTGAAACGCTCACCACCATCCAAACGTTGCAACAACTCGGATTCACTATCGCGCTAGATGATTTCGGCACGGGATATAGCAACTTAAGCTACCTGCGTAATATCCCCTCTACCGTGATAAAATTGGATAAATCTCTGATTAAAGACATAAAAACGGACGAGAAAAGCCGTGTTATTGTACAATCCGTTATCAATATGCTGCACAAACTGAATTACATTGTGCTGGCGGAAGGCGTAGAAAATAAGGAAACACTCGAACATCTGGCGCATTTTGGCTGTGATGAAGTACAGGGTTACTATTTTTCTCGCCCGCTCCAACCTGCTGATTTCACCGCGTGGTTGAATGACTACGCATCAAGCGATTCTTAATAACATCAGCGCCAAGCTAGTCGTCGGCAGCAAGCCCATGCCGCCGACCAGATACGTAACAAGAGATTATCCAGCCACCTGCTCCATCGCCTGCAAGACACGCTTATCAGAAATCGGGAACGGCGTTCCTAGCTGCTGAGCAAAGTAGCTGACGCGCAGCTCTTCAAGCATCCAGCGCACCGCCTTCACATCGTCATCATCGCGTCGCTCCGCAGGCAGCTTATTCCACCACTGCTGCCACACCTGTTGAACCTGCTCCACTTTCAGCATTTGCGCCCGGTCGCGGTGGACATCCTGCGCCAGCTTCTCCAGACGGCGCTCTATCCCGTGCAGATAACGCAGCACGTCCGGCAGGCGCTGCCAGCCGTTCTCGGTGACAAAACCACGAAACACCAGACCGTTCATCTGCCCCTTGATATCGCTTAACGCCAGCGCCATCGCCATGTCTACACGCCCTTTCAGGCGCTTATTAATGGTGAAGACCGCCGTCAGAATTTGCTCAACCTGTTTGGCAATATCCACCACCGTATCATTTAGCTCCGCGCGCACCTTCTCATGCAACTGCTGAAATGCCTCTTCCTGCCAAACCGGCCCACCAGACGATGCGATCAGCTTATCCACCGCACAGGCGATACAGTCATCGATCAGATCCAACACTTTGCCGTACGGATTGAAATAGAGGCCCAGCTTTGCCTTGTTCGGCAGTTTTTCATGCAGATATTTGATTGGCGATGGAATGTTCAGCAATAACAACCGACGCAGGCCTTGCCGCATCACCTGCTGTTGCTGGTGTGGCGTGTCGAACAGGCGAATCGCTACACTGTCCTTTTCATCTACCAACGCCGGATAGGCTTTAACCGAGTAGCCGCCCCGTTTCTGCTCATAACAATCCGGCAATGAACCAAAGCTCCAGACGTGCAGACCACGCTGCTCCAGTCCGTCATCCGCCACAGATGACAGCGTCTGCTGCACTTTATCTTTGAGGTGATCTTTCAGTGCATTCAGGTCTTTGCCTTCACGCTGTGTCCGATTTTTCTCGTCGATGACGCGGAACGTGATTTTCAGATGATCGGGCACCTGATCCCATTGCCACGCCTCGCGCGGCACCGTCACGCCCGTCATCAGCCGCAACTCACGCTCCAGCGCATCCAGCAATCCCTTTTCTAACGGCGTGGTACGCGCCAGAAATGCTTCGGCATAGTTCGGTGCGGGGACAAAGTTACGGCGTAACGGTTTGGGCAACGATTTAATCAGCGCAATCGTCAGTTCGCGGCGCACGCCGGGAATCTGCCACTCGAAGCCCTCTTCACGCACCTGATTGAGGATAGGCAGCGGGATATGTACCGTCACGCCATCCGCATCCGCACCCGGTTCAAACTGATAGGATAACCGTAGTTTCAGACTGCCTTGATGCCAGAAATTCGGGTAGTCCAGCGCGCTCACTTTCTCCGCACCGTCCTTAATCAACATGCTTTTTTCAAAATTAAGCAGGTCGGCATTATCGCGGCTGGCGGCTTTCCACCACTTGTCAAAATGACGCGACGACACGACATCATGCGGCAAACGTTGATCGTAGAAAGCAAACAGCGTCTCGTCATCCACCAGGATGTCGCGGCGGCGCGATTTATGCTCTAAATCCTCCACCTCAGCCAGCAGCTTGAGGTTGGCGCGGAAAAAGGCGTGATGCGTTTGCCAGTCACCTTCCACCAGCGCGTGACGGATGAACATCTCACGCGCCAGCGTCGGATCGATTTGGCTGTAATTCACCTTGCGCGCCGCGACAATCGGCAGCCCGAAGAGCGTCACCTTCTCCTGCGCCATTACCGTGCCCTGCGCTTTCTCCCAGTGAGGATCGCTGTAACTCCGCTTAATCAGGTGCTGCGCCAGTGGTTCAATCCACTCAGGTTCAATACGCGCCGCAATACGTCCCCACAGGCGACTGGTTTCCACCAGTTCCGCTACCATCGTCCACTTAGGCGGCTTTTTGAATAACCCGGAGCCGGGGAAAATGGCAAACCGTGCATTGCGCGCGCCGCTGAACTCCTGTTTTTCAATATCTTTCTGCCCGATATGCGACAGCAATCCCGTGAGTAGCGCACAGTGGATACTCAGGTAATCGGCGGGTTCGCTGTTGACCGGTAACCCCAGTTCTTTCACCACCTGACGCAGTTGTGTATAGATATCCTGCCATTCGCGAACGCGCAGATAATTAAGGAAATCCGAGCGGCACTGGCGGCGGAACTGGCTGGAAGACAACGCCTTTTGCTGCTCACGCAGATAGTCCCACAGGTTGACGAAAGCCAGAAAATCGGAGTCTTTGTCGGCAAAACGACGGTGTTTTTCATCCGACGCCTGCTTCTTGTCCATCGGCCTTTCACGCGGATCTTGGATCGACAGTGCGGCAACAATCACCATCACTTCACGCACACAACTGGTTTTACGCGCTTCCAGCACCATTCGCGCCAAGCGCGGATCGATCGGCAATTGTGCCAACTGTTGCCCCTGCGGCGTCAGGCGGTAATGTCCATTTTCCGCCAGATTAATCGCGCCTAATTCTTCCAGCAGCCGCACGCCGTCCTGAATATTGCGTTTATCCGGCGCTTCCACAAACGGAAATGCGGCGATATCACCCAGCCCCAATGACGTCATTTGCAAAATAACGGAAGCTAAGTTGGTGCGAAGGATTTCAGGATCGGTAAATTCGGGCCGCGACAGGAAATCCTGCTCGGAATAGAGGCGGATACATACCCCCGCAGCGACACGACCACAGCGCCCTTTGCGCTGATTCGCCGACGCCTGCGAGATCGGTTCAATCGGCAAGCGCTGCACCTTGGTGCGGAAGCTGTAACGGCTGATACGCGCCGTACCAGGGTCGATCACATAGCGGATACCCGGCACAGTTAATGAGGTTTCCGCCACATTGGTCGCCAGCACAATGCGGCGACCGTGATGTGACTGAAAGACGCGATTCTGTTCCTGATTGGACAGGCGGGCGTACAACGGGAGGATCTCAGTATGCGGCAAATCCAGACGAGTCAGCGCCTCTGCCGTATCGCGAATTTCACGCTCACCGCTCATGAAGACCAGAATATCCCCCGGCCCTTCGCGCGTCAGTTCATCGATCGCATCAAAAATCGCCTGTAGCTGATCGCGTTCGCTATCGTCAGCATCTTCCACGACGGGACGATAGCGCACATCAACCGGATAGGTTCGACCAGACACTTCAATGATCGGTGCATGATTAAAGTGGCGAGAGAAACGCTGCGGATCGATGGTGGCCGACGTAATAATCACTTTTAAATCGGGGCGTTTCGGCAACAACTGGCGCAAATAACCCATGATGAAATCGATATTCAGGCTGCGTTCGTGCGCTTCATCGATGATCAGCGTGTCGTATTGCATCAACAGGCGATCTTGCTGAATTTCCGCCAGCAAAATACCATCGGTCATCAGTTTGACCAGCGTATTGTCACTCACCTGATCGTTAAAACGGACTTTATAACCGACACTTCCGCCCAGCGGCGTTTCCAGCTCTGCGGCAATACGATCGGCGACGGTTCTGGCAGCCAGACGACGCGGCTGCGTGTGACCGATCAGGCCGTGCACACCTCGACCCAGTTCGAGACAAATCTTCGGTAACTGTGTCGTCTTACCCGACCCGGTTTCACCAGCGACAATAATCACCTGATGCTGACGCAGCGCCTCCAGTATCTCGTCTTTTTTTTGGCTAACGGGAAGCTGTTCAGGGTAGTGAATGGCTGGACAGCTCGCCCGTCGGTTCTCGACTTTCTGGCGCGCCGCGACGATTTCTCCCTCAATATCCTGAGCGATCGCGGCCTGAGCTTGCGGGCTGCTGACCTTCGCCGCGCCCTGCAAACGGCGGCTCAGGCGTTGCCGATCGCGAAGCATTAGCTCACTTAACTGCGTAGATAATGCATTGAGAGGTGATTTCACGTTGCTCATCCTTAATCGTTTCTCTAATTCTTTGTTCTGCCGGGACAATGCGCGTCGCCGAATCTGGCTCGACTGAGCCTAACCTGATGTCAAGGTACGGAATTTTAAGCTGTGGATAGTAGCACATTGTCATAAACGGCTCTAATCGTCCCACGTCGTCTTATTCAAGAAAATCGAATAATGACCTCGAATATTTGCACTTTTCACTTTCCAGAGCACCGCATAAGATGTGATCCATCAAAGGGCGTTATGTTGTCGCCCACCTTCATCACTAAAGGAATTGGCAATGAGCAAAGTATTGGTTCTGAAATCAAGCATTCTGGCAGGTTATTCTCAGTCAAACCAACTGGCCGACCACTTCACCACCGAGTGGCAGTCTGCACATCCAAACGACAGTATCACCGTTCGCGACCTGGCGGCTCAACCGATTCCGGTTCTTGATGGCGAGTTGGTCGGCGCACTGCGCCCGTCTGATGCCGCACTGACTCCGCGTCAGCAGGAAGCTCTGAAGCTGTCCGACGATTTGATCGCAGAATTGCAGGCGCATGACATTATCGTGATTGCCGCACCAATGTATAACTTCAACATTCCGACTCAGTTGAAGAACTACTTCGATCTGGTCGCGCGTGCGGGCGTAACATTCCGCTACACCGAGCAAGGGCCGGAAGGTCTGGTGAAAGGTAAACGCACGATCGTATTAACCAGCCGTGGCGGCATCCATCAAGGCACGCCAACTGACCTGTTAGAGCCGTACCTGCGTGTATTCCTGGGCTTCCTTGGTCTGACCGACCTGGAGTTCGTGTTCGCTGAAGGCTATGGCTACGGCCCGGATGTCGCACAGAAAGCCACTGAAGCGGCGAAAACACAACTGTCTCAGTTGGCCACCGCCTAACGAATCATTGTTCCGGCTATCGTGAATAAGGGTTCATACCGAATCATTGTTACTGACCTTGCCATATCTTGATTTAATTGGCTCATTATTGCGCGCCTACGAGCGCGCTTTTCTTTATCTCATCACCCGCCGCATTGTCCGATCTTTCCAGCAGTTGTGTCGCTTCTTTATCAGCTTTGATATGAATTTCATGCTCGATCTTCACATTCATATTGATGGTGATCGGCTCTTTAGGTGCAGCAACCTCAATGCGCGGCACACATCCCGTAAGGAAAGCGACCGTGCAATATGCCACCAGCAATATCTCGCTCTTGTTCATTGTTCTGCCTTGAATTTATTGATTTGCCTGCTGTTCCAACGTATCCCGCACGTTATCGCCAAAACGTAAACTGCGCCATAGCTGGAAAATATTCTCCTGATGGCGATAGTTAAGAATAACCTGTCGCTGCGCACTGAGCTGCGGGTTTTTCCCCTGCACCTGAGACGTTAATGTCAATTCCCCCTGATTGTTCAGGTCAAGTGTGGCATAAGAACGCCCGATCTCCAGATAGCGCAGCCAGCCAATCGCCACACCGCCGGCCATATTTTCATTCGCTAACTCATCGGCTAATTGATTGTCCAACCGCAACGTCAGGAAGCTATCATTGGTAATACGTCCACGTTCAATGAGCATGCTCGGATGATTAAAATTCAGCGGAAGTACACCGCTCACGCGCCCGGACAACGCAAACTGCTTCTGCTTCAGTACAGTCAGCAGCTCGCTGAGATCCACACTTTTAACAGTAAACAGCGCCGGTTCCCGCTGTGGCCAGCGCAACGTAGACAGACTGATATGACCATCCAAGACATCCATATCAGCCTGAGACATCACCAACGGTCTCCGCTCGCTGTACGGATAAAACCCTTGTAGATCAACGCGGATATTGCTCATCCGAAACAGGTTATCCAGTACGTCAATTCGTAGCGTGACGGGCTGCTTGACACCCAATTGCCAGCGTTGATCTTTCAGGCGGTAAGGCAGGACAAAATTTACCCCGCTGACTTCCCCATCCTGTAGCCACAACCCGCCGTTTTTCACCACCCAATGCCCGCCCGCGCTGAACCCTTCCTTACGTGCGGCGGAAAATGCCGCCTGTGCGTAAAATTGCCCGGCGCGGATATTCATTTTCAACAGCGGGGAAAGCAGAGGCTGAAACACTTTCAGCGGCTGTGTTGGCCACCATGCACCACCGCGCAGCCGCTCGCCGTCCCAACGCCCGCGCAGCCTGACCGGCCCGATATCGTCAGCCTGTAGCTGGCCTTGTAGTTGGAAATCATTTGGACTGTGTCCTTGCATCGCCAGTGTCAGCAACGAGGGCGGCAGATAACCGCCATTGCTGAAATGTGCCCGTTCTGAGGCCAGTTGCAGCGCACCTTGAAAATACTCGCCTGAACGAGCGCGTTGCCAACGAATCGGCTCCGTAATCGTCAGACGTGGCTGCTGCACCGTCACAATGCCGTAGCCCAATTGATCCAGGCCGCTCGACAGTTGACTGACTTCAATCAGCGTATCCTGCCACTGGCCTCGACCAGCCACATCCCATTGCCCTTTCAGCGGTGGCAGGTGCCCATTCCCCCAATAGCGCCATTGCCACTGTCCTTGATCCGGCCAGAAATCCTGCGCCTGACCGTCAAGATGCAGATTAAAGTGCCCCCAGTATGCTTCCCGTGCCTTCACAATCGCCTGTAGTCGTCCATTCACGCCTGTTGCACTAACCCGGACCCCCGCCAGTGGCCAGCGCGCTTCTTCAAGATAAACCTGCGGCGCGGGCATCCCCCAGGCACGTAGCAGCGCGCCGGGTAAAAGAGAAAGTTCAGGATTGAGAATGGAGCCTTGCAAAATGCCCGGCAGCGTCGCCGTCAGGGAAAGATCCGGTAAGTTAGCTTGCCCAGTGAGCTGAAAACGCAACTCGCTATTGAGCAGGCCAATATTGCCCGGCCCCAGTACCAATACGGCATTCGCCTTGCCGTTATGTCCCTGCGTCAGCATGTTCAACCGCGCGTTAATCGTGGTGGCATCCAGTCCTTGTCGCCAGTGCTGTAATGTCATCGCTACTTGCCCGGAGAGAGGCTGATCCGCATAAGGCCAGCGCCAGACACCGTTAGTGACCTGAATAACCTCATCCGTCAGTTGCCACGGCAGCGATACCAACGGCGCTGCTTCATTCGTCGCATTCAGCACCAGTTCACCCTGCTGGTTATGCCAATCCAGTAGGAACGAAAGCGGATCCGGCGTCTGCCCTGAATCCAGTTTTCCGGTAAGTCGCCCCCGCACCGGTGCGGCATCCAGCATATCGGCCAGTTCCACCTCGCCGCTGACTTGCAGGCTTACGCCCCCCGCTGGGGTGGCGATCATGCTCTCATGCAACGTCAGACGCTTATCGTTCAATTCAGCCCGAAACGCCAGTTGATCGCCCTGATAATCGAGCATTTGCTGCCGTTTGCCATCGCTACTGAACCGCACCTGTCCGGCATAATCCTGCCAGGGCTGTAGCGTAAATTTTTTCACCTGAATATCAGCCGTTGGCGCACGTCGCTGCCACTGCGCCAGTGGCGTCGCTGGCTCAGTACGACGCCCTGTTGGCACATATTGCAGGCAGTCGCTGTTTAACGTCACAGCATCGATATCAACATGCCATCGCCAATGATGCCAACCCAGCGTCATATTCCGTACGTCAAACAGCGTGCACTCTCCAGCCATAATACTGAATCCCGCGCTATGCAGACCACCATTCTGCCAGCCAGGCGTATTATTCACGCTCAAAGATACCTCTGCCGGGAGCCAAATTTCGGCAAGATGCGGCAGCCACCGTGGCAACGTTCGCCAAGAGAGAACCAGCAATGCAGCGAGCAGGAAAGCGATTGAAAGTGCCTTTTTTTTAATCATTAGTGCGAATTAAGCATCCTGTTCAATAGAGGTAAAAAATCGTCTTGTATGTATCCGTCGATAATTCATTCACAAATTACTATTTTTATTAAAAACAAACCCATCTAATTCACATTTACCCCTATTGCGCATGCATGATTATTACCCTTTCATGGTAAAATGTTTAATAGAGGTTATATTTTGTAATGAATCGCGTTATCTCATCATGAACAAAGCGTTTCCCGGTGCCTATCAGGATTATCTCCTTCTGCCGGGATCGCCTTAAAAAAAGCAATGAGCAACCTGAACCATTACCGCTATCCGCTGATTCATTGTCGTGGGTATGCCTCATGTTAAATCAGTATTCGGACACAGCATATAAAGGACTGCTTTATGCGTAATAACACCCCTGTAACCGACCATCAACGCCCTCTTTCTGAAAAAACCAGACTCATGTCAGTCACCACGCCAGAAAGCCACATTACCTACGCGAACAAAGATTTTATTGATGTTAGTGGCTATACCACTGATGAGCTGATGGGGCAGCCCCATAATCTTATCCGACACCCGGATATGCCACCAGCCGCCTTCGCGGATATGTGGACAACGCTGCGCGCCGGTAAGATCTGGACAGGGGTTGTGAAAAATCGTTGCAAAAATGGCGATCATTATTGGGTCAAATCCAGCACCACACCGCTGAAAAAAGACGGTGAGATTACCGGTTACATGTCGGTGCGCACCGCTGCATCATCCGAAGAGATTTATCAGGCAGAGAGGCTTTATGCCCGTGCGAACGAAGGAAAATTGAAATATCGCGCGTTTCGTCATGGGCTGCTCATTTATACGGGACCACTGCGCATCCTGAGTCTCTTTAAAACCATGCCGCTCCGCTGGCGCATGCGTAGCTATTTTCTACTTTTTAGCCTGCTCCCGTTGATTGCCGCCTATTCCCTGCTGTCAGGAACGGCATTGGCTTCTGTGCTCTTTCCGTTGCTTATCGCCTGCTGTTTTGCCAGTGGCGAACTGCTGGTGCACCATGTGGCTCGCCCCATCGAGCACATTTTATCGCAAGCTATGCGTTCTGCCGCCGGACAGGCCGATAATCTGACGCAGCTTAATCGCGTCGATGAGATTGGCATGTTGATGCGGGCAGTGAACCAGTCCGGTATGAATTTCCGTACCTTCGTGGACGATGTGAACACCAATCTGAGTGAACTAAAAAACGCCTGTAATGAGATCGCGCAGGGCAACCAGACGCTGGCACAGTGCTGCGAGGAAACGGAAGAAAGTTTGCAACAAACTGCGGCGTCCGTGGAACAGCTTACCGCAACAATAAAAAGTAACGCGGAGGCCTCGCTTCAGGCGTCAATATATACGCAGGATGTGAATCAGGCGGTGAACTCCGGCGAACAGGCGGTTAGTCAGGTTTCCAATACGATGGAAACCATTACCCGCTCCAGCGAACGCATTACGGATATCGTTAGCGTGATGGATAATCTCGCGTTCCAGACCAATATTTTAGCGGTGAATGCCGCCGTCGAAGCCGCACATGCCGGAGAACAGGGTAAGAGTTTTGCGGTGGTCGCCAGTGAAGTTCGCTCGTTGGCGCAACGCAGTGCTTCCTCCTCCAGCGATATTTCGACCATCATTGATGAAACGTTGCACAGTATTCGCACCGGTGAACAGCAGGTCTCTCATACACATAAGTCCATGAGCAATATTCTGCTTCAGGTTCAGCACGTCACGGGCTTGATGAATGAGATTAGCCTGGCAACGCAGGAACAATCTCAGGGGCTAGAGCAAATTCATGAAGCGGTAAACCGTATTGATGAACTCACGCATCAAAATACCGCTTTGGCAAGCCAGTCACATTCAGCCACCGACCACCTGCAACAACAGATCTCAAGCATGGTGCAGGCCGCTTCTGTATTCAGCCTTTCCCGCTAATCTTATCCACACGGACGCTCAATCAGAGCGCCCGTTGCCTGATTCTCCTCCTCATTTTCCCGTTCTTCAACGTGCGTTGCTCACAGTGCAAATTCGCAGAGTCATAATATACTTAACAAATGAATGCTTTTAGTTTCGGCCTAGGCGGTTACGGCGGGTCAGGTTAAGCGACTACTTTCCTGAAGAAAAAATAACAGATGAAATTAGTCACAATATATAAATCTACTCGCTAATTATTTCGTCAACATTGCCGTTACTTAAATAGCATGACTCGTTTTCTGTTAGCTAATGAATCTAAAAAACATCAAATCTATATCCTAAATAATTAGAGTTACGTGAAGGCGACAACCATGCGAATCCCCATGTCTTACTCAGATAATGACGGGAATGCGTAAGGACACATTGGCTTAGCCAATTTGAACGTCGTTTGCGATGGCCTTTCAGGGCAAGCTCAGAAATGAGCAGGGTATTGCCAACGCACAAGCAACTTGAAATATGACGAGATAGGCTTGCTGATACTAAAAGGATCAATAAATGCGTAAGAATTTTCCTGTCAGTGATGTCCAGTATTTATTAGATGAAAAAGCCAAACTCATGTCGGTAACCACCACCGATAGCCATATCACTTATGCCAATGACGATTTTATTGATGCCAGTGGTTACGGCTTTGAGGAAATCCTCCATCAGCCTCACAATATCGTGCGCCACCCGGATATGCCCCCACAGGCGTTTGCCGACATGTGGGCAACGCTGAAAGCAGGAAAAATCTGGACAGCCATCGTCAAAAACCGGCGTAAGAATGGCGATTACTATTGGGTAAAAGCCAGTACGACACCCCTGATGAAGGAAGGGAAAGTAGCGGGATATATGTCGGTGCGAACCCGCGTTTCACAGGAAGAGAGTCGGCAAGCAGAAGCGCTTTATCATCAGATGAATGAGAATAAATTAAGAAACCGCCGACTCTTTCAAGGACTATTGATTTATAAAGGGCCGCTAAAACTGCTGAGTTTATTTAACGTCATTCCCGTGCGCTGGCGGATAAGAAGCTATGTTTTCCTTTTTATGCTATTTACACTGCTTTTCTTACTGACGACCTTTCCACTCACCACACCGCTATTCATTTTTGTTTTAGCACTACTCGCTGGCGCGACAATAACCAGTGAATTATTAGTTCAGCACCTGGCAAAACCACTGGAAAAAATTCTACGCCAGGCCATTAATTCCGCATCCGGGCAGGCGGATAATTCGTTTCAACTTAATCGCGTGGATGAAGTTGGCATGTTATTACGCGCCGTCAATCAATCCGGCATGAATTTCCGCACGTTTGTCGATGATGTCAACAGCAAGCTGGCTGAACTACGCCATGCCTGCGGCGAGATTGCGTCTGGGAATTACACATTAAGCCAGCGCTGTGAAGATACCGCCCAAAGTTTACAATCCACTGCATCATCCATGGAAGAACTCACGGCAACGATCCAAAGTAATGCGTCTGCCACACAGTTAGCAACGCGTTGTGCCACTGATGCTAATCAGGCTGTCAATGCCGGAGAGCAAGCGGTCAGTCAGGTAACCGATACCATGGCAATCATGACCCGTTCCAGTAAAGAGATCACCGACATCATCAGCGTGCTGGATAATCTGGCGTTCCAGACCAACATTCTCGCGCTTAATGCAGCAGTAGAAGCCGCGCACGCCGGAGAACAGGGTAAGAGTTTCGCCGTAGTCGCTGGGGAAGTCCGTATTCTGGCGCAGCGTAGTGCCGCCGCCGCAAAAGACATCGCAGAGATCATCGATACAACCATCACCAACATTCACACCAGTGATAAATTGGTCAACCACACCAGTCAGTCAATGAACAATATTCTGGCTCAGGTACAGCAGGTTTCGCAGCTTGTAAATCAAATCAGTTTGGCGACACAAGAACAATCGCAAGGGCTGGGGCAGATTAATTCTGCGGTCAATAACATTGATGAATTGACGCGCCAGAACACTATTTTGGCGACGCACTCTAGTTCTGCCATTAACAGTCTGGAACAGCAGATCGCGACAATGTCCGAAGCTGTATCGGTTTTCAGTACGCCCCGCTAACCCGCGTCTGCCTCACAATTGCCTGTAAATTTCAAACCGTTACTGTCAGTCCGGTAACGGTTTGTCATCGCCCGATTTTCTGATAGCTTAATCTGAGGATTTTTCGGAGAAACGATCAATGAAACTGGCAATTTACAGCACCAAGCAGTATGACCGTAAATATCTGGAACAGGTCAATCAGCAGTTTGGCTATGAACTGGAGTTTTTCGATTTCATGCTGACCTCCCGTACAGCGAAAACCGCCGCAGGCTGTCAGGCTGTCTGCATTTTCGTGAACGATGACGGCAGCCGCGAGGTGTTGACCGAGCTGGCCGCGTTGGGCATTAAAACGCTCGCGCTACGCTGCGCGGGCTTTAACAATGTCGATTTGGACGCCGCCAGAGAACTGGGTATCAACGTGGTACGCGTTCCCGCCTATTCCCCGGAAGCGGTGGCCGAACACGCCGTCGGCCTGATGCTAACGCTTAACCGCCGCATTCATCGCGCCTATCAACGTACCCGCGACGCGAACTTCTCTCTGGAAGGGCTGATTGGGTTCAATATGCACAACCGGACGGCGGGCATTATCGGCACTGGAAAAATTGGCATCGCTACGATGCGTATCCTGAAAGGTTTTGGCATGCGCCTGCTGGCCTTCGATCCCTACCCGAACCCGCAAGCACTGGAATTAGGGGCCGAGTATGTCGATCTAAAAACGCTGTATGCCCATTCAGACGTCATTTCCCTGCACTGTCCACTGACGCCGGAAAACCACCATCTGCTAAATCAAGCCGCTTTTGCGCACATGAAAAACGGCGTCATGATCGTGAATACCAGCCGTGGCGGGCTGATCGATTCACAGGCCGCTATCGATGCGCTGAAGCAACAGAAAATTGGCGCGCTGGGTATGGACGTTTATGAAAACGAGCGCGATCTCTTCTTCGCTGATAAATCCAACGATGTGATTCAGGACGATGTTTTCCGCCGTTTATCTGCGTGCCACAATGTGCTATTTACCGGACATCAGGCGTTTCTGACGGAAGAAGCGCTGATCAGCATTTCCCAAACCACGCTTCAAAACCTGAAAGACATCAGCCAGAATGTACCTTGCGCCAATCTGGTGACCTCTTAACGCTCTCGGTGGCAGTGCACACTGCCACCACACTCACCCCGCCGGACACGTTCCGTTCATCAGCGATTGCTCGCTACAGCGTTTGCCATTGGCTAACTGACAGGCTCCCACACTCGCCCCATCAAGCTGCCTGGCCATCGCCATTGTTCCGCCAATCAGCGTACAGTTGACGTCAACTGGCGAACTGCTTTTCAGCAGCACAACGGCGTTTTTATCATCGGTTTGCGTCGAATCTTGCTGAGCAGCAGAAGTGTTCTCACTATGATTACTGCATCCCGCCAGCAGCAACGCAGCAGCGGTACATAGCCATGGCAATAGTTTCATGTTTTGGCCTCAGATCGGGTGGATTGTCGGTCCCGACGCCACGTTTGGCATCAACACCTATCGAATAAACTTTTCAGACAAGGACTATATCCACCACACTCCGATTCATCAACACATCCCTGAGTGAAAAGAGACGTTGCCCCATCAAAAGCAGGCACCACTTGACTACGCGCCATACATCAAGCCGCATGAGCATTCGCTACATTATTCGGCACACTAACGTATGCCTCGTCTACAGAGTAATTGTGAAACGCCGCGATAAAACGATCTGGCATTCGTCGCCGTAATCCGTACCATACACGCCATGATCGTGCAGACCATGTTGACGTCTGCACTGAACCGTTTTCCATCCGCAACGCTTTTTGCAACGAGCACAGATAAAAATGTCAGAAAAACAAGAGATTAACCCAAAAACTCAGTACAATTTCAACAAATTGCAAAAGCGCCTGCGTCGTCACGTCGGCGAAGCTATCGCTGACTTCAATATGATTGAAGAAGGCGACCGCATTATGGTGTGCCTGTCCGGCGGGAAAGATAGCTTCACAATGCTGGAAATTCTGCGCAATCTGCAACAAAGCGCACCAATTCATTTTTCTCTGGTCGCGGTGAATCTGGATCAGAAGCAACCTGGGTTTCCAGAGCATGTTCTGCCGCAATACCTTGATAGCATCGGCGTGGAATACAAGATCGTCGAAGAAAATACCTACGGAATTGTGAAAGATAAAATTCCAGAAGGAAAAACCACCTGCTCACTGTGTTCACGTCTGCGTCGCGGGATTTTATACCGTACCGCGACAGAACTGGGTGCAACGAAAATCGCACTGGGTCACCACCGCGACGATATTCTGCAAACGCTGTTCCTGAACATGTTCTACGGTGGAAAATTGAAAGGCATGCCGCCGAAGCTGATGAGCGACGACGGTAAACATGTCGTCATTCGCCCCCTGGCTTACTGCCGCGAAAAAGATATCGAACGCTTTGCGCAAGCCCGTCAATACCCGATTATTCCGTGCAATCTGTGCGGCTCGCAGCCAAATCTGCAACGTCAGGTGATTAAAGATATGCTGCGCGACTGGGATAAACGCTACCCAGGCCGTATTGAAACCATGTTCAGCGCCATGCAAAACGTTGTGCCTTCTCATCTTGCCGATCATGCGCTCTTTGATTTCAAAAGCATTCGTCACGGTAGTGACGTGGTAGACGGTGGCGATCTGGCTTTTGACCGCGAAGAACTGCCGATGCAGCCCGTTGGCTGGCAGCCAGAAGACGATGACGAAGCGCCGCCAATTGCCCGTCTGGACGTACTGGAAATAAAATAAGCAGAGGATATTCGTTACCCTGTTTTATACCCAATACTGTCGCTAAGGGATAATGATGGAACAAAAAATAGCAACCATTGAACGGTTAGAAAAGGAATTACAGGGGAAAATAAAATTAACGCGGTGGGTCTTTCTCGGTGGCTTTTCCACCACGATGTCAGCCCTTTTAGAGTGTTATTCTGATCCTTATAGCAATAGCCTCTATTCATACTCTCAAGTATTTTTGGCTGTGTGGTGCTTTGGATATGGCGTAGCGTTGCTTTATCAGCAGAAAAAGCTGGAAGCAACATCAGCCATCTTGCATTTAACAGCCAGAGATAAGGTTGATACGGAAAAATAGCAAAAAAAAGCCGACAAAACTGTCGGCATGGTGTGAATCAATTGTGCTATGCAGTAATTCAAAAAAGGAAGTAAGACAATATGGAGCGCAACGCCCATCGCTTGACGTTGCATTCACCTGCGGGAATGATAGTGCCGCACAATAAGGTAAAAAATGTTGATATTGCTCAATTTACGCGTGGTTTTTTAGCCGTTCGCGACAGTTTGTGATTATCGTTGCACTCATTCACCGTAAGTCGCTATAACCATTTACTGCGTTTTAACCACCACGCAACGCTGCCAATCAATATCACCAACATCAGGCAGAACGTGAAAAAACCAAATGGTGCATCGCCACCAGGAATGCCACCTAAGTTGACACCAAATAAGCCCGTCAGAAACGTCGTCGGCAGAAAAACCATCGCCAAAAGCGACATCGTATAGGTACGACGATTCATCGCTTCGGTCATCAAGGCGGTGATTTCATCGGAGAGCACCGCAGTGCGCGCAATACTCGCATCCAGATCCTCCAGCCCGCGGCCTAAGCGATCGGCGATTTCTTGCATTCTGCGGCGATCGTCATCCTGCATCCAGGGTAGCTTCTCGCCGGAGATACGCGAGAATACGTCGCGTTGTGGCGTCATATAGCGGCGTAGCACAATAAGTTGTTTACGAATCAGCGCCAGCGCACCACGCGGTGGAATCTGTTGTTCCAGTAAATCGTCTTCCAGATCGATGATTTTCTCATGTAAATCATCAATGAATTCGCTGGTATGATCGGTCAACGATTCCGCAATAGAAACCAGCCAACTTCCACTGTCCGTCGGGCCATTGCCTTCTTTCAGATCGGTAAGAATCTCCTCGATAGCCAGAATCTTACGGCGTCGGGTGGAGATGATCAGTTTGTCGGTAATATATACCCGAACGGCAACCAGTTGCTCTGGCCGCGCGTTGGCATTCAAATTCACACTGCGTAGCGTAATAAGCGTACCTTCCCCCAAACGCGTGACTCTCGGCCGAACGCTTTCCCCTGCCAGCGCATTACGTAGGCTATCCGGCACCCGTGTCGTTTTATTCAGCCAGCGCGCGCTGGCAGGCAAGGTAGAATCCAGGTGCAGCCAGCAGGGTTTCTCGCTGCTAACCACATCCTGCTCGCCAATCGGGGTAATCCCCCCCTTCCCATCCAACTGATACGCATGAACCGCACCGCTGTTTTGCAACTCTTTTCCTGAAAAGGATTCCACGTCTTGCCTCCAACGGTTTTACTACCCGCTCTTACCGTTCTACGCTCTGTCAGCCGGAATGACCATGATAACGACGCCGGTTTTATCGCCACATTCCCACGGTACTTAATGTTTTTCGATGTAGAGCATGTGGCTATAGGCCACGTCTTCAGGGTTAGTAATGGGATAGCCTTTCACCCACGGCTTGATCAGACGTCCGTTAGTATATTGATAGATAGGTGCAATCGGTGCCTCATCCATCAGTATCTGCTCTGCCCGGTTGTAATCTGCATTCAGCGCCTGCGGATTGGTCTGATTACCCGCTTCATCCAATACACGATCGTAATTCGCGTTTTTAAAACGCGCGATATTACCACTGTGGTGCGATGTCAGCAGTGAAAGAAAGGTCGAGGGTTCATTGTAGTCACCCACCCAAGAGGCTCGCACCACGTCAAAATTGCCGCTGTTACGGCTATCGATATAGGTTTGCCACTCTTGATTAGATAAGCGAACCTCTACCCCCAGTGTTTTCTTCCACATTGACGCTACCGCAATCGCGATCTTCTGGTGGCTTTCGGAGGTGTTGTACAACAGTGATAATTTCAGTGGGTTATTAGGGCCGTAGCCTGCGGCCGCCATCAGTGCTTTTGCCTGTGCGTCTAACTCATCCTGAGAATATTGCTGCAACAGGCTTTCCGTCGGTTTGAAGCCCGCGGTGACATCTGGCGTAAAGTGCCAGGCTGGTTTTTCCCCTGTCCCCAATACTTTTTCGGCAATCACTTTACGGTCAATGGCATAAGACAACGCTTTCCGTACCCGGACATCATTGGTCGGCGCACGCTGGGTGTTAAACGCATAGTAATAAGTGCCAAGCTGATCGGGTGTATAAACCTGACCGGGTAAGTCTTTTAGCAGTTTTGGGTACAGGTTTTTAGGAAATGACTCCGTGATATCGATATCTCCAGACAAATAGCGCTTTGTCGCGTTCGATTCCTGATTGATCGGAACAAAGGTCACTTTTGTCAGGCGCGTATTGGCGTTATCCCAATAATATTGATTCTGCGTGAGTACCAGTTTCTCATTAACGACGCGCTGATCCAGTTTAAACGCCCCGTTGCCGATCAAATTCCCTGGTTTCGTCCAATCGTTCCCGAATTTTTCTACCGTGGCCTGATGCACCGGAAACAGACTAAAATTTGCCGTCAGGCTAACGAAATAGGGAACAGGTTTGCTGAGTTGTACTTTCAAGGTGTGGTCATTAACGGCCGTCACACCAAGCTGATCAACCGGCATTTTGCCAGCGAGAATCTGTTCCGCGTTTTGAATCCCTGCGAGCCGGGCGAACCAGGCGAATGGCGAACTGTTTTCGGGCGTGACCAGACGACGCCAACTGTAGACAAAATCGTTGGCCGTTACAGGGTCACCGTTAGACCAACGGGCATTATTACGCAGGGTAAAGATAAACGTGCGGTTATCGGTCGTCTGCCAGCGCAGCGCCACACCAGGAGTGATATTCCCCTTAGCATCTTGATTCACCAGCCCTTCAAACAGATCGCGCGACACCTGCGCTTCCGGCAGGCCCACCGCTTTTATCGGATCGAGAGAAGCTGGTTCATCTTTAATGTGGCGAACGATCTCTTGTTTTTCAGCCAGAACCGTTCCCGCCGGAACCTGCGCCGCGACGGCATTACCCGCCATGGCCGCCATCAACGCGGCATAAAATACAGAATACCCATAGTGCATGATGATTTGATCCGAAAGCATAATGAATTGATTAAACAATATAATAGTCAGAAATCGCCGCAGTCATCCAGCAATACACGGGCTATTTCGCGGTTTGCGTCTCAGAGCCGATTTTTTTATGATGAAACGCATAGGTCACTACAGGACGATATTATGGAAAGTACCATCACGCCTCTTCTGGCTCGCCAGCAGCGCGGTAATCTGCCTTCGCTGGGTGAACCTTATGGGAAATCGCTGCTGGGCGCGCCGCTACTGTATTTCCCCGCCGAATTAGCGCCATCGGAAAGTGGGCTGATTATTGCCGGAACACACGGAGATGAAACCGCCGCGGTTGTGGCGCTTTCCTGCGCGCTTCGTACCCTTTTTTCAGGCCAGCGCCGCCATCATGTGATTCTTGCGGTAAACCCGGATGGCTGTCAATTGGGCTTGCGTGCCAACGCCAACGGCGTCGATCTCAATCGTAATTTTCCGGCCAGTAACTGGCAGCCGGGAATAACGGCATACCGCTGGAACAGTGCCGCAGATGAACGCGATGTCGAGCTATCTACGGGGGAAACCGCGGGTTCAGAGCCGGAAACCCAGGCCCTTTGTGCACTGATTGAGAAACTTAATCCTCACTGGGTTGTCTCTTTTCATGAGCCTCTCGCCTGTATTGAAGATCCACAGCGTTCTGAACGGGGTCGATGGTTGGCACAACAGTGCGGGTTGCCGCTCGTTTCGAGTGTGGGTTACGACACACCTGGCTCTTTCGGAAGCTGGTGCGCCGATCGTTCGCTCCATTGCATCACCGCTGAACTTCCGCCGATCTCGGCAGATGCCGCCAGCGAATGCTACCTTGACGTAATGGTCGCGTTGCTAAGCCAGCAATTTTAATCATAATTTTTATACCAATGTTGCTAATGTTGCCCTAAACTGAGCAGCGTGTTAATTACCTGTAATTAAGGACGCAAACATGTCACAGACCGTACATTTTCAAGGCAATCCTGTGCCAGTAGCAGGGTCATTCCCAGCCAAAGGAAGCAAAGCCCCGGCATTTACTCTGGTGGCTAAGGATCTGTCCGATGCTTCACTCAGCAACTATGCTGGCAAACGCAAAATCCTAAACATCTTCCCAAGCATCGATACCGGTGTTTGTGCCGCGTCCGTGCGCAAATTCAACCAGTTGGGTTCTGAGCTGGATAACACCGTTGTTCTGTGTATCTCTTCCGACCTGCCGTTCGCACAGTCCCGTTTTTGCGGTGCTGAAGGTCTGAACAACGTCGTTGTGCTTTCCACGCTGCGTGGCGGTGAATTCAAGGAAAACTATGGCGTCGCTATCGCCGATGGCGCGCTGAAGGGCTTAACCGCTCGTGCGGTGGTCGTACTGGATGAAAACGACAACGTGCTGCATGGCGAACTGGTGAACGAAATCACCACTGAGCCAGACTATGACGCAGCACTAGCTGTTCTGAAATAAGCCACTCTCATTACCGATGTGAAACGGCTGCTCACGCAGCCGTTTTTTGTGGTCATCCTCAACCCCCCACCTCTGACGGCGGCGATTGTCCTTTTGGGGCTTTCACTCATGGTGGTTCATACCCTACCTAGTCAACCGCGTAATCGCTCGGTAAAGGGTCGAGCACAATGAAGCGAACCACAACGCCATAAGTGAGAACATCGCACGATAAAACAGATCTCTCGTCCCACGCCAGCGCTCAGCCAGCGTGCGAGTGTTGCACGTTTTTTTTCCCCACAAATACGCCATTCCGTTATCAAACTTACTGAGATCATTTTCATTATCAAGTAGTTGAAATAATTTTTCATCCAACCAGAGACGCCAGCAGTAATAATGCGTAAGCAAAAAAAGCACCATCAAAATGACACAATCGATCGAGAAAAAAAGGGTAAATATCAGCCCCACCGGAGGTAGCGTCAGCGCCGCAAAATAGCGCCAGCTCGACAGATGGATTTGCATAATGCGATTTGTCATTGTGTTATCAGACATGGGACTCCTTGCTGAACGTCTCCAGAACCTGAAAATGGGCGGGGGTAAAAACAACCTGAGGACGCCGGGCTTTAATCAGCGCCACAGCTTGCTGCACGGATCCGGCATATCTTTCACTCAGTAACCAGGCGGCTACCACCGTTGCACTACGAGATAAGCCTAAAGCACAGCACACAAGTACGGTGTCATGTGACTGGCACAACTGACTGAGCCGGGTAACGGCAAGCCGAATATCCTGTACTTCCGGTGCCACTAAATCCATTAACGGATAAGCCTGCCAGCGCATGGTTTTGCGATTGCCTTTATGAAATTCAGCCGTCAGATCAAGTACAGCAACTTGATCTGGGATTTTATCCGGGAAGCGCCCCAACGCCACACCAGCATAAATTATGTGACTTCGGGGTATCCGTCTGGAAAACCAGGCTTTAGAAAGCCACGCTCCGGCTAAATACGGGAACAAAAACCCGCGCGCAGAGAGGGATAAGTCGCCCTGGTCGTTTTTCTGGAATACCGACACGCCTAGCCCGGCATAGCCCGCCGCCACCATCAGCAAGGCGGCAGAAGGCCACAGCAAGATTACGCCGTATGGAATGCACAACCCCGCCAGTAAAAACAAACCGCTTCCGGCACTGTATTTAACCGCGAGCCGCAATGCGTGTGATGACGGACGACGCCAACGCCAATGGCCTTCAATCGGAATCGCGTAGCTGATTATTACACCGACGACGATCCCGCTGAGAACATCGATAAAATGGTGCTGCCAGGTGGTGAGCACTGAAACGGCAATCAGTAAAAACCATGCACCTGACACCCGTCTTGCGCCCTTGCCTAGATGCTGACGAAAACGCAGCCACAGCAGCCATGTCAGGATGACATGCAGTGAAGGAGCCTGATTGTAAGGCAAATCAAACTGCTCAAGCTGCTGAAATAGCCAGCCAAACATGCCCTGTATTTCCGGGCGAACAAAAGTGAATTTCAGAGGAAAAAGCAGGAATCCCGCACAGGCGATCAGTGATGCGGCAAGCAGTCGGCAACCATGGCGGGTCAGTTCCTGTTTTGACATGCAGATCAATAGCGACATGCCGTAAAGCAGATCGATGCTCCAGTAAGGCACGATGGTCCACGACATAAACGGAATCGCATACTCCCAGCCAAAGACCAGGCTTCCCACATCGTTGCGTGTAGCAGTGAACTGATTCACCTGACCATAGCTTAAGAAAAACAGCGGCCCCAACAGCACCAGCCAGCACAGCCCTTGCTTCCAGAGAGTGTATTTGTTTTGTGTGAGCAAGGACTCAGCCATGCGGCTTTCTCACGGCCAGCGAGACAGTAAAAATACCAAATTCATCAATCACCTGATGGCATTTTTCAAAGCCCGCCTGCTCCACCAGCGTGTCCATCTCTTTCTGAGTGCGCACACGCATCATCCACGGAATACCGTTTTGGTGGCTGGTTAACGTATACGCGATGGTCTTTAGCTGCGGATGCCACGGTTGTCCGGTATAGACCAGTACACCGCCTGGCGGCATCGCCGCAGCCAGCCCGGCAAGCGACGTTTTGATTAACTCGTTATCCGGGAAGAGTTCATACAGCCCGGAAACAATGCCCAGCGTCGGGGCCGGTTCAAGTGTAGAAAGAGAATCATAGTCAAAGGCATTACCCTTTTTGAACCGCGCAACGTGGCCTAATCCGCGCTCGTCAATCATGGCCTGGCCTTTTTCCACATTTAATTCGCTGTAATCACGCAGCAATATGCTTTCAATACCCGGATGTTTTTCCAGCGCGTCGAGAACATAGCGTCCGTGCCCGGCCGCAATATCTACCACGCGTACCGACATACCACGCGCTTTCAACGTTGTGACCGCCTGTTCAATGACATGCTGGATATTAATTTTTCGTATCCGAATGCCCTTCCAGCCGATGCTGTTGAGGTAGTGCTTATCAAGCATCCGTCCCAGCACTCCCTTGCCTTCGGGGTAATTACGGTACACATAATCCAGTGTGCTACCGGAATCAAAACCCGTCTCATAGCCCAGACGCATCCCTTTCGATAATCTACCCACCGTTTTCATACCATAGCTTAACGAGGAATAGGCCATCCCCTCCAGCGACCACGATGTTGGCGGAACCTGCAATTCACGATATGCGTCGGCACTAGGGCTCCATTGGTCTTCATGGCTATAATCGAACGTATAAGGTTGATCCGCATAGAGCTTGTCGATAAAGCACTTCATTTTATCGAAGGCAATGGCACGGTTTTTTTCACCCAACGTATCATGATAAAAGCCAGGTAAAATATGCTGCTCTTTTATGGCGCTGCGCAAACCAACGTAAAAATGTTTTTGTGGTTTCGCGTGCACAACAAAATCGTTACCGGAAATAAGCAACTGCGTGGGCAGTGTAATTGCAGAAGAGTCGGAAACAATGCGCTCGGCTGTTTTGTAGAGATCGAGCAAAATATTGACGGCAATCTGGCGCGTAATAAGTTTATCCTGCTCGAAACTTGCGATACGTTCAGGATCGTGGCTGAGGAATTTTCCTTTCACGTAGGAATTCACATAAAACAGCCCACGAATGCGTTGCATTAATCCCAGCCCGATGCGGGCAAACGGCACATAAAGTTTGACCTTAAAGGCCGGGGAAGCGAGTACCATCCCCCGAATTTTCGGCGCGTAGTCATGAACCCATGTGGATACCAGCACGGCACCCACGCTCTGCGCGATCACCACGATATCCTCAAGGCTGACTTGCGCATCCTGAGCCACGAAACGCACAAACTCATCAACGTCCAGAACCGAGCGAGCCAGACTCGGGCTGTAACCGCGCGCGCCCGGAGACTGGCCGTGCCCGCGTGCATCCCAAGCATAAAAATGCGTATCCGGCATAACCAACTCATCAACAATGTGTTGCAGACGCCCGGAATGTTCATGCCCGCGATGAAACAGCACGATCACTTTCTTACTGAAACCTTCCGTTGCAGGCCAGTAGCGAAAATAGAGCGACTCTCCATCGCTGGTTGAGAACGTGCTTTCCTGAAATACACGCGTTTCCTGACTCATGTTATTTTCCTTGTCGCTTGCTGTTGTAATGTAACAAATCGATTAAATAACGATTGTTTAAACGCGACCTTATCCGCATCGTAAAACAGAGGTTCGTCTATAAAGATATCGATGAAGAACGGAACAGGGATTTTTTGGCCTTTACCCATTGAGCGGTCCAGACCATGCATGTAAACAGGAATAATGGGCACATCTGGACACTGCTGGCTTAAATGCCAAATGCCGGATTTGATCTCCGAAAATTTACCTGGCTCGCCACGCGTTCCTTCCGGGAAGATAATCACAATTTTCTTTTCCGCCAGCGCATCGACGCAGGCTTGTAACGGATTCGACTGATGGGCTCCGCGATAAACAGGAATAATACCGATGACCTTCAGGGCGAACCATCCGATAGCTTTATTCCGCAGGAAATAATCCGCCGCCGCCACTGGCTGCACCTTAACCAGCGCTGAAAGCGGAAACAGCGTGAACAGCGTCAACACATCCAGATGGCTATTGTGATTCGCGACGATAATTGCCGGCCCTTCTGTGGGCAGCTTTTGACGCCCGGAAACGCGAACGCCCAGCCAAATCCAGACCACGGGATAAGCGATACATAGCGTAAAGATCCAGCGCAGCATACGGTTCATCGGCGTGCCTTATCATTTACAAGTAGAAATAGTAATAGAAGTGGAAAAACAACGGCGCGGTGTAAATGAGTGAATCCAGCCGGTCAAGAATACCGCCATGCCCCGGCAATAATCTCCCAGAGTCTTTCACGCCAAAATCGCGTTTAATCGCCGACATCACCACATCGCCACAGAATCCACTCAGCCCAATAATCACCCCCGCCCCCAGCGAATAGATCCAGTTCATCGGGGTCAGTAGCGGGCCGAAAAGCGCTGCCAGCAGCGTGGTGGTCAATGCACCACCTAATAATCCGGCCAGCGTTTTATTCGGGCTGACTTTCGGCGTAACCTTGATTTTCCCCAGCGATTTCCCCCACAGATATTGCGAAATATCGTTAAGCTCGGTAGCCGCCACCAGGAAAATAACCAGCAATGCGCCTGCTTTGGTATCAACACCTGGCAACGTCATCAGAAACGCAACATGGCTTAAGGCGAAAACCGTCGTCATCATGCCCCAGTGCATAACCGATGCAGAGTGTAAGAATCCTTTAGTATCGCCAACAAGAACCATCCGGGCAGGCAGGAATAAAAAGACATAAATAGGAATGAAGATAATAAACATCCCGTACCACGACATCCCCACCCAGAGATATTGCAGCGGGATCGCCGCATACATCCACAGCAACGGAATGCTATCGGAACGGCGGGTTGGTGCCAGCGTCAGATACTCCTTCAATGACAGAAAACTGATAAACCCGAAGAACGTCAGCGCCAGTCCTTTTGGCAACAGCATCGCCAGCGAAAACAGGCCAATAATCACCCACCAACTGTTAATCCGCTGCTGAAGCTCCAGCCAGTCACGCTCTGGGCGGCATTTTTTTAAAACAAAGATAATTACGGTTGCCAGCACTAAAATGCTGAAGATCCCGCCAAGGCAATAATACAAAGTGCGCAGAGAATCAGGCATTTTTGACCTCCAACGCGCTGCGGCAACGGTTGATAGCGGTCCATACCAGTAACACTGCCGAGGCACCAAACACAATATTGACAGCACCAATATATTGCGGCCAAAGTGCAATAAATAAGCCTAAAGCCCCCAGCACAAAAGCCCGATCGCTCTTACCCATCGGGCCAAGGTAATTTCGGCTGCCCGTCAGTACCTGAGTAATGACACCGCAAAATTCCGTCAGCCACGCCAGCAACACCACCAGGACAACCAGCCACGGCGAAACCCCTGTCAAAAAAGCAAACGCGAGGTAAAGCGCAGCATCAGCGATGATATCGCCGACTTCATTAAGAATGGCACCAAGTCTGGATTGCTGGTTAAATTCCCGGGCTAACATGCCGTCTATGGCATTCAGCGCCATACGGAAAAATAAAAAGATTGGTAGAGAGAGAAAGAAAAACGGCTCAGGAAAACACATCAGTACTCCGCCGAGCAGTACCGATGCCAGCATTGCCAGCAGCGTAATCTGGTTTGCCGTCGCCCCCATGGCATGAAGTCTGACAACAGTGGGTCGAAGCAAATTCTGAAACTTAGGTTTGATATCATACAAAGTCACATTACGGCTCCTGCCTTTTTTTTAATGAATCCATGTCAATGGTATCAAACTATCACGTCATCCCTTCGCGAATCAGATCAAAGTCCTGACAAGGAAATCAGGACGTTGCTATCAGTCTGACGGCTGTGCGAGCAGCCGTTTTGTTATTCACTCGTCGTCATCCCCCGCCGCCTTGCGCTGGCTGAGTCCATACTCTCGCAGTTTGTTGGCTATCGCCGTGTGCGATACTCCCAGCCTTTTTGCCAGCTTACGCGTGCTTGGATAGGATTGATAAAGGCGGGTCAGCACAGAGCGCTCAAAACGTTTGTTGATATCGTCCAACGAGCCATCAAGCAGCGTTTCATCTTGCGGAGCATCTATCGAAAAGGCAGGGAGTTCGATGTCCTGCATATGCAATTCGTTCCCTTCCAACTGGGTCAGCGCCCGATAAATGGCATTTCTTAACTGCCGAACGTTACCCGGCCAGCCGTACTGTGGCAGAAAATGTTCCACGTCTGCGGCCAATGTAGGACGCGCAATCCCTTGTTCGTCGGCAAAGCGTGCTACGAAAAGTTCAGCCAACGGCATAATGTCAGCCGGACGCTCGCGCAGTGGCGGTAGCATCAGCGTCAGGACATTGAGGCGATAATAAAGATCCTCGCGGAACTCACCGCGTTGTACCAGTTCCAGCAGGTTCTTCTTGGTTGCGCAAATCACCCGCACATCGACATGCACTTCATGATCTTCACCCACGCGGCGGAATGTTCCGTCATTCAGGAAACGCAGCAGTTTCGTCTGCATCTGTGCCGACATTTCACCGACTTCATCTAACAGAACCGAACCACCATTCGCCTGTTCAAAGAACCCTTTTTTGCCTTCCTGCGCATTAAGATACGCACCGGGCGCATGACCGAACAGTTCACTTTCCATCACATCATCAGGCAGTGCCGCACAATTCAGCGCCAGAAAAGGATTCTTGCCACGCGGCCCGCGCAGGTGACAGGCACGCGCCAGCATATCTTTGCCCGTTCCCGTATCGCCCACGATCAACAGCGGCGCGTCCAGCATCGCCAGCTTGCGAGCCTGTTCAACGACCTGACGCATTTTCGGGCTAACGGCAACGATGTGATCGAATTCATTTTCATCGTTCACGGCAAGGTTCTGTAACTGTCGGCCCATGCGCGCCGCCGATTTCAGCATCACCAACGCGCCCGTCGTTGCCACGTTACCATCATCATCTTCCAGACGAACTGGCGTCATTTCCAGTAAGAAATCCTGACCGCGAATCACCACGCGTTCCGCCACAACGGAATGGCTCTTCTCCAGCCAACTGGCAAAATTGAAGCCGGGGACCATGCTGGCAATCGTCAGTTCGCTGATAGTCTCTGCCGATTGTTCAAACAACGCCAGCGCAGCGGGGTTAAACAATTCAGGCTTCCCTTTCATATCCAGCGAAAATACAGGCTCAGGCATCGATTCCAGCAATGCGTTCAACGCGCGATGCTCGCGTTCAGATGGCATGAACGCCACGGTACGCACATCGCTAACACTTTCAATACGGCGGATTTCCGTCATTAGCAGACGGAAATCATCAAAACCGAGGGTGGCGAAATTGAGATAAATACGGCCAATGGGCGCAATTTCGATGCCGCGTAAATCAATATTGCGTGACGCCAGCAGATCCAATAGTTCACGGACCATACCAATGCGGTCTTCACAAATTACTTCCAGATGCATCAACGGCTACCTTCTTCAAGAGACACGATATGGCTATTGCTCCTGATAATACCCTTTCATGTGCATCGGATGAAGTAAAGTGGCAGCAAAAGTTGACACACCTGTACATTTTTTCTGCGTCAATTTTTTACCGAGAATCATAAAAACGCCCTGTTACAGAGAAATGAGGCGTTTTGCTCTTACGCACAATACGGTCATCGTGGCACTCACAGAATACGGTCTGCATTTCCTGCCGAACACGACGGCGCATACTGCCGCCCCCTTAGCGTCCCTTTTGCAACGTTTCTTTCACCTGTCCGATCAACTCGCGGCGGAAATCACCGAGGCGCGGTTTATCATCCAGCCACGGCAGCGGGCGGCACAGTTCCATCGCTTTAATACCGAGGCGGGCCGTCAGCAGCCCGGCACCAATACCCTGTGCGGCGCGAGTCGATAGCCGCGCCGCAAGATCCTGCGACATCCAGTCCATACCAATTTCCCGTACCAGTTCCGATGCGCCAGCAAACGCGATATTGACCAATACCAGACGGAACAGACGAATACGGCTGAAATAGCCGAGTTCGATGCCGTACAGCGCGGCAATACGATTAATCAGGCGTAGATTACGCCAGGCGATAAATGCCATATCCACTAGCGCCAGCGGGCTGACAGCGATCATCAAGGTCGATTCCGCCGCCGAGCGGCTGATTTCGCGTCGCGCCTGCGTGTCCAGTACCGGCTGAACCAAACGTGCATAAAGTTCCAGTACTTCACGATCGTTGTGGGTTTCGTGGAGTGAGGCCTGCCAGCGTTGTATCGCCGGATGGCCGCTATCCAACCCCGCCTGTCGCGCCAGTTTTTCACAGAAGTCACGCCCATGCCCGACACCGTGACTATGCAGCAGATCGCGCGCCACATCGCGCGCTTGCGCACGTTCCCGTAGGCGATAAAGGCGTCGCCATTCGACGGCCAGTGAACCGACGCCCGCCGCCACAATCAGGCTACCCGCAGTGATGCCGCCCAGCGCGATCCAATCCTGTTGTACCCAGGCGTTGTGTAGCGACTGCACGCCCTGCGCCAGTGCGCTGACGCCGAATAGCCCTATTCCCGCCATCACCATACGTCGCCACAGACTACGCTTCGGGCGCAGTGCCGCACTGATCGCCTCTTCCGCGACGCCTTCTTCCGGCACTTCTTCTTCGCGGCTGATGGGGGAAAATGGCGTGCCGTTCTGCTCATCAAACGCCAACCCGGCACGCAACTGTGGCTGCGGTTCCTGGGGTGAAACATCGTCGAACGTGACGCGTGGTTTTAATGGCTCGTTCATCGCAATTTATCCTTTAGCAGAAAGTCCATGACCGTATCCAAGCGGATGTGTGGCAACGGCGTGTCTACCGTCATTTCACGAGGACGAAATTGATCAAAATGGAAGCCCTGCGTTTGCCAGAATGCCGCCCCCGGCAACCGTGCAGGCACCTCACCGGGGTAGACCGTCAGCGGCTGGCCGTCACTGAGCCGATGTCCTTTCAGCGCCGGAATTTTTTGCCCCTGATGCTCGACCACCCCGCTCTGCGTTGACTGAATTGACGCAATGCCTTCACAGCGCATATCAATGCCTTCAAACGCGGCGTTCTGCCACGCCTCTTGCACCAGTTGCTGAAGCAAAGACACCAGGTTAGCGTGCTGATCGGCGGTAATGTGATCCGCTTTACTCGCGGCAAACATCAGTTTATCGATGCAGGGAGAGAACAAACGTCGAAACAGCGTGCGTTTCCCGTAGTGAAAACTTTGCATCAGTTGGGTCAGCGCCAGTCGCATATCGTTAAACGCATGGATACCGCTATTCAACGGTTGCAGACAGTCAACCAGCACAATCTGTCGGTCGAAGCGCACGAAGTGATCTTTATAAAATCCTTTGACGACCGACTGACAGTAATAATCAAAACGCTTACGCAGCATACCAATATTGGTTTTCTCATCCGCCTGCGCCAGTTTGGCTTCACCGATATGATTCACATTCGGCCAGGGGAAGAATTGCAGCACGGGCGCACCTGCCAGATCGCCCGGTAGCACAAACCGCCCCGGCTGAATAAAGTGCAGTCCTTCCTGCTTGCAGCGATGCAGATAGTCGGTATAAGCCAGCGCAACCTCGGCAAGCTGGTTTTCATCCGCCGGGGCCAGCGGATCGATTTTCTCACACAGCGCCAGCCACGGTTTCGCCCATTCGGTACGTCCCCCTTGTAGCAATCCGCTCATCTGCTGTGACCAACTCAAATAGGTTTGCTCCAGCAGCGGTAAATCCAGCAGCCACTCGCCGGGATAATCGACAATTTCCAGATAAAGCGTCGAGGTGTCTTTAAAGTGGCGCAACAGCGAATCTTTGGAGCGATAGCGTAACGCCAGACGAATCTCACTCACGCCACGCGTCGGTGTCGGCCAGTCCGGCGGCGAACCATACAGCGCCGCCATCCCTTCATCATAGGCAAAGCGCGGCACGCCGAGATCGCGCTGCGGTACGCGTTTCACGCCAAGCAAACGCTCTTCGCGTACGGGGGAAAACATCGGCAAATGTGCGCCGCTGTGGGTGTTTAATAATTGATTAACGAATGCGGTGATAAACGCGGTTTTGCCACTGCGGCTCAACCCGGTGACGGCAAGGCGCAGGTGGCGATCCACGCTGCGATTGACCAGTGAGTGAATTTCGTTTTGTAATCGACTCATTGAATGATCCATCACTCCTGTAGTTGAAAATGCATGTCGTTGAAAATGCATATGTAGTTGAAAATACAACCCGTTGAAAATGCGCATTCAGGCTACCGCATTGATTGCGGAGAAAAAAGCAGTGCAGACATTATCCACGCTCAAGCTGATGAATAATGTCTGCGGTGGCTATCACTGATGAATGTCACAATCGAGGACAAATTATAGGTGACGAAAGCGGTTCTGAACGCCAAACGTATCCGAGGTGACATAGCGTTCAATGTTACGCAAGCGTTGTTCGCTGGCCTGCAATGTCGCGTCGGCCTCATTCAGCAGTTGGCTGGGCGTTCGGCTCATTTTTTCATCCTCAAATCCCATTCCCGCCGGAGCCGGATCGAGCATAAAGGTCAGAATGATGTAAGCCACGATGGTGAAAAAGAACAGGCCGAAAAATATCGACAACACGGCAATCAGCCGAACGAGTTTCACTGGTACGTCAAAATAACGCGCTAACCCCGCACAAACGCCTTTCAGCATGCCCTCTTCCGGTAGCCGGTATAGCGTTTTACCTGACCATGTATTTTTCATTACGATTTTCTCCAGTCCGGGTGTTCTGCATCCAGAATATCTTCCAGTGCTCTGATACGCTCGCGCATACGGCTGGACTCTTCCGTTAAGCGTGTCAGACGTTGCATATCGTTTTGTCCTAGTTGAGCACTGTTTTTACGCTGACTGTAATGTAGCCAAAGCCATATCGGCGCCACAAACAACATGAAAATGGTCAGCGGAATGGCAAGAAACAACGCACTCATTGTGTCTCCTTAGTTATTATTCACACGCCTTATCGTGGCTGCCGTCTTCCAACGACAGCCCGTGCGATGACGTTTACGCTTTATTACTCTGCTGGCTTAACTTTAGCTTTGAGTGCCGCCAACTGCGCACTGATTTCATCGTCTGCTTTCAGCTCGGCAAACTGCTGATCCAGCGATTTTGGTTTCCCCAGGCCGTGGCTTTCAGCTTCTGCTTCCATGGTATCGATACGGCGTTCGAACTGATCGAAACGCGCCATCGCTTCATCCAGTTTACCGCTATCCAACTGGCGGCGCACATCACGCGACGATGCCGCAGCCTGATGACGCAGCGTTAGCGCCTGCTGGCGAGCGCGCGTTTCGCTTAATTTGTTTTCCAACTCGCCGATTTCACGCTTCATACGCTCCAGCGTTTCATCCACGCTTGCGGCTTCCTGCTGCAACAGTGCAATCAGGTCGGTCAGTTTTTGCTTCTCAATCAGTGCCGCACGAGCCAGATCGTCTTTATCTTTGCGCAGCGCCAGTTCGGCTTTTTCCTGCCACTGCTCTTGCTGACCATGTGCTTGTTCAATACGACGGGCAATCTGTTTCTTTTCTGCCAGCGCCCGCGCCGAGGTTGAACGCACTTCAACCAGCGTATCTTCCATTTCCTGAATCATTAGTCGCACCAATTTTTGCGGATCTTCAGCTTTATCCAGCAATGCATTGATGTTGGCGTTCACGATGTCGGCAAAACGAGAAAAAATACCCATAATTACATCCTCTTCATAATTTCCAGCGTCTGATTACGCCTGATTTATCACCGTGGCTAGCCAGGCCAGCCGCGATCTCACTATAGGTATATCAATAAGCATGCCAATATTTAATTTTATTTAACTAACTGAAAATTAAAGAATAGATATTTTTGACTATTTTTCCCTTTTGGTTAAATTAGTCAAATACACTAATAGTTAGTAAAAATCACACGGTAAAACATCATGCTTCAGGAAAAAGAGAATCTACTGGGCGAGGCCAACAGTTTTTTGGAGGTACTGGAACAGGTGTCGCAACTGGCGCAGTTGAATAAGCCCGTACTGGTGATCGGCGAACGCGGCACTGGTAAAGAGTTGATCGCCAGCCGCCTGCATTACCTTTCCCCACGTTGGCAAGGGCCGTTCGTTTCTCTCAACTGTGCGGCGCTCAACGAAAATCTGCTGGATTCCGAACTATTTGGTCACGAAGCGGGGGCGTTTACCGGGGCGCAGAAACGTCATCTTGGGCGTTTCGAGCGCGCCGACGGCGGCACGCTGTTTTTAGATGAACTCGCCACCGCACCGATGCTGGTGCAGGAAAAACTACTGCGGGTGATCGAATACGGCATGTTGGAACGCGTCGGTGGTCGGGATCAGCTACAGGTCGATGTACGGCTGGTGTGCGCGACCAATGACGATCTCCCCGCGCTGGCCGCCAGCGGTAAATTCCGTGCCGATTTGCTCGACAGGCTGGCTTTTGACGTTGTGCAGCTCCCACCACTGCGCGAACGTCAGCAGGACATTATGTTGCTGGCGGATCACTTTGCGATTCAGATGTGCCGCGAATTACATTTGCCGCTGTTTCCCGGTTTTACGCCCGCCGCACGCGAGGCGCTGCTGAATTACGGCTGGCCGGGCAATATTCGTGAGCTAAAAAATGTGGTGGAGCGCTCAGTGTATCGCCACGGCGACAGCGAACAGGCGCTTGATAATATCATTCTGAATCCCTTCAGCCGGACGACTGCCGTTGAGGAAAAACCACAGGCGGTATTGGGTCAGCCGGATTTACCGCTGGAAATGAAGCCGTGGCTGTTGGGACAAGAGAAAAGCTTGATCGAGCGAGCTTTGAATCAGGCAAAATTTAACCAGCGTAAAGCGGCGGAACTGCTGGGATTAACCTATCACCAGTTGCGTGGACTGCTGAAGAAACACGATATTGCGGTGAACGAATAACGTCTGAAAAGAAAAAGCGGGCGAATTAACGCCCGCAGAGTAAAGGGATCAATACGTTAACCGTGTGCTATTACGGCTCCGCGCCCCATACCAGCGTGCCTTTGTCATGCACGCTGATCTTATCCCAGTTGGTGTAGCTTGTAACATTCGCGCCGTATGAGTAGTCATTCGCTTCATTCACGTTGCTCCAGTCACCGGCGTGCATACGCACCTGCACCTCCCCCGTTTCCGCCCCCGGTTGAAGAGAGCCAGCGCCGCTACCGAATGTCACCAATACATAGCGATTCGCTCTATCGGTGCTGGCGGCTGGCGTCCCCGTGCTGGTCACGATGTTCTGAGCACCCACGTTCGCCCAGTCAACAAAAAGGTTCGCGCCAGGTTTACCATCATCATGGAAGTAGTAACGCACTTGCAGATCGCGCAGTGCAATCGGCGTATTTCCGGTATTTTTGATGTTGAAGGCCATGCGGATCGCATCATCGGAAGGATTATTATCTACGTTACGGTATTGCAGCACGATGTCACCGGTGGTGCCGCTACCGGGATTCGTCGGTTCTGTCGGCGTCGTTGGCGTATCGTCACCGCTCAAATCCGCGCCGGCGCGAATCTGCTCTCGGACAAATTTTCCTGATGCAGACAGATTTTGCTCCGTCCAACCGCCTGATTTGCTCGCCCCTGGAGCCAGCGCCGCTGACGCCTCTGACTTATCAGTCAGCGACCAGTTCACCCAGCTTACGCCACGATTGTTCAGGAAATCGATCCAGGTCTGCGATTCTGGCAGGAATGGCCCGCCCCCACCGGAGGCATCACTCGTCCCCCACTCGCTGACAAAAATCGCAGCCCCGCGGCTTTGGGCATAATCAATGCGATCGCGCAGGAACTGTCCGTGCGTACCGGCATAAAAATGCAGCGCATACAGGGTGTTCGGATCGGGCAGTGGGTTATCCGCCGCATCATGGATATCCTGACTCCAGGTGCCGGTGCCGACGATAATGATATTGTCAGGATCTTGACTACGGATAGTCTCCGTCACGTCCAGCGCATAAGGACGAATCTGTCCGTTCCATGTCACCCCGCCGTTCGGCTCATTAGCGATTTCATAAATCACATTCGGCGAGTTGCCATACAGACCAGCCATTTCGGCAAAGAAGGTTTTTGCCTGTGCTTTATAAATATTGGGATCGTTATCCGACAAGATGTGCCAGTCGATGATGATGTAGACGCCAAGGCTTTGCGCCGCCGCAACGGCCTCTTTTACCTTATTGGCAAGGGAGGGATTGGAAATATAGCCGTCAGACGACGTATACATAGCGACCCGGAAGACGTTAATTCCCCAGTCGTCACGCAGCCATTTCATCGAGTCCTTGTTGACAAAATCACCAAACCACTGCAAACCGTGCGAACTCATCCCGCGCAGTTGCACTCTTTTTCCCTGTTCATCCACCAGTTGACCGTTATCAATCGACAGTTGGCCATGCGTTTCCACCGGCGTGGCGGAGAATGCTGAGAAACTGAGCGACATACCCAGTGCCGCGGTTACCAGACCTAACGTCAATTTCCTGACGGTTTGATTCCTTTTCTTCCACATATTCCTTATCTCCATTGTGAACCCCCATGATCGTGGGTATAGGAATGATAAGGGAGATTTCCGCTCCCGAAAATAATTTAGGAAATATCTCAATCATATTGATTTTATTAATTATTTATAAATAAATAGAAAGCAGAATAAGCATATGGCGAGGACATATATAGCAGGCAAAAAAAAAGCCAGCACAACGGCTGGCTAAAATAATACTGGAAGCAATGTGAGCAATGTCGTGCTCTCCTTCAGTGCCTGCGAGAAGCTACTGCTGAAGTGCGAAAATGATGATAATAGTTATCAGTATCATCTGTAAAGCACTTTGTTGAGAATTTTTCTCATTTCCATGCTAATTATAGGGTTCCTGTCATCGTCATCCGCAGCAAAAATGCCGTTCAGAATCCGATTATTTCTGCTAATCCCCCCGCCACTGACACATCTGATGCCTCAAGCGGTTGGAAAGTCGCCAGACGCACACAACAAGAGTGGGGAGGATGCCAAGAGTGCGATACACTCTGTGTATACCCGTATTGACTGAAAAATCCCGTATGTTCGGAAAAACCTGTTTCGCACTGGCATTCACCTGTTTGGCATTGCCTGCACTGGCCGCTCCACCGTCTGTGGCAACGCCACCTGTTCCGCTGGAAAATATTCACCAGAGCGGTTTTGTCTATTGCGTCAATGATGTCCTGAACACCTTTAATCCGCAGATGGCACGCAGCGGGGTCACCATTGATACACTGGCGGCGCAGCTTTACGACCGCCTGCTCGATGTCGATCCCTATACTTATCGCCTGATGCCGGAGCTGGCACAGCGCTGGGAAGTGCTGGATAACGGTTCGACATATCGTTTCTACCTGCGCCATGATGTGCCATTTCAGCACACAGCCTGGTTCAGCCCCACCCGCAATATGAACGCTGACGATGTGATATTCAGCTTCCAGCGCATGCTAGACGAAAAGCACCCGTATCATGATGTCAACGGCGGCGACTATCCCTATTTCGACAGCCTGCAATTCGCCGATTCCGTGCAAAGTATTCGTAAAATAGGCGAGTATAGCGTTGAGATCCGCCTTAATAGCCCGGATGCCTCTTTCCTGTGGCATCTTGCCACGCATTACGCGCCGATTCTGTCTGCGGAATATGCGCAACGTCTGGAGCAAGAAGATAAAAAGGAACGGCTGGATCGCGAACCGGTCGGCACTGGCCCTTATATGCTCAATGAATACCGCAACGGGCAATATATCCGGCTGACGCGTAGCGCCAACTATTGGCGCGGCTTACCGCGCATGGCGCAGGTGGTTATCGATCTCGGTTCCGGTGGTACGGGGCGCTTATCCAAGCTGCTGACCGGCGAATGTGATGTGCTCGCCTATCCAGCCGCCAGCCAGTTGACGATCCTGCGTAACGACCCGCGCCTGCGCCTGTCGCTGCGCCCCGGTATGAACGTCGCCTATCTGGCCTTCAATGTGCGTAAACCGCCGCTGGACGATCGCCGTGTGCGGGAAGCCATCGCGCTGGCGATCAATAACGACAGGCTGATGCAGTCAATCTATTACGGCACCGCGGAAACGGCGGCGTCTATTCTGCCCCGCGCCTCATGGGCGTACGACAATCAATCACAAGTAACCGAATATAATCCGCAGAAGGCGCGGCAAATCTTGCAGGAACTGGGGCAGACTACTCTCAACCTGCGCCTGTGGGTCCCCAGCGCCTCGCAGTCCTACAACCCCAGCCCACTGAAAACGGCTGAGTTGATACAGGCCGATCTGGCGCAGATTGGCGTCACTGTGACCATCGTTCCGGTGGAAGGCCGCTTTCAGGAAGCACGCCTGATGGAACTCAGTCACGATTTAACGCTGGCAGGCTGGGCAACGGACAGTAATGACCCGGACAGTTTTTTCCGGCCATTGCTAAGCTGTGCGGCGATTCGTTCCCAGAGCAACTACGCGCACTGGTGCGATCCCACCTTTGATGAAGTGCTGCAAAACGCACTTTCATCACAGCAGCTTTCCAAGCGAATTGACTATTATCAGCAGGCACAGCGTATTCTGGCAGAGCAGTTACCCGTTCTCCCGCTGGCGTCGTCGTTGCGGCTGCTGGCCTACCGCTACGACATGAAAGGGTTAGTATTGAGTCCGTTCGGCAATGCCTCGTTCGCAGGTGTATTCCGCGAAACTCAACAGGCGCAGCAGAAGCCCTCTGCATCGGAAACCGTGGAGGAAGCACAGCCGTGATTATTTTTACCTTGCGACGTCTGGTATTGCTCATGGTGACACTGTCACTACTGACGCTGGTTGGCTTTAGCCTGAGCTATTACACACCCAATGCGCCGCTCAATGGCGCGGCGCTGTTTGATGCCTATCACTTTTACCTCTCCAGCCTGTTTCAGGGGGATTTCGGTCGCTCCAGCATTAACGGGCAGGCCATCAGCGAACTGCTGAAAGAAGTGTTCCCAGCCACGATCGAGCTTTGTCTGCTGGCGTTTGCACTCTCGCTGCTGGTTGGTATTCCACTGGGGATTACGGCGGGCGTGATGCAGAATCGCGGGGCGGATATCGTGATCAGCACGCTGGCGCTCATCGGCTTTTCTCTTCCGGTGTTCTGGCTGGCGCTGCTGTTGACGCTCTTCTTCTCACTGCATCTCGGCTGGTTACCCGTTTCAGGCCGTTTCGACCTGCTCTATCAGGTGAAAACCGTGACCGGCTTTGCCTTGATTGACGCCTGGCTGTCCGATTCGCCCCATCGTGGTGAAATGATCGTCAGCGCCATCCGCCATCTGATTCTGCCGATTACCGTGCTGGCCGTTGGGCCGACGACCGAAGTGGTCCGTCTGATGCGCCTCAGCACGACAGAGATTATCAGTAAAAATTACATTAAAGCAGCCGCAACCCGCGGGCTATCACGCTTTACGATCATTCGTCGCCATCTGATTCACAACGCGCTGCCGCCGATTATTCCCAAACTGGGATTACAATTTTCCACCATGCTGACGCTGACGATGATTACCGAAGTGGTTTTTAACTGGCCGGGTATCGGTCGCTGGTTGGTGAACGCCATTCGCCAGCAGGATTTCGCCGCAATTTCTGCGGGCGTCATGGTGGTCGGCGCGATGGTCATCACGGTCAATATCCTGTCTGATATCTGGGGCGCTATGGCAAATCCGTTGAAACATAAGGAATGGTATGCCCTACGATAACGTCTATAGCGAAAAGCGGTTGCCAAGCCGGTTGGGCGATACCTGGCGGGCATTCCATCAGGATATGCTGGCCATGATCGGACTGTTCGGTTTTCTGATCCTGATCGGCCTGTGCCTGTTCGGCAAATTTCTCGCACCTTATGAAGTTGATCAGCAATTTTTGGGCTATCAACTGCTGCCTCCTTCCTGGTCTCACTATGGCGAAGTCTCGTTCTTTCTTGGCACCGACGATTTAGGGCGTGATCAGTTAAGTCGACTGCTGAGCGGAGCGGCACCGACTGTCGGCGCGTCGCTCATCGTCACCTATGCCGCGGCGCTGTGCGGCATCGTGTTAGGGGTCTTTGCTGGCGTCACGCGCGGGCTGCGCTCTGCGATGCTCAATCATATTCTGGATACGCTGCTGTCGATTCCGTCGTTGTTGCTGGCTATTGTGATCATTGCTTTTATTGGCCCGAAGCTCGAACATGCGATGCTCGCCGTCTGGTTGGCACTGTTGCCGCGCATGGTGCGCACCATCTACAACGCCGTACACGATGAAATGGATAAAGAATACGTGATCGCCGCGCGTCTTGATGGGGCTTCCACGTTCTATCTGGTGTGGTACGTCGTGCTGCCAAACATCGCAGCACTGTTGGTTTCCGAATTTACCCGCGCGTTGTCGATTGCGATTCTGGATATCGCCGCGCTGGGCTTTCTCGATTTGGGCGCACAGTTGCCAACCACCGAATGGGGCGCCCTGCTCGGCAACTCGCTGGAACTGGTGTATGCCGCGCCCTGGACCGTGATGCTGCCCGGCGCGGCTATCGCGCTGAGCGTGTTAATCGTCAATCTGCTGGGCGACGGCATCCGCCGTGCGCTCGGCGCAGAAACGGAATAAGAGGCGACGACTCCCTATGCCATTACTTGATATCCGTAATCTGACGATTGAATTTCTGACTCCAGACGGTGCCGTAAAAGCCGTTGACCGCGTGAGTATGACGCTGAGCGAAGGGGAAATTCGCGGGTTGGTGGGCGAATCCGGTTCAGGTAAAAGCCTGATCGCCAAAGCCATCTGCGGGATCACCAAAGAGAACTGGCGGGTAA
>NZ_JSXC01000037.1 GCF_000803215.1 Pectobacterium fontis
AATTTACTATGCCACTACAATACCTCCATTTTCTAAGCTGCCGTACAGGCAGCTTAGAAACTGGTTTTTAATAACCCCGTGTTCGACTGAGTTTTTGTTGATCTCTTGGTTCTATTTCTTTTTCCTGATAAATATTTCCACCATACTTTCAGAGGGTAGAAGAAAAAGGAGGGAGAAACGCATGCTAAAACTTATTTTTGTAACGGCCAGAGATCGAAAACGTCTTACTGAAATATCTTCTGTTTTGGTTCGTCATGGTTTGCAGGACATTATCCGTTTTCTTGGCTTGTCCGAATCCGTGGGGGAGTCTGCATCTCCATCATTTCGCACCGACACTGCCCTGCCTGAGCGCTTGTGTGCTGCACTGGAAGAATTAGGGCCTACGTTTATTAAATTAGGCCAGATCTTAGCGTCGCGCAGTGATTTGCTAGGGCCTGAATGGACGACTGCACTGAGTAAGTTACATAGTAGTGCGACGCCTCTGCCTTGGAATGTCGTGGAACATATCATGCAGCATTCTCTGGGAACTGAATTGGAGAATGTTTTTTCGTGGTGGGACACCACACCGCTTGCGGCGGCGTCGATAGGGCAAGTTCATCGCGCTCGACTCAAAAATGGCAAAGAGGTGGTGGTCAAAGTCCAGCGCCCTGATTTGGAAAAAAAATTACGGGCCGATCTGCGTTTATTACGTTTTCTGTCGGAATCGATTGAACAACAAAATCATCGATTAGCGCGTTTTCGTCCGGTACAACTGGTGTTATTTCTCGATACAGCCCTTACTCAGGAGCTCGATTTTTGCTACGAAGCCGCAAATTACGAAGCCGCCTTAGCCCAGTTCAATGATGATCCTGATGTCATTATCCCCACGGTGTATAAAGACTGGAGTTCTTCAACGTTGTTGGTTCAGGATTTTCTGGAGGGGGTGTCTCCGACGCAAGTCGGGTCTGCCGAGCCAAATGAGTACGATGGCCCTCGTCTGGCACAGATTGGGGCAAAAGCCTTCATGAAAATGGTATTTGAGTACCGTTTTTACCATGCGGATCCGCATCCAGGGAACGTCATGGTTCTGCCGGGGAACAAAATCGGTTTTATTGATTTCGGTATGGTGGGGCACCTCAGCGAATCCCGACGTAATGAACTGCTATCGTTTCTCTATGCCATCAGCGAAAGGGAGAGCCGTGGGATTGTTGATGCGCTGATTGGTTGGAGCCATGCTTATGAGCTAGATGTGGCGGAATTAGAGCTTGCGGCGGCTTTTTTCCTCGATCGTCAAGGCTGTTTCCCATTGCAGTTGGGGAAAGCACTGACTGACATCTTTACCACCGCACGCGAATTCCAGCTAACTTTACCTCCCGATCTCGTCTTGTTATTTAAGGCCTTGATCACGGCGGAGGGGGTATTACAGCGGCTGGATCCCGAGTTTGATATTGTAAAAACGCTGCGACCCATGCTGCGTAAGTATATGTCTAACAGGGGAAAGGCATTTTTCAGTCAACGTGGTTTGAGCAAACTTGGCTATCAGCTTGGCCACTCAGCCACAGAGCTACCACAAACGCTGCGTTTGGTACTGAAACGTTTGCAACATGGTCGGGTAAAAGCGGATATCGCGCTGACGAATTTAGATAAATTGGGCGTGGCTCTGGAACGGGCGGCGATGACGCTGGCGATTGCCATCATTACTGCTGTTTTAGCGTTAGTTCTGGGAGCCTGGATGATACTGACCGATCTCCGTTTAGCCGGAGTTCCGCTTTTGCCTATCATTAGCGGCAGTGGTGTCTTCGTCGGTATCATCTGGCTGATATGGCGCTTACGGGGAAGATAAGCCGCGGTCATACGTCACTGATTCTGCTCTCGCCAGTTCAGCCAGATTCGCATATCAAATTCCAACTGGTGATAGTCAGGGTCCATATGGCAGCAGAGTTGATAAAAAGCCTTGTTATGGTCTTTTTCTTTGAGGTGGGCGAGTTCGTGTATCACGATCATCCGTAGGAAAGCTTCCGGCCCGTCGCGGAACAGCGTTGCGATTCGGATTTCGTTATTAGATTTTAATTTTCCGCCCTGTACGCGAGCCACAAAGGTATTGGTGCCTAGCGTCCCTTTTATCGGGTTCTGCTTATTGTCGTAGAGCACTTTTGAGAGTGCAGGGGCGTTCTTCAGATACCGCTGTTTCAGTTCCGCAACAAACTGATACAGCGACTTATCACTCTGAATCGAATGGTGGTCGGGGTATCTTTTTTCCAGCCAAGAGCCAAGTTTTCCTTGTTCAACAAGGGCTTGTACTTGTGCAATAATCGTTGGAGGATAGCCGTTTAGGTAGCGTAGTTGGGTCATGAGATTTTTATCACACAGCCACTGAGTTAAGCGAGTTCACAACGGTGAGTCGCTTAAGCCAGTGGCATTGTTATCTGACGATTTACTGAATGGCGGCAAACGCAGCGGCGACACGCTGGACGTTGCTGTGGTTCAGCCCCGCCATACACATACGGCCGCTGGCGATCAGGTAGACGCCAAATTCTTCACGCAGACGATCAACCTGTGCCGGGCTGAAGCCGGTGTAGCTGAACATGCCGCGCTGAGTCAGCAGGTAGTCAAAGTTGCGGTTTGGCAGCGCGTTTTTCAATGCTGAAACCAGTTCCTGACGCATGCTCAGAATGCGGGTGCGCATCTCTTCGACTTCCGCTTTCCAGTCAGCGTTCAACTGTGTGTCGTTCAGGACTTTAGACACCACCTGTGCGCCGAAATTCGGTGGGGAAGAGTAGTTGCGGCGAACGGTCGCTTTTAACTGCCCCAGCACGCGCTGTGCGCTGTCGGTATCGTTACACACCACAGAAAGGCCACCGACGCGTTCGCTGTACAGTGAGAAAATCTTGGAGAATGAATTGGCGATGAGCGCCGGAACGCCTGCGCTGGCAACCGCGCGAATCGCGTAGGCATCCTGCTCAATCCCGAGGCCAAAGCCCTGATAGGCGATGTCCATAAACGGGATCAGTTCACGCTGGATGATAACCTCAATGACGCGATCCCACTGTTCGGTAGTGAGATCGGAACCTGTTGGGTTATGGCAGCAAGGGTGCAGCAACACAATGCTGCGGGCTGGCAGCGTTTGCAGGGTGGAGAGCATGGCATCAAATTTCACGCCCAGACTTTCAGCATCGAAATACGGGTAGGTGTGAACCTTAAAGCCCGCGCCCTCGAAGATCGCAATATGGTTTTCCCATGTAGGATCGCTGACCCACACCTCTGAAGCAGGGAAGTAGCGTTTCAGGAAATCCGCCCCCACTTTCAGCGCACCGGAACCGCCTAGCGTCTGGATAGTCGCGATACGGCCTGCTTTCAGCGCCGCGTGGTTTTCCCCAAACAACAGATGTTGGATCGCGGTACGGTAAGACTGTAATCCTTCCATCGGCAGATAAGAACTTGCGCTCTGAACCGGTTGGCGCAGGCTACTTTCCGCCGCGCTGACCGAGCGCAACTGCGGGATAATATTCTGCTCATTGTAGTATAGCCCGATACTCAAATTGATCTTATCTGCTCTTGGATCCTGTTTAAATTTTTCCATCAGAGACAGGATAGGATCTCCGGCATAGGTATCAACGTTTTGAAACACAGTATAGCTCTCCTGAGTGTGTCATGTTATTCGACGATAGTGGGGGAATAATCAGGCCGCATAACGGCCGGGGCGATGATTCATCGCAATAATCAGGTTCAAAATGGTTGCCCCCAGAATCGAAGCAATCAGCATGGGTATGCTTACCACGAACAGGGAAGCCAGTACAATCACAACGTCCACGCCCATTTGAAATTTTCCTGCCCGCACGCCATATCTGTCCTGAAGATACAGCGCCAGAATGTTGACGCCGCCGAGGCTGGATTTATGACGAAAGAGCACAATCAATCCCAATCCGGTGATGATATTGCCGAAGAGTGTGGCGTAAAACGGATTGAGTTGATCAAAATGAATAAACATCGGGTGCAGCCCGGAAAACAAAGAAACCAGCCCGACCCCGCAGAAAGTTTTGATAGTGAACTCCCATCCCATACGACGCACGGCGAGGTAATAGAAGGGCAGATTAATGAGGAAAAAGGCCACGCCGAAAGAAATGTGCGTCAGATAGTGGATAAGAAAAGCCATGCCTGCTGTACCGCCAGTGAGCGCCCCTGCTTGCCGCAGTAGAACCATACCAAACGACACCATGATTGTGCCGATCAATAGCGCCAGAATATCCTCCAGCAGCGTGTGTGAGATTTTTTGTGTGGGAATAATGTTATCCATGGTGAGCACTCAATAAAAAGTCATAAAAATATGTGCTTAACCAAAGCAAGAATTACACCAGATGATATCGCTTAGCGGCTAAATCGAGTGTAATTTCTCCTGCTACGGAACAACATGTTGAATTATATGAATGAAAAAAATGCTCAATTCATGCGTGTTGTGTTTTTATTATGAATACTTTGTGCGTCTATTGGGTTTTTATTGCGTGATTCATTCATTTCTTGCACCAAATGGAAGCGTTCGCGCCCTAATTCAGGGCAACTCAGGCGTCATCAACCCGTTCTCTTTAAGACGGTTCAATACCACGGAGGTTTTCAGGTGGGCGACCCCCTTGTTTTGCGACAGAATCTGGCTAATCAGCGTGCTGAGCCCAGGCAAATCCGCTACGGCGACTTTTAGCAGATAATCCGCATCGCCCGTGGTTTTATAGGCGTCGATAATCGCATCCACTTCTCCCAGCATCTGGTGAAATTGCTCAATATGTTCACCATTATGGCTGGCCAGCCGCACCTCAATTAACCCCAGGCACTCCAACCCGACCGCATTCGGCGACAGGCGGGCATGATAGCCGAGAATAAGTTGCGCCTGTTCGAGCGCAATGCGTCGGCGGGAGCACTGCGAGGCGGAAAGCCCGACCAGCTCGCTCAGTTCCTGATTGGTCAGGCGGCCATTAGTCTGTAGCAGCGTCAGGATTTTCAGATCGAAATCATCAATGTTGTACATCGTATTCCCTAGACAGTGTCAGGCAGTGAGCTGAACAGACTACCAGTTTTTTAGGTCGCATTGCCTATGAGTTTTTAATCGTAGCAAGGCGGCCTTTCATCGGTGTGCACCATGATAGGTCACGTTCATGCATCGAAGAGGGATAAATGACACTATTGTGTGCGTAATTGTCTTTTATATGCGCCAAATGTGGGTGTTTTTAGATTTAATGCGTGATGTGTGAAATGCTCATCATAAATAAATTATGAAAATTTTCATTGTGTTACTCGCAGTAGTAAAGATGTTGTCAGTTTGACAACAGCTATCTGGCCTGATAGTTGCAAAACCCTGTTTGCTCAAATTTTATGGCTGACGGGGAAAATAATGAAAACAGAACATGCAGAAGGACAGTTGAAAAGAGGGTTGAAAAATCGCCACATTCAACTTATCGCGTTGGGGGGCGCTGTGGGAACCGGGCTGTTTTTAGGGATCGCACAGACGATAAAAATGGCTGGGCCATCGGTGCTATTGGGTTATGCGATTGCTGGTGTGATTGCATTTTTTATTATGCGCCAGTTGGGTGAGATGGTTGTGGAGGAACCTGTGGCAGGTTCATTTAGCCACTTTGCCTATAAATACTGGGGGAGTTTTGCCGGATTTATGTCCGGCTGGAACTACTGGGTACTGTATATCTTGGTAAGTATGGCTGAGTTAACGGCCGTCGGGATTTATATCCAATACTGGTGGCCGGAGGTGCCAACCTGGGTGTCTGCGGGAATATTCTTTGTGCTGATCAACGCCATCAATCTGACGAGCGTCAAGGTGTATGGCGAAATGGAATTCTGGTTTTCGATCATAAAAGTGGCGGCGATCGTGGGGATGATCGCTTTTGGCTGCTATTTGCTATTCAGCGGGGCGGGGGGTCCGGAAGCCAGCGTCGCGAATCTGTGGCAGCACGGAGGCTTCTTCCCGAACGGTGTGAGTGGCATGGTGATGGCGATGGCGGTGATCATGTTCTCTTTTGGTGGATTGGAACTGGTGGGGATCACCGCCGCCGAGGCTGACGATCCGCAAAACAGCATTCCGCGTGCGACGAATCAGGTTATTTACCGCATTCTGCTGTTTTATGTTGGCGCGCTGGCGGTGTTGCTATCGCTGTATCCGTGGGGGAAAGTGGTTGAGGGCGGTAGCCCATTCGTCATGATTTTCCATGCGTTGGATAGCAACATCGTCGCGACCGCCCTGAATCTGGTGGTGCTCTCTGCCGCGCTGTCTGTGTATAACAGTTGTGTGTACTGCAATAGTCGGATGTTATTCGGTCTGGCGAAACAGGGAAATGCCCCACGCGCGCTGTTGAAAGTGAATCAGCGTGGTATCCCGCTGGCGGCACTTGGCGTATCGGCTTCAGCCACCGCAGGGTGTGTGCTCATCAACTACCTGATGCCGGGTAAAGCCTTTGAGCTACTGATGGCGCTGGTGGTGTCTGCGCTGGTCATCAACTGGGCGATGATTTGTATTACCCATCTGAAATTCCGTGCAGCGAAAAAGCAGGCACAGCAGGAAACGCGCTTTAAAAGCCTGGGCTACCCTGTGACGAACGTCATTTGCCTGCTGTTTCTGGCGGGGATCCTGGTCATTATGGCGATGACGCCGGGTATCCAGATCTCGGTACTGTTGATGCCATTTTGGCTGCTGGCGCTGGGCGTAAGCTATGTGGTGAAAAAGAGAAGCAGTGCGGCTGCGCTGGTAGCTAAAGTGAACTAACGGCGTATGACGCCCGATATCATCAATATTGGGCGTTATTCCTCAACAATGATCCGCTCATCATCCTCTCCCAGACATATGCTGAGCTGCTGCCCGCTGGGGGTAAAAGCACAATTAGGTAGAGGTTCATGCCGATAGGCAGTGAGCGGCCAAACGCCATACGTGAGGATGAGGAATAACGCGGCTAACGTTCTGAACCATGGAAACGACGCAGGGCGATCGGTCGGTTGGACGCGACGTGCTTTAACATATTTCCATGCGCCGAAGGTGAGCATCCCAATACCTATCAACATAGAAAGAGACAGATCGCTGGAGTCCGGTGACAGCATCGCCTCCGGGTCGCTGTATTCATGCCAATAACGAATACGCCAATAGAGCGCGATACCGATTTGCAATAGCCCGGCCACCATCCATACGATACGCCATCCTGCAAGACGAAAGAGACCCAACCATAAAAATCCTGATATTGCGGTATATAACAGCGATATTTTAAGCAGAAACCCCATTTGTCCACCCAGCAGGGTGCCGCTGACATCGGTCGGTTTCATCGTGTAGTAGTCAACCAGAGTGAAGGTCACGAGGACACTTAATGCGGCAAGCCCACTTGCCGCATGGTAGGCCGCGAGGCCGAAAAAACGCAGTGATTGAGACATCGATGTATCCTTACACAAGATCCATTATGAACCGCTGGTTATTTATTCATCATCGGTATATTCCAATGCGGTACGCTGGGTTAAGCGAGTGATCAGCTCGTACGCGCTTACGCCCGTGTGTGCGGCAATGCGTTCAACGGGAAGCGTTGGCCCCCAGAGGATGACCTCGTCACCAACCTTATCCTGTGCATCCGGCCCTAAATCCACCGTAATCATATCCATCGATACACGACCGGAAAGCAGGACTTCACGCCCGTTGATGAGCACGGGGGTTCCGGCTGGCGCACTGCGCGGGTAGCCATCGCCATAGCCGACCGCCACCACGCCCAAACGGGTATCGCGCGGGCTGCTCCAGATGCCACCGTAACCGACCGCCTCACCCGCTTTGTGTTCGCGCACGGCGATCAGGTGGGAAGTAAAGGTCATGGCAGGCTGGAAGCCGAAGTGTGCGGCGTCTTCATTATCCAACGGCGACACGCCATAGAGAATGATGCCGGGACGGACGCGATCGCGGTGCGACTGCGGCCACAGCAGAATACCGCCAGAGGCGGCGATCGACTGTGCGCCGGGCTTACCTTGCGTAAAAGCATCGAAGCAGGCCAGTTGGCGTTCGGTGGTTCCCGCTTCTGGTTCATCGGCGCGGCAGAAGTGGCTCATGATATTGACAGGCTGAACCACATTGCGACATGCCGTCAGGCGTTGCCAAAACGCGTCGGCGTGTTCAGGTAATACACCCAGACGGTGCATACCGGTATCGAGTTTCATCCACACGCGTAGCGGCTGCGGCAGCGTGGCCTGCTCCAGCGCGGCAAGCTGTTCAGCGCTGTGAACGGCGGTTTCTAACTGGTGTTCGACCAGAAGCGGGAGATCGTCGGCGGAGAAAAAACCTTCCAGCAGGACGATGGGCTTGGTGATGCCCGCGGCGCGTAGCGCCAGCGCTTCGGAGAGCCGTGCGACGCCATAACAGTCGGCGTCGCAAAAGGTATGAGCAGATTCGATCATGCCGTGGCCGTAGGCATTGGCTTTCACGACCGCAACGACCTGGCTGTCGGGCGCGAGCTGGCGGATACGTTGCAGGTTGTGGCGCAAAGCACGCCGGTTAATGACGGCCGTTGCCGTTTTCATTCTTGTTCCTTAGTGCAGTGTTGTCATTGCTGAGCGCTGCGTTATTCATCGTCATATTGTGGGCCGGCATAGTTATCAAAACGTGACCACTGCCCGTTAAAGGTCAAACGAACGGAACCTATCGGGCCGTTACGCTGTTTCCCCAGAATGATTTCAGCGATGCCTTTCAGGTCGCTGTTTTCGTGATAAACCTCATCACGATAGATAAACATAATCAGGTCGGCATCCTGCTCGATGGAGCCGGATTCACGCAGATCCGAGTTAACCGGACGCTTATCGGCGCGCTGTTCCAGACTACGGTTAAGCTGCGACAGCGCGACGACGGGAACCTGCAACTCTTTTGCCAGCGCTTTGAGCGAACGGGAGATTTCGGCAATCTCCAGCGTACGGTTATCGGACAGCGACGGCACGCGCATCAATTGCAGGTAGTCGATCATGATCAGGCTCAGGCCATCGTGTTCACGGAACACGCGGCGCGCGCGGGATCGCACTTCGGTTGGCGTCAGACCAGAGGAGTCATCGATGTACATGTTGCGCTTTTCCAGCAGAATACCCATGGTGCTGGAAATCCGCGCCCAGTCTTCATCATCCAACTGACCGGTACGAATGCGGGTCTGATCCACGCGGGACAGCGACGCGAGCATACGCATCATGATCTGTTCGCCGGGCATCTCCAGACTGAAGATCAATACCGGCTTATCCTGCATCATCGCGGCGTTTTCACACAGGTTCATGGCGAACGTCGTTTTCCCCATCGACGGGCGCGCGGCGACGATAATCAGATCCGATTTCTGCAAGCCTGCGGTTTTTTTGTCCAGATCCTGATAGCCGGTAGAGACGCCCGTTACGCCGTCGTGCGGGCGTTGGTACAACTGTTCGATGCGGGAAACGGTGTCTTCCAGAATACGGTCGATGCTTTTCGGGCCTTCGTCTTTGCTGGCGCGATTTTCGGCGATCTGGAACACGCGGGACTCCGCCAGATCGAGCAGATCTTCACTGCTGCGCCCTTGCGGATCGTAGCCGGCATCGGCGATCTCATTGGCGACGGAGATCATTTCACGCACGACGGCACGTTCGCGTACGATATCGGCATAAGCGCCAATGTTCGCGGCGCTCGGGGTGTTCTTTGCCAGTTCGGCCAGATAGGCGAAGCCACCGGCAGATTCCAATGAACCTTGCAGTTCCAGCGATTCGGACAGCGTAATCAGGTCGATTGGTTTGCTCATTTCGAGCAGGCGCTGCATTTCGGTGAAGATCAGGCGGTGAGCACGGTTATAGAAGTCGTTAGCGACAACGCGCTCGGCGACATTATCCCAGCGTTCATTGTCGAGCATCAGGCCGCCCAATACCGATTGCTCCGCTTCCAGCGAATGTGGCGGAAGTTTCAGACCTTCCATCTGGCGGTCACGGGGTTCATTCGATTTGTTGGTGGGTCTTTTCTCTGCCATGAAACGGGTTCTTTACCGGTTGATTTGCCATTGGATTAGAGGGCATTGTATATGCCACACGTCGGAAATAACACAAGATACCCGAGTTGTACGTGCGTTGGCTGCGCGATTCGGCACATTTACCTGTGCCTCGCCCTGTTGAGCCAACGCGTTGCGTTGTTCAAAACGCTAACGTTTTGTTCTGAAACTCGAATTATTTAGGATATACGTGTTATAGAGAGACAATGAACCAGTCACGATTTAAGGAGATAACATGGCAAAGCGCATTCAGTACCAGGCTTATGGTGGCCCGGAGGTTCTGCAATATGTGGATTTTACGCCTGCCGAACCCGCCACGGGAGAGGTTCAGGTTGAGAACCGCGCCATCGGCATTAATTTTATCGATACCTATATCCGTAGCGGCCTGTATCCGGTGCCTGATTTGCCATCCGGTTTAGGGACCGAAGCGGCGGGCGTCGTGACGAAAGTCGGGGCAGGGGTGAGCGAGCTGAAAGTCGGCGATCGCGTCGTGTATGCACAGTCCGGGCTGGGCGCGTATAGCGAGCTGCATAACGTGGCGGCGGAGAAGGTTGCGCTGCTGCCGGATGCCATTAGCTTTGAGCAGGCCGCAGCCTCTTTCCTGAAAGGGTTAACGGTTTACTATCTGCTGCGCCAGACCTATGAAATCAAACCTAATGAAGTTTTCCTGTTCCACGCGGCAGCAGGCGGCGTAGGGCTGATTGCCTGCCAGTGGGCGAAGGCGCTGGGGGCGAAGCTGATCGGGACGGTGGGGTCGGACGAGAAAGCGGAGCGGGCAAAACAGGCGGGCGCCTGGGCGACCATCAATTACCGTACCGAGAATATCGCGCAGCGTGTCGCGGAACTGACCGAAGGGCAGAAAGTCTCGGTGGTGTACGACTCGGTGGGGAAAGACACCTGGGAAGCCTCACTGGATAGCCTGCGTCGTCGCGGGCTGATGGTCAGTTTTGGTAACGCTTCCGGGCCGGTGACGGGGGTTAATCTGGGAATTTTGAACCAGAAAGGATCGCTGTACGTCACGCGTCCGTCATTGTTTGGTTATGTCACGAACCGTGCCGAACTGGAGCAAGCCAGCAACGAACTCTTTTCACTGATCGCGAGTGGGGCGATTACGGTAGACGTGCCGCAGAATCAGAAATTTGCATTAGCGGATGCGCAAGCCGCCCACCGGGCACTGGAAAGCCGCAGCACGCAGGGCTCATGCCTGTTGATTCCCTAAAATCCTAATCATGAGGTTATCGCACTGGCGGCGATAACCTCGCTCCTGCCATCACGCTTTTTCCATGATGCCTTCCCGAGGGAAAGGCTGTTCACGGTATTACTTATTAACAAAAAAGCCAACGTGGTTTGTTTGTTTTTTAAACACCCTTCTGTAGGATTTGACGAAAATAGAGGATCCAGAAAGCATCAGGATCGCGATGTTGATTCAGATTTTATGCCTTAGCGCGTTGTCTGCGTTGTACATCATTTCATTTCCAACCCGCATGTCACGCGCACGTATCGCGTTTGCCTGTGAGCATAAATTCAACGGCATCGTTTGCAACTCTTTCTTTACCTCTCGCTATCTCGATGGTTGTTTTCGTGGGTGACTCATCACCTAAGGTTGAACACAGTAAAGAAGGATCGTGAGCATGAGATCGATTAAACAACTGCCAATGCCCCCGGCAAGAAGCATTCTTGGACATGTCGATTATTTAAAGCGTAGTGACATCCATTTACAGATGCTGCGCTGGAAAGCACAGTATGGTCGCTTTTATCGGTTAAGGCTGGGGCTGACTCCAGCGATAGTGATTGCCGATGCCGGGTGTATCCGCACCATCATGAAATCCCGCCCTGACGAATTTCGTCGAATCAGCAGTATTGAATCTGTTTTTCAGGAAGCCGGGTTGAACGGGGTGTTTTCCTCTGAGGGAGAACGCTGGGAGCAGCAGCGTAACCTGACGGAACCGATGTTTCAGCCTGCCCATCTGAAGCATTTCTATTCCAGTCTCAGGAAGGTCACCTCTCGGCTATCTGAGCGTTTCACGATGCTTGCCGAAACCGGGGAGACGATCGCGCTGGTGGAGGAGTTTAAGCGCTATACGGTTGATATCACGTCATTGCTGGCGTTTGGCGAGGACGTGAATACGCTCGAACAGGGGGAAAATCCGCTATCGCAAAGTTTACGCCACTTATTCCCCATGATTCATACGCGTAGCGGTTCCTTGTTTCCCTACTGGCGATTTATCAAGACGGCACGAGATAAGCAATTTGATGCAAGCCTGAGCCTGATCCGTGAGTACCTTGATGGCTTCATTTATCGCCAGCGACAACGTATCCAGCTAAATCCGCAATTAATAACTGCGCCTGAAAACATGCTGCAAGTGATGCTTGCCGAGCAGAAAAAAGACGGGACGCTGCGAGACGACGATATTATGGCGAATGCCATTACGCTCCTGCTGGCAGGGGAGGACACGACGGCGAATACGCTCACCTGGATGAGCTTTCTGCTTTGCATTTCTCCCTCGGTAGAAGAGTGCATTTTTCAGGAGTGCAAAGCGGCGTCGGAGGGGGCAGGGGATATCCTGCCGTGGCCGTTGCCGCGTATGCCTTGGCTTACCGCCGTGATGTATGAATCGATGCGGCTTAAGCCCGTTGCGCCCTTGCTGTATCTTGAGCCAACCAGAAACACCGTTATCGATGATTTCTTTATCAAAAAGGGCACACCTTTGTTGCTTATGCTGAACGCGAGCGGGTTCGATGATGCGTTATTTCAGCAGCCCCATGATTTCGTGCCTGAACGTTGGCTCGATCGTGGAAAGGCAGCTTTTTCCGATCTCCAGCCCTTTGGGGGAGGGCCGCGGATGTGCCCAGGACGATCGCTGGCTTTAATGGAAATTAAGCTGGGGTTTCATGCACTGTGTCGAGGGTTCCGGGTAGAAGCGCAGCAGCCAGCAGCACACGTCGTTGAAAATTTTGCCTTTACGATGACGCCCTCAGGCTTTCTGGTGAAGTTACACAAACGCGAACATCCGCGATGACGTGATATCAGACATCGTTATACGGGGAATGGAAAAGTGATGAGCATGTGCTGTGCAGTATGACCTGGCAATAATATCGGCCCGTTAAGAGCCGATATTATTGCCTGAAAGGCTTTGGTCATGAGGCTACTTTCATCAGACTGTATGTAGGGTACAGCGTAGTGATCGTCACGAAGGTGCCGCTGTGCGGCTATTATTTCCCTGACGACGATGAAATCGTGTAGTTGGTTCGCCACCAAATTTTATTTATCCCGCTTAGTTTGCCCACCCTTCGAATGACGACGGGGTGTCAAACTGTGGCGTCATCCTAGCAGCCACAGTTGGGAAAAAATATCTGCTGGCGCACACTTTTGTACTAAAACAAGAGGGTGTGAAGACACGCTAGCGTAAAGTATGGCATTGCCCGCGATTCAGATTTCCCCCTCAGGTCTTACCACTCATTCCTGTTACGCTGATGATAGGTGTATTTTCGGTACGTATTGCGGTGTGAATTGTAGACGGGGCGTCCACTCAATTGGCGCCACAGCCAGACCACCACAACGGCTAAAATCAGCCACGGCAGCACTTTTATCGCCATGCTAAACAGTCCACCAATCAGCATAAACAGGGACGCCACAAACAGTGCGGCAATCACCCCCAGCAGTGACACGCCCGTTAACATCAGCATGATAAAAAAGCCAATAATGAAGAAAATTTCCAACATGGTGCGCTCCTGTAGCGGTTAAACCGCATCTTACGCAGGGAAAAGAAGAGAAGTTCTGCGTGCTACACAAGCGATTACAAGAATCGTGCCAAGATGCGTCGCTAATAAGTGATTGATTTATCAGCGACGCCGGGAAGAAAGTTGAATGACTTTTGATGAAAAAGACTAATTGTTAGTATTTTTTAAACCAGATTAACCAGCGTCAGCGCCCGTTCCACCACTGCGGCATCGGCACCGGGTTTGTGGGCGTTTTCGCTCAGATAGCGTCGCCACTGACGAGCGCCGGGGATGCCCTGAAACATACCAAGCATATGGCGTGTGATGTGGCCTAATGACGCGCCGCCAGAGAGTTCATGCTCAATATAAGGATACATCGCGCGTACGACACCAGCCAGATCCGGCGTCGCCGCATCGATGCCAAACAGTTCACGGTCAACCTGCGCCAGAATACCGGGGTTTTGGTAGGCTTCACGCCCCATCATTACCCCGTCCAGATGCTGTAAATGCGTTTTGGCTTCTTCCAGCGTTTTCACACCGCCGTTGATGGCGATGGTGAGCGCCGGAAAATCTCGTTTGAGCTGATAAACACGGGGATAATCCAGCGGTGGAATTTCCCGGTTCTCTTTCGGACTCAGGCCCGATAGCCAGGCTTTACGTGCGTGGACGATAAAGGTATCGCACTCGCCGCGTCCGGCAACGGTTTGAATAAATTCGCACAAGAATTCATAGCTGTCTTGATCGTCAATGCCGATACGGGTCTTCACCGTAATTGGGATCGCGGTGCTGTCTTTCATCGCCTTGATACAGTCTGCCACCAGCGCGGCTTCGCCCATCAGGCAGGCACCGAAACGACCATTCTGTACCCGATCGGACGGGCAGCCGACGTTCAGGTTCACTTCATCATAGCCGTGTTGCTCTGCTAGTTTGGCACACTGTGCCAGCGCTGCTGGATCGCTCCCGCCGAGTTGCAGCGCGAGCGGATGCTCTTCTTCGCTATAGGCCAGATAGTCGCCTTTGCCGTGAATAATCGCGCCTGTCGTCACCATTTCGGTATACAGCAGCGTTTGGCCTGTCAACTGGCGCAGAAAGTAACGGCAATGGCGGTCAGTCCAGTCGAGCATCGGCGCAATCGAGAAGCGGTTAAGCGCGTGGGGGCGCGTTTTTTCAGGTGTTACGCTGTTTATATGGTTTTTTGATTCTGTCATATTGTCGTGCATTTTTGACCATTTCGTTATATTTTTGCATTCGTAGGACACCATTAGGGACGCCGCGTTTTGGTGTCCCATACGGAGGCAAAACGAGATGGCTTATTTTACGATTGCTAAACGCCCACGAGCAGATGGGACTATGCGATACCGCTGCACAGTGGGGATAAAGGAGCAGGGTAAACATCTTCATAGAGAAAGTAAAACCTTTGGGAAGTTGGCACAGGCCAAGTCTTGGGGGGCACGCCGATCGGCTGAGCTTGAAGAGGCCGGTGTCCCGTCAGATTCAGATGCTAGCAAAATCATTGTGCGGCAACTGCTGATGAAATACATCAACGACCCAGACTTGGGTGGGAAAGCTGGGCGTACAAAAAATTATGTACTCAATATGCTGGTGGATTGTGATATCGCAGAAATAAAACTTTCCGATTTGTCCGTTAGTGATGTTGTTGAGCATGGTCGGTTGCGTGCTGGGGCTGGAGCTGGCCCTGCAACTGTTTCACACGATTTGAGCTACTTATCTTCAGTGCTGGCATCAGCTAAACCGATTTTTGGGATTAACTACACAGAAAATCCTGTACCATATGCGCGAGTAATTTTAGTAAACATGGGGCTTGTGGGTAAATCACAACGCCGGAGCCGCCGCCCTGCGTCCGATGAGTTAGCAATGCTTGAGGAAGGGCTTAGGGCGCGACAGGAGCATCGATCAGCAGCGATACCGTTTGTGGACATTCTCAATTTTTCAATATTATCGTGCATGCGGATAGGAGAGGTGTGTCGAATTCGCTGGGATGATATAGACGAAAAGCAAAAGGCTGTACTGGTCCGTGACAGAAAGGACCCTCGCAAGAAAGACGGCAACCACATGATGGTTCCGCTGCTTGGTGAGGCTTGGGATATTGTGCAGCGCCAGCCGAAAAAATCTGTTCTCATTTTCCCCTACGCAGCGAAATCCGTTACTGCGGGTTTTCAGCGTGTGAGATCGGCGCTGGGAATAGAAGACCTACGCTATCATGATTTGAGGAGAGAGGGGGCCAGCCGTCTTTTTGAAGCGGGGTTTAGTATTGAAGAGGTTGCCCAAGTTACTGGGCATCGATCTTTGAATGTGCTCTGGCAGGTTTATAGGGAGCTTTACCCCAAAAACCTGCATGAAAGGTTTGACGAACTGAAAAAGCAACGCTCATGATGAACAGTGGCGCAATTCTCTTTGCGCCTCAATTCTCCGACTGTCGATAAAATCAGCCAAGTCTTTAACGTGAACCATTCTCGGGGCTTTTTGCGTGTCTCCTAATCTGAACGTGGGAATGGGAAGGTCACCCGCCCCAGCTTTCTTATCTGCTGTAGCTGGCTTCATTCCCAGGTATCGTTCAGCAATAGATGATAGCGGGATTGTCGCTGTATTAAATTCAGCCATCAGTAAAAACATTGTGTTCATTCGCGCTCCCTATTGCTGGTGGGGTGCCAGTAGTCGCTGCCAGATAGCTGAAACATATTTCGCTTGATGTATGGCATCATCAGCGAGCTCGAACGCAGCCCCGCAAACCTCTAGCAGCAACCCGATAACACGCCGGTGTTCTGCTGTTACGACTGCTGGCTGAACGGAAGGAGTCTGGAGCATCGCGGCGCGCCCCTGCCATGAAATCCAGCCAACAGTCATATCCCACGCCATATAATCGGGGTTTTCGGGGTCTCCATTCTTGGCGCGCCGTGTGTCGATGCTGTCACCCAGACGCTTAGCGATAAACACTTCATAGGCTGCGCGCTCATCTGGCACCGTGTAAGGCTGGCTTGCACTTGGATGCAGTGATCGGATACCTTTGGACAACTCTGCTAACGTGCTGGAATGCTCCAGTTGGGCATCGTTGCCGAACTCAAACGTGCCAGTATCAGGGTCATGCCATCCGTGCTCGTTATCGAATGCCTCGCGCTGCGTATCTATCCAATTAGCAGCGGCTTCGATGCCGTCACGATAGGACGGCTGGCACGTCAGGTTTCGCGGATAGCCACGCAGAAAAACGGAGGCGGCAGAATGCCATGCTGCGGTAGCTAAATCATCGCTCTGCGGTATCAGTTTCCATGCCTGTGCAACTAACTCGTAAATTTCAGCCTTAATCGGCTGGCTTGCTGATGCGTCGCTCTCCAATTCAATTTCCGCATCGCAGTGTGGACACATGCCATCAGCCTCTAAGCGTTGCTGTAGTGTCAGCGCCTTTTTGCATGACCAGCATTCTATCGTCTCACTGTTCACTGTCTGGCTTGCTGCATACGAAACGCGGCGGATATCGGTTTCAAGTTCATCAGCCCAATCATGCCATTCTTCCGGCATTCCACCTTTTGCACTCGCGATATGATTGGCAATTCTGTACAGCGTTTCGCGCATTTCGCTTGGCTGACTTGCGACTAGTGGAACGGGTGCGGCATAGAGTGGTGTAACTGACCACGTATCCATTTCCGAATACATATCCGCTTCGCATTTTTCGCAGCGCAGAGTGATTTCACCAAACGGATCGACAATTTTGTACTCGACAGGCTCTTGCCCCCGCAGCTCTGCCAGTTGTGATTCTGCTGCGTCAGCGCGCTTTTCCGCCGCTACGATATAGGCCAACGCTGCCTTAATGGAATCGCTCGGAACACGCGCGGGGTATGCGTGATTTTGCCCTTCTTTCATTAGCCGCACATACCCGTCAGTACGGTAATGGTATCTATTGGCCCCTAACCATACTTCGAAAGTATCGCCTTTGCTGGTGGAGCTGATTTTTTCGGCCCCTACCTCATTCGTCAAAGTATTCATGTTATTTAGTCCTTAATCCCAGCAGAGCGTTGATGCGAAATAAGCACCACGACACGGCGTATCGCGCGGATGATGCCAGTTTGCGTAACCTTCCTGCCCACCAAGAGGGCTTGTTTTGTACCAAGACTGGTAATATCGAGCAGCGCGAGACCAAGCCTCTGCATAATCGCTATCAATAATGTTTTGGTTTACAGCGGCCTGAATAATGTCAGCCTCAGTGTGATCACCGCGCATAACCAGAAAGCGGCAATCGTCTGACGTTAGATATTCAACAATGCCGTCGTGCCGGCCTTTCTTTGTCGGTTTAATTAATTCACTCACACCCCACCTCCGCGCAGTTGCGTTTCCAATTCAGCGCTTCTTTGTAGCTGGCCTTTGCTGCTTTTTTGGTATCACTCCACTCGCCCTCTATTTCACGCCGTGCATAGCCATAAGCAGAGTCATACGATTTGCGAAACATCCGGCACTTGCCATCACTGCGATATTCAATTTCTGGTGTTTTACAACCAAGCAGCCATTCACTGAACGACATGCATGAATCGGCATCCAAATATTCGCTATAACGTGTCGGTTTAGGTGGAGGAGGAAGGGAGGATATAGCGACATCACGACCAACATCAGTACATGAATAAACAACATCGCCATCACGGCAGAATTTAGGGGCTGGTGATTTGGTCATCATTCCAGCGCTGATGAGAGTTTCCAAATCGTTGTTTGCATAATGCTGTGGCCCCGCAACGTAATAATTACGGTATGGCTCTCTGCGCGATTCGTTAATTCCCAGCGTGTGCTGCAATATTTCCATTTGGCGCTGTGTAATCATGCTGGTACCCCGCACATCTTTTGCAGAGAACGATGACCGTTCATTACAGTAGCGACGTAAGAGGCGTTTCTATTGACGATCTCAACGGGAACAATACGACCATCTATTTTTACGCGGTATGTAGAACTAGTTTTCGGTCTAGCGTAATTGCCGTATCGCTGCTGGTGGCTGTTAAGGGCTTCGATAGCCGCTTCGCGTTCTGCTGGGGTTAATTCACCCCTGATGATGTGACGCATAAAACCTCCAATAAAAAAGCCTCGCTGGTGGCGAGGCTCGTTATTTGTCGATCAGGTTGTTGTAATCGTTGTGAGTGAGTAGCTCCCAACTCGTGCCATCACGACACAACAGACGCCAGCGTTTATTAACTCGTAACGTCTGATATTTTTTACCGTGAGTGCGGTGGGGAATAACTCGACCAGAGCTTACTTGCTTTAAAAGGACGGTTGCCTTTTCTGAAATCCAGAGGGGTGCTTTATTCTGGCTGATGTTCAGTTGCATTCTCGCCCTCGCTGTATTTTTTAAACTCGTCCAGAATGCGCACCACTTCATCTTTAACACCTACAGGCAGGAGCAAATAATCCCTGCTACTCCCCTCACTAACTATTGGAGCAGACCTATAAATTAGCTCGATGAGCCGTTTGATTTTTGCTGCTGGAAATTGCGGCTTAGCGATGGATTTTGTTATTTTCTTTTTGCCAGCAGCTTCCGCCTTCTCCATTAAAGCGGATGCCACTTTATCGGCATAAACACCGTGCTCGCGATTGATATCGATAGCTAGCGCGTAATTCAGAGAGCCAGAGTGGACGAGGCTTTTTAAATACGGTGAGCAGTCTTGATGTAACTGAAGGTGCTGAATAATGTCGGATTCAGACCGCTTCACTTTTGCTGCAATCTGAGCGTTTGACCAGCCCTGATTATATAAGCGGTGATATGCCGCCCCACGCTCCAGTGGTGTTAGCGCCAGCCCTTGAGAGCTGGTAACCATGAACGCGATTTTATCGGCTTCTGTCCCGACGAAATCCTTACATTCAAGCCGTAGAATTTCATGACCAGCTGCATTTGCTGCTTTAGCGCCAGCAAAACGGTGGTGACCGTCAATCACCTTAACGCCGTGCTCAGTAACTTCTACAGCTAACGGCGGAATATATTCCCCAGCAATAAACGCATCTTTGAACTCAGTTACGTGTGCTGGGTCCAGTTCTCGGACGTTATACCCGTCCTCGGCATAAATTTCGGAGATTGGGACGAGGTGGGTTTTTCTAACCGTGATACCAGTTTCTTTGCTGGCATAGCGTTGATTTAATGTCGCCATATTATTCATTCCTGTGTCGGGTAAATGCTTCACTATGCGCAGCACAGGCCGCGCATAAGGATTCACTTACTTAGGGTGGGTTAGATAGAACCTTCGTAAATCGGGACGTTTTCGAATGCGGTTTGCAGTTCAGTAACGATTTCACTGAATGCGTGTTCGACGATCTTTTCAGGGTCGATCAGCTCGTACCAAAGAATTAACTGACCTTCTTTAATGCGGTAGCGGAATCGGGCATCAACCTGATAAGTGTTGCCATTGTGGAACGGCGCGATAGCGAGACTGATTTTTTCCGGCAATTGAGTATTGCCGCCGCCTGATTTGTCATCTGAATACGCAAACTGCGTTGTACCGTCATGCAGGCGTTTAACAGACTTGAACTCAGACTTGCGTGTTTCCTGGAATGCCAGAACCATTTCGAGCAGTTCTACACCAGACGGCCCAGCGTAGGTATCGCTGACCGCTGCAATGTCGCTGATATGGTTTTCGATAAATTCACCGAAATCGATCTGCGTCCGCGCTTTACCGTCGAATACAGTCCACACCAGCCACTCTTTCGAGAATGGGCAATCGTAGACAGCCTTATGTTTTCCCCATTCCGGCAGGTCTGGGGATTTGTGATAATCCAGAACGGCAACTACCTTCGTTTTGGTGTTATCAGCAAAAATTGCCGTGCGCGGGTCTTCGTATTTTTTAACGTAGGCGATGAGTGATGAAATGGAGATCAGATTAACGTTCTGACGAATCAGGGAAGGGGTTAACTGATAATCTTCAAGTGACTCAACAGAGTGATTATCCGGCACTACAGCGGTCGGAATGTAGGTATTTGGGGTGTGTGCTGTAATAGCCAGATTACGAATTTCAGACACGGCAGAGCCGTCAACAACTTGTGATGACATGAGGTTTTTCCTTTTTGAAGGGGGAGGGCTAATTGAGGAAATTAGCTGTTGGATTGCAGCCTGATTGGCGCGGCATTACTTTTTGTTTCGATAACCTTTAAATCCAACTGCACTTGGTCAGGGTCATCGCGTAGCAGGTCGCCATCCGCCGTAGAAAACATGACGGTATCGGCCAAGTCCAATTTTGGTTTGTTGAATTTGATGTCCGGCGTCACTTTCATCTGATCGTCTGTACGAGTGTTCAGCATTTCTACGCTCAGTGTCAGTGTCACGGAGCCTTTTTTGCGGGTTTCCCGAACAGCTTGAATAATCATTGCGAGCGTTTCGGTTAGTTCAGCATCCAGAGTGCCTTTATTGATGTAGGCGATCTGTTGGCTGAAATTAGTGCATTTACTTTCAGCATTTTCAGACATGGTTATTTCTCTCTGTAAAAGGGGCGATCAACCGCACTCGGAACACTATCTTCGCCTCCGTAAGTTGGTTAGAAGATCGGTTGACCGCCAAGAGATACAAGGGTGTTGCGGCGGTATTACCACAACGGAAAGGGCACATCTGGCCACGGCACTCGTTCAAATGGAATGCCGAGGTGAAAAACCGTCAATGCCCTTACCTGTTGTGTGCCGGTTACGAATCCGGCGACGCGAAGCCGCGCCCGGTTATGCCCTGGTGAAGGCGAAATTGGGGGATTATAAGATTAGCCGTTGCCGTTGCCGTAGCCGTTGCCGTAGCCGTCGCCGTAGCCGTAGCCGTCGCCGTTGCCGTCGCCGTTGCCGTAGCCGTCGCCGTAGCCGTAGCCGTCGCCGTTGCCGTCGCCGTTGCCGTAGCCGTCGCCGTCGCCGTTGCCGTCGCCGTTGCCGTAGCCCGATCGCGTAGCTGTTAGCGTCACAGATTCGGCGTCACAGATTTTGATCGCCATTTATGACCTCACAATTTGTTATTTTGAACGCGCATCAGGTGAATAACGGTCAATTCATGAGTGAGCAGGTCTGATGTTTTACGTAGTCGCGTATCATCAGTGGGTCCTGATATTGCCAGTTGACCCAAACCCTCAGAGGTTCCCCAGCGCTCAATAACAGAGGCGTTAGTGATACTGAGGTAATCGCCAGATTTGGTTACATCACCAACCACAATCCAACCACGTTGCAGTGTGACGATATAGCGAGCGCCATTTTCGATGGGGGATGATGATTCAGACTTAACGCCGCCGAACAGTGCCGCCAATTCTTTAGCCTGTCCGATAGTCATTTCATTGATATTCATTTGTTACCTCGTTTGTTTAGATAATTAGAGAATTGCTGGTGGTTTAAATTACTGTGCTGATGCGTCCATACGCTCGTTTAAGGTGATTCATCGCCAACCACCATCTTGCGTTGCAGTGCAGTGCGACTGCTTGTTTAGCAATTTCGCGTGCTTCATTAAGTTTCTTTTTGTTGATTTTCATAATGACCTCAACTGCTGGTGGTAGATATTTCATTCATGCGCCCGTAATGATTGTGGGCGCAGGGTATGAAGCCTCGCTTGATGTGCTGGGATATTTACCCACGCCCAGCCGTGCTATCCTCTTAGCCCCAGCAGCAAGGAGGATAAAATGTCAACAACCCTGAAGCGTTATTTCGCTACACACATTGTTCAAAGTGATATCGATGGATTGTATGAAATGTGCAGCCATGTCCAGCCCGCAGGCAAAGACGGCGAAAAAATACCTGCAAGCGAGCTTGAAATGACTGAAGCATGGTTAGCGTCAAGAGAGGAGCTTGAGAGGCTTCACGATCTGCTATGTCAGGTCTTAGGAAAGCCTCGCGGCCTGCGCAAGCTCTGATCGCGCTTGTTGAACGATGTCACAATCAGGAAGGGCAGATAGGTAAATAATCTTCCCTTCACGAATAGCGGCACGGTATCGTTGAACCTGTGCCGCATTTTTCGCATCTCTTTCAGCATTACCTGTTGGCTTGCTTAACAGATGATTCAGCACAGCCAGATCACGTAATGTTTTCTCATCCGGTACAAACCTTTCAGTTGTCATCGCTTTATTCTCATTCAGTGGTTTTATGCCTACCTCCCAGAACTGGCTGAGGCAGGGTAAATCCGCTAATTTTTAGGCTGCTTACGCGTTAAATCGGACGCCACCCGTAACTAAGTGATGCATTACGCCTCCTTTCCCTCACTACGTCGCCGTGGGAACCCGACCTGTAACACCGTCGTCGCGCCACCTGAGATCAATCAGGTATTGATTGCGGTCTATCCGCGTTAGTTGTGCATTGGCTTATCTCCTGTAGTTGTTTACTTCTCCTTTGCTCTGGTCACGACGTAGCTCTCACTACCCCTGCACCCCTCGCACTCGCCCCAGTTTTGCAGTACTGGGGGTCTAAGCGGTCACGTTCTCTGTGATTAAAAGTACCGCAGGTATTAAATTATAGCAATACTTAAGGTATTAAAATAAATACCGCAGATAATATTATGTTGTTTTTAAAGTGAATTTATTTTTTAGATGGGTACGGTTTGATTGTGCGCCGCATAAACTACGGGCGAAAAAAATCCCGCCGTAGCGGGATAAGGTCATCTGTGCTTTAGGGATTTAGAAAAGTAATCTTGCTGCTGCCAGTGATAGGCCGGCGACACTTATCGCAGTAACTATTGTCCAGATGATCTGCTTATTTACTGCGGATGTAATTGCCGCAGTCATATCACTAACGCTCGGTTTTTTAGATAGTTTTTCATCTATATCAAGCTGCTTCTGTAGAATCACTGCGACATCGCGAGACGTTTTCGCCGAGCTTTCTCGCAGAGAGCGGATATCAGCTCTGGCCTCTGCAAGGTTTGCTTTAATGTCTTCGACATTGGCTTCAAGTTTTGCAACTCTTACTTCAAGCATGTCATCACCTCCGCCGCCGCCAGTAGGAATATCACCATTGAATGGTATTACGTTATCAGGTGTTGGCATTTTTTTCACCTATTGCGACCGCCGTATTTTCCTTCACCCATGCCAATATAGGCAAGGCGTCTATGTTTATTGTGTTGCTACATTTTTTACAGACCATGGAAAGATAATATTGATCCGCGTTAGGTGAATATATACTTTCTTTTTTAAATACATTCACATAGGAACCAAGCCGCATACCTATATGCATTCCTACGTTTGCGCTTACCTGTTGTACAGATAAATCAGATGAGCCACAAAGGGGGCAATGAAGCGCGACACCTTTATGAGAGAAGTATAAAATTAAATTGTTTAGATTGATCAATTCAAAGCCATGCTCACTTGCCATTAAACCAACCTCATCATAGTTTGAACAGCTACAGCGATGATTCTGCAATTTCCGTTTATCTGTATTGGTGGCCATACAGGGTTAAGTGCCTTAAGCATCCTTATTCCTGAATCCTCAAGATACTGCTTGAATGTTGCTTTGTTATCGCTATCTAGTTTAGCAACCACCAAATTTCCGTTAACGGCTTCACGTCCGGTATCAAACAAAACCAGCGTCCCATCAGGAACGCTTATTCCTGTTGGGGCTGTCATTGATACCCCTTCAACGCGCAACCAGAATGCTTGCCCCATAATCTTTACGTCAGACTCATACCATTCATCAATTTGATCGAGTGTTAGTAATTCATCTGCATCATCCCATGCGCCAGCCTTCACCAGACTTATTACTGGATAACTTCTACCTGCGCCAGGTTCATAGGGGCCGGCATATGTGACGTTCGCGTCAGCTGTAGATGCATATGATGATGCATCTGATGCCAGTGCTGGGCTGAAATCAGATATTGGAACCTGTAGGGTTTTTGCAAAAATTGATGCAACAGCAACGTTTAGTGCATTTCTTCCGTTCAGGTAATGACCCACAGCTCCCTGAGTAATATCTAACTCATCGGCTATTTGCTGCTGGGTCACGCCTAATGACTTTTTCTTCGACTCGTACAAAGCCTTAAGACGCTTAGCATCCTCTAGCTGTTCCGTGGTCAGTGGCTTCTTCTTTTCCATCCTTGAATTCTAATACCGTAGTTATTAAAAAATGAAATACCGCAAGTATTGATTTATTTAATACTTTCGGTATTATTAATTTGTAAGTGAGTTCAGGAGCCCAAAAATGCAGAAACAAACTCTCGCTGATTTCGTCAGGGAGAACGGTCAAGCGAAAGCTGCTGATGCAATCGGTGTTCACCAGACCGCAATCAGTAAGGCCGTCCGAACTGGCCGAAAAATATTTGTTACCCACCTGCCAGACGGCAGTGTTGAAGCGGAAGAGTTACGTCCGTTTCCGTGCGGAAAGATTAACTCGTCAGCAGCGTAACAGTAACTACCAAAGGTAAACCGTGATGGTAGACATCAAAGAAACGATAAAAGCGATGTGCAAGGCGTACCCGGGTGGACGTTCTGCAATGTCTGGTGCGCTGGGCATGTCGCTGATGCAGTTCAACAACAATCTTTACGAGAAAAACGGTTGTCGTTTTTTTGAGCTTCATGAACTGGAAGCGATGGAAGACATTTCCGGCACATCACTGCTGGCCGAATATTTCGCGCAACGTCGCGGCGCATTGCTGGTGGATGTTCCTACGTTTGATGACCTTGATCGTGTTGAGCTGTACAGCCGCTCTGTGCACACCGCTGCCCAGCGCGGGCAAGTCGATCAGATGATTCAGAAGGCGATTGAAGACGGCGTGATTGATGAAGACGAATCACGGGAAATCATGAGCCTGCATAACAAGCATCTGGCTGCACGTGAAGCCGAAATCCGTTCAATCCTCTCGCTGTTTGGTCGCCACCGCGTCAAACGAGAATAACTCAGATGGCCATCTGCCTTAATCACACAACTATTTGATTTATAGAGGTGCCAGATGGACACATTCAACTATGTGAAACCTGTTATGCCATCCGTGTATTGCCGCGAGGATGCCGCTTGGATTCAGGAAATGTTGGGAAAGTTACCCCGCGTGCAGCGGGAGAAAATCGCGTATGCCTACGCGGATGCATACCGCGAAGCCCACGACGCTGAACCGGTTTCGTTCCGTCAGGAAAACGCAGGCCGATACGCAGCAAACACACGCCTGCGGTTGTACGTCGAGCGGTATTCACGGGCCAGTCAGGGATTTGCATCACCGCCGCCACTGGCACAAGACGCGAGGATTGCAGCATGAATTTTTCATCTGGTGTTTTTTTATGCGGGGGAGAGGGAAGGGGTAAGAGGGGGGAAAGGGGGGAGATCGGGGCAGGGTGTGAGGGAAGGGAAGGCACTACCAAAGAGAGATGATCTAAAGGGATCGATCAGTGAATTGCCGGACATGTTTATTTATACAGTAGCGGAGTGAAAAACAGAAAATGCTGAACATTACGCCAAATTTAGCGCAGGGACGTGGATTGAACGCACTGCGAGCAAACTGGAAGACTTATGCCAGCTTCATGATTTACAGCCCGGTGGGCAGCGGCAAAACCGGACTGGCGGCATTCATCACTGACGGCCTGATTTCCCGCAATCTGCGCGTAATGTTTGTGGCTCCGTACACTGTGCTGTTAGACCAAACGGCAACGCGTTTTGTTGAATACGGCCTGCCTGCGGAAGAGATCGGTTACGTATGGTGTGATCATCCGGCGTATGACCCGACGCGTCTGATTCAGATAGCGTCCGCTGATACGCTGATTCGTCGTGAATTCCCCGACAATATCGACCTGCTGTTTATCGATGAAGCACATCTGAAGCGCAAAACGATTCTGAAAACCATAGATCATCTGACAAAGAACACTGCGACGAAAGTGATCGGGTTGTCCGGTACGCCATTCGCTAAATTCCTCGGTAATTACTATCAGAAGTTGATCAAGCCGACGACGATGAAAGAACTGATCGAAATCGGCGCACTGAGCAAATACGAATTTTACGCCCCATCAACACCTGACCTGAGCAAGATTAAAACCGTCAGTAATAGCGATTACGGTTCTGACTACAACGAAACCCAGTTATCTCACGTCATGAGTGACGCCAAGCTGACTGCCGACATCGTTCAGAACTGGCTGGAGAACGGTCAAAACCGCCAAACGGTATGTTTCTGTGTCGATGTGGCTCATGCCAATTTCGTGGCAATTGAATTTAACCGCCTGGGCGTGTCGGCTGAAATCATGACGGCAAAAACCCCGCACGACGAACGCCAGCTAACCATTCGCAGATTTGAGCAAGGCATCACGAAAGTTATCGTTAACGTCGGTGTGTTGGTTGCTGGGTTTGACAGTGACGTGCGCTGCATCATCTACGCTCGCCCCACAAAATCAGAGATTCGCTGGATTCAGTGCCTAGGGCGCGGCCTCCGTTCTGCCCCAGACAAAGACCACTGCCTGATATTCGATCACTCCGGCACGGTTCATAAATTGGGTTATCCAGACGACATTGAGTATGACGGTCTGCTATCCAGCTCTGACGGTATGGAAGATGCACCAGTTAACACGTCAAAACCAGACCAGGCAGAGCGCTTGCCGAAGGAGTGCCCATCCTGCCATTTCGTGAAGCCTGCCGGAATTTATATCTGCCCTAAATGCGGATTTAAGCCCCTGTCTGGTGAAGACGTGGAAACCGACCGCAGCCGTGGCCTAGCCAAAGTCAGTAAGACGAAAGAAAAACACACCGCTGAAATGAAACAGGCGTGGTGGTCACAGATTCTGTTCTATCAGCGCATCCGCAGCACGCAGGGAAAACCCGTCAGTGACGGTTGGTGCTCTCACACATACCGCAAGAAATTTGGTGTCTGGCCCAAAGACCTGCACCGCACCCCTCAAGAGACTTCACCGGAAGTCATGAACTACATCAAATCACTACGCATTGCCTACGCAAAAGGCCAAGCCAAATCAGAAGGAAAAGCAGCATGAAAACGTCACAAGCGGCTATTGGCAAATGGCCTCAGATTTTTGAGTACTACGGATTACCTCCTGTTACAGGGAAAAACCATTTCAAGGGCGAATGTCCTATGTGCGGCAAGAAAGGAAAGCTGCGCATTGATGATAAAGAAGGCGCTGGAACGTGGGTATGTGTCTGCGGCTCTGGTGACGGCTGGTCATTACTGACTCACTCAACGGGGAAAGATTTCGCCACGCTGGCACCTGAAGTCGATCGCTTAATCGGTAATGTTTACGTCCGTGACGAACAACAAGCCCCAGCGCCGAAAAGCGCCCCGCAGGCTCATCGTGAAAAAGTTATCCGCAAATTTCCTACGCTGGCACATCTGCGTGGAACGCCAGCCGCTCAGTATCTGTTTAATCGTGGCATAACAAACCTACCCAGTGACGCTATCCGTTACTGCGATAGTCAGCGAGCGATGGGGGAAATATTCCAGGCCATTTACTCACTCGCTACCGACGATAAAGGGAATCTGTGCTATCTGCACCGCACGTTGTTGGACGGCGATAAAAAAGCAGACATAGGACAATCACAGAAACGTCTGATGAAGCTGCAATCGGAAAGCTATCTTGAGCATGCCCGATCAGTTGCAATTCGCATGTTCCCAGTCGCAACAACGCTGGGTATCTCAGAGGGCATCGAAAACGCGCTGTCATGCCATCAAATCACAGGCTGTAACACATGGTCAGTGATGAATTCAGCCTTCATGAAGAAGTTCCTTGCCCCTCGTGGTGTAACGCACTTGATTATTTTTGCTGACATGGACAACAACGCAACGGGCCACGCGGCTGCGTTCGCGTGTGCTGAGGCGAACTTGAAGGCAAAAAACGACATTCAGCGTGTATCTGTCCGTTGGCCTAAAAGCGGGGATTTCAACGACCTGCTGACAGAAGGGCGCGACGTTTACGAACAAACATTTCATCGCGGCGGTGTTCAATGAGAATGCTGCTGAATCCTGTTGTTGTCCCTGAACTGGGGCAAGTCATCCTGCGGCCTGGTCGCGACAAGTTGTCTCTGTTCCGTCAGCGGATTGTTGTGGCCTCTGCTACGCACGACATGAAAGACAAACCATCCGGCGTACTGCAAACAGAACAGCCATTGATTAACGAAAAGTGGATGGGTTTTCTGACGCATGAGAGGGTTTTTAACGCTGCTGGTGGAAAAAATGCGCTGGTGGCATGGCTGAAACAGGGAATTGGTTGTCAGTGGCACGGTGACTATCACCACGAAGAGATAACAATTCTTGAAAATGGCATTGGTGCGATCCGCTTGTGCTGGCATCACGATAATGAGCTACGTGAAAATCCTGATATGGTTCGAGTCCACGTAGCACAAAATATTGCTAACTATGTCGTCTATTCGGCTCGTCATTGGTTTTTATTTCCCGAAGGTCACCAGATGACAGAACCGGAGATTAGCTGGTGGTCTATTCTGCACAATGTTTCAGATTTACTCCCGCGTGACGCAATCCGCGCCGCACTTCGTATGCCGATTATCACAGAACAGCCAGGCCCACAGAATGAACGTGACCTCATTTGTGAGCATGTAGTCCCGGCGAAAGAGATTATCGAAAACCGCGTCGGGAAAATCCAACCCATCCTGAAGCTGGCTATTGATTCAGAGCCTGCGGCGGGCTTCATGCTACGTCCAAAGCTGAAACGCTGGGAACACGAAAAATACACACGATGGGTAAAAATGCAGGCGTGCTGCGCATGTGGCGAACGCTCAGACGACCCGCACCACATTATTGGTCACGGACAAGGCGGCATGGGAACAAAGGCACACGACCTGTTTGTTATCCCGCTGTGCCGCATCTGCCACGACTCACTACACAGAGACATGAACGCATGGGAGGCGGAGCACGGCAGTCAGATAGGGCTGTTGTTCCGTTTTCTAGATTATGCGCTGGGCATCGGCGCGATAGTTATCGATCGGAAGAGGGCATAACGATGAACCAGCAATATTTGGAATACCTGCGCGGCTGTGTGAGTACAGCACTAGCTGACATACAGAGAACCAGCACAAGCGGGGCAGGCGTAGGGGCTATCAGAACGACAAAATACCCGCGCCAGCGTAAGCGAGTCGTTGCTCTAGACGACCGTAATGTTTGTGCCACAACAGACGCGATGCACTGCCCTGAAACCCGAAGCAGAAAAAGACCCGCTCCACCGATTGACCCCATCACATATGGAACAGCGTCATGGCGTCGTGCTGTCAATGAATTAGAACCACATCATACGGCATGGGTTCGTTACTGCTACGGCAACGACTTGAACTATGAGTATCAGAAAGCAATCTGCCTGCACGTTTGGAACGAATACAAGCCAACTCTGACATGGAAGAAAACTACAGATAAAGTACGCCGCCGTATTGAATCACTCATCTGGCTGGTTGTTCAGCGCTACGCAGCAACATGCGGCTGCGTATTCGTTTCTCGCGAGTATAACGATAGTGAATTAGCGAAATTGTCAGGCGTTAGCCGCTCGACGTGGTCAGAGAATTACAAGAATCACTGGGACGGTTTAACTGAGATAGTTTCCGAGTTAGATAGCGACTCACTTAACACAATTATTAAAAAGAGAAATGAATCACGTTTAAAACAAATCGACGCGCAATCATTGCAAAACCGAACAAATTAAGCTAAATTTAACGTTGATTTGATATGCTGCCATAAATTTAATTGGCGGCAACAAAAAACAAGAAACCCGCTATCAGTGCGGGTTTCTTTATGGAACCGAGGGGGGTTGCATGAGCGATGAAAACACACAACAACCCTGCGACTGGCATTCGTTCCTACAAGAAGAAAGCGCTGATGCTGACTTCATGACGGAACGTCAGGATGTGATCGAGCTAGATGACTAGCCGCCGCCATTCCTTTCCGTAATCATTATTGTATTGATCGGTTGTGCGTTGGTATTTGTGGCCCAGCAATCTTCGCGTATCAATTCCCTGATCACGATAGAGTCGCTCAGCTAATGAACGCTGTTCGTGAAACGTTGGCGGCGCTCCCGTCCAGTGTTCTTTTTCAAATGCGGTATCACGCGCAATCTGAAACCACGTTGTTAGTGAGTGCGGCGATATTCTGCGCGAATGGAGCATGTAGCTACTTCCCGGACAATCATTGAGAGCGTCCCGTAGTGATATTTCAGCAATCTCAAGCGTTAATGCTGTCGGGATCGCTATTTTCGCTCCTGTTTTTTGCTGTTCGATGTGTAAATGTTCATCGAAAACTTGTGCGCGCGTCATGTCGGAAATATCCCGTCTACGTTGGGCGGTGACGATGGCCAGTCGCATTGCATGATGAAAATAGACGGGGCAGACACAGAGCGCTGCGTTATAGATGCTGCGCCATTCTGAAAGTGTTAGTTTTTCCCGCCTTACCAGCGCCTCGGGTTTTAGCACTGACGTCACCGGGTTTTTATAAACCCAGCCGTTGTACTCAGCTTCTCTGAATAGATCGGTAAGAAGAAAATGGCATATTTGCGCTGACCTGTTTTTGTTTTGCTCAATATAAAAACTCAGCACGGTAACGATATGTTGTGGCTGAACGCTGCGCATTGGGATATTGCCGATCAGTGAATTTATTGTGCGAAGCATTGTAAGTTTGTTGCGACGAGTTTTTTCATCGAATGGCTTAGCTGTAATGATTGACTCATACACAGTGATCCACGTTGAAACCCGTTTAAATGAGTGATTCGCCCAGCCGATTAGAGCTGGGGCAATGTAGTTTGTGATGTTCATAGCGCCCTCTATTTTAAATGAAGCTGCCTGCGCGGCAGTAAGAGGGTGCTTCTTATTTTATCGTCGGAATCTCGCGGCGCACAGAGCAAAGCTTGCTGTCAACGACGATCCATTCTGCATTAAGCCAGTCCTGAACTTTTTGTGGGCGCACACCCATATGACGGGCAAAGGCGGCTTGATTGCCGCCGAAATACAGATTGATGTATTCGATCAATAGCATGATTTACTCCGCGATGATTGCAGGATTAACGATGAGATAGCTAGTGCCGTGCTCGTCGTCCATTTCTACGGCATCGAAACCGAGGTGAGCAGCTACGCGACCACGCAGGCGTTGCATTTCCCAGCCTGCGTCTTCAGTTGCAGAGCGAGGGGACAGAAATTCAGCGAATGAATCATCACACTCATCATCAGCGATGGCGTTCGCAATTTCTTCGATAGTTTCCTCATCGGCTTCAATTTCGCTGCTCAGAAACTCAATTACTTCATCAATACGGGCATTCAGAGCTGAACTGTCGGTGATATTTTCCACGTTGTATGCATGAACGAAGCTTCCGTGAGAATCCGCAGCATCAAAATCAGCACTAGCGAAGATACCATCAAAAACGTTGTCGCCTGACATCGCAAAAGCGCCAACTTTGATTACTGGAGCTACGTTGCTGTATGAGCCGTGGAACAGTTTCATTTTGAATCCCTCAATCTCGTTTCGATGAATTCAATATAACCGATAATCGGTTATGATACAACATTTATTTTCACCTTTTTTAATCACACACAGCGCCGACCAAACGGGAGGTGGAGACTATGAAGATGCCAGACAAAAACCCCGACATGTGGGCGCAAATTATTGCGTGGTTTACACAGAAAGAAGTCGGTTACTCAGTTGCTGCCGCAATCATGGCACTTTTGCGAGCAGCATACGTTGGCCGCGACAGTTGGTCACGGCGATTGCTTGATGCTGCTATGTGCTCACTGGTGGCTTATTACATCAATGATGGGCTGTCAGCGCTGGGTTGGGATTCAAGCCTGGCATCAATGGGCAGCGTGTTCATCGGCTTTCTCGGTATTGATTACATCAGCTCTATTTTGCGTCGCGTAGTCGGTAACAAAACTGGAGCGGGGGTAGACAATGCAGATCAGCGCTAACGGAATCAATCTGATTAAACAGTTTGAGGGTTGCGAACTGTCAGCGTACCAAGACAGCGTGGGCGTGTGGACAATTGGCTATGGGTGGACGCAGCCGGTCGATGGAAAACCTATCCGTCGCGGAATGACGATAGATGCAGTTACTGCCGATCGGCTACTAAAAACTGGCGTTGTGCAGTACGAGCAGGCGGTGAACCAACTGGCGAAGGTGAGCATCAATCAGAATCAGTTTGATGCGCTGGTATCGTTTGCGTACAACCTGGGTAATCGCTCGCTCTCTACATCGACGCTACTGAAAAAGCTGAATGGCGATGATATATCTGGCGCTGCTGCCGAGTTTCTGAAATGGAATCGTGCTGGTGGAAAAGAACTAGCCGGGCTTACTCGACGTCGTGAGGCGGAGCGTGCTCTGTTTCTGTCATGACGAGCTTGCTACTGAAATACTGGAAGCCATTGGCGCTCGTAGTGCTGGTGGCTTTTTTAATATTGGGATTCTCGCACTGGCGATATACAGCCGGTCAGGATGATGCCAATGCTGCGTGGCAACACAAGTGGGACCAGCGCAATACAGCAGATGCTGAGGCGCTGGCAAAACGTCAATCTGATGAGCGTCAGGAAGAACGACGCAGACAGGAAGCGATCAATGCGATATCGACTAATGCGCAGCGTGAAATTGAACAAGCGCAGACTGATGCTGTTAACGCTCAGTCTGCTGCTGTCGGGTTGCAGTCAGCAATCGGAAAACTCAAACGGCAATTGGCAGCAAGTGAAACCGGCCGCATTTCCTCAGTTGTCGCAGCAAGCGCGGCAAAATCCGAGGCCGCAATACTGCTTGCCGAGCTGCTTAGCGAATCTGACAAAGCGGCGGGAGAGTATGCAGCAGAGGCTGACGCAGCTTACAGAGCAGGAATGACGTGTGAACGTGCCTACGGCGCAATAACCGGAGAGTAAAAATGTCTTTTAAGTTTCAGCTTAATCAGGTTGTAGAAATCGGAATTAGTGGCGAAGTAGGCCATGTAAAAGGTCGCGCTGAGTATTCAGGGCACATCAACGGCTATCAGGTGCATTACAAAGCGGCTGATGGTCGTGCGCAGGAAAAGTGGTTTGATGAAGATGATATCGTTGCGGTGGAAGATGAGCGATCACCTGGTATGCCAGTGTTCTGTGTAAACGCTGATGACATTCCTGCTGGCGCAGTGATTGAAGGTTAAGGCATTACAGCAGGCATTCACTGAGTGCCTGTGATAATGTAATCCTCTTATTGCAATTATTCAGCTTATCCTCGGGAATTAGATGACAGTGAAAAAATCAGAGCGTGGGGTTGGGGTATATGAGCGTACTCTTTATGATGCTAATCTCAGTAATGATTTTTTTAATGTCATAAAGGATGACATAGAGAAAACGCTATCCGTAATACGAGAAGAGGATGGTGAGATCGAATGGTATGAGCATAAGCTTATGTTCCATGGAATCAATGGTAAGAACACTGTTAGTGTTTGGATATACGCAAGGCTGAAACAAGATTAGATTCATACTTACTTCCATTCTAGCCCTGGCATCTGCTGGGGCTTTTTGTTTCTACAATCCTTACAACAAGGTGCTAGCTATGAGCAAACTAAAACCTTATGGCAGCAAGTGGCAGCGCTCACGGCTTGAATATCTCCGCACTAACCCGCTCTGTGTGATGTGCCGTGATGCTGGCCGATATGAGCCAGCCGTGGTTGTTGACCACATCAAACCTCACAAGATGCATGATGCCAAGACGCCTGCGGAAATGGCGACTGCACAGCGCTTGTTCTGGGATAAAAAGAATTGGCAAGGGCTGTGTAACCCACACCACAACTCAACCAAGCAGCGAATGGAGAAGAGTGGGAAGGTCATCGGATGTACTGAGGATGGCTTACCGCTGGATAGCAATTCGCATTGGTTCAAATGAGAATGAATATCAAAAGAGACAAATGATAACGATTCTCAACATCATGAAGGGGAGGGCGGGTCGAGAGTCATAGGGCGGGCTCTTGAACACCGACCACCGTCATTTTTGTGCACAACCGCGAAATGAAAAGTTTTTTTCTGGGAGGTTCCGATGGCAGGACGACGCCCGAAACCGACCCACCTCAAAGTGGTGACCGGTAATCCGGGCAAACGCAAACTTAATGATAAAGAGCCACAACCATTACGTGAAATTCCCAGCCCTCCGGCTCACCTTTCTGATTGGGGTAAAACAGCCTGGGGGCGAATGACCGTACTGCTCGATGGCATGGGGGTGTTAACGGTAGCAGATGTTTTTGCGCTGGAGCGACTGTGTGACATCTATGCTGACATCCTTCAACTGCGCAACACGATCGCTGATGAGGGAAGAACGTATACGGTTCAGACCGATGGCGGGTTTCTTATCAAGGCGAATCCTGCTGTTGCTATGTTGGCTGACGCAGATCGCCGCTTCAAAAGTTATTTAGTGGAATTCGGCCTGACGCCAGCGGCGCGGTCTAAGGTGCATGTTGATGGTGGAGAAAAAGAAGCCGACCCGCTCGAAAAATTCTTCGGTTGATCCTGTAACCCAGTACGCAATGGACGTTTCGTCTGGCAAAGAAATTGCCGGGCCAGATATCCGAAATTCTTGCAAGAGGCATCTTGCCGATCTTGAATCCTGTCATGCCCGTGGACTGAAATGGGATGTAGAGGCCGCACAGCGAGCTATCGACTTTTTTGCAAAGGTATTGAAGCTCAATGGCGGCGAGCATGAGGGGAAACCCTTCATTTTGTTGCCGTGGCAATGTTTTGTCGTCGGTTCTATTTTCGGATGGAAGAACGCTGACAGTTATCGCCGCTATCGCATGGCGTATGTGGAATCAGGAAAAGGTTCAGGTAAATCCCCGCTGGCCGCTGGCATAGCACTTTACTGCCTTGTCGCTGACAGAGAGTCGCGTGCTGAAGTGTATGCGGCTGCGACGAAGAAAGACCAGGCCATGATCCTCTTTCGTGACGCCGTGGCGATGGTTGACCAGTCTCCGGCACTGGCGCAGCGAATTAATAAATCCGGTGGCGCAGGGAAGGAGTGGAACCTGGCCTTTTTGCAGACGGGTTCTTTTTTCCGGCCTATCAGTTCGGATGATGGTCAGTCTGGCCCACGTCCACACTGTGCTTTGATTGACGAAATCCACGAACATAAGAGCAATCAGGTTGTTGAGATGATGCGTGCCGGTACGAAAGGGCGGCGGCAGGCATTGATTTTCATGATCACAAACAGTGGGCACGATAAAACCAGCGTTTGCTATGACTATCACGAATATGGTCGCAAGGTCGCTGATGGTTCAATTGAGGACGACAGCTTCTTTTCGTTTATTTGCTCGCTGGATGAGGGCGAAGATCCCTTTAAAGACGAAGCCTGCTGGAAAAAGGCTAATCCGTCGCTGGGACACACATTCACCGATCGCTATCTTCGTGAACAGGTGACACAAGCGCGTGGCATGCCATCGAAAGAAAGCATCGTCAGGCGTCTGAATTTCTGTCAGTGGGTTGATGCCGATAATCCGTGGATGAGCAGTGATGTCTGGATGGGATGCGAAGATGATTTCGATCTGGATGAGTTGCGGGGGGAAGAATGCTACGGCGGTCTTGATCTTTCTGGCTCACGTGACCTTACGTCTCTGGCTCTGTTTTTTCCAAAACAGCGGAAATTGTTTGTCGAGTTCTGGACACCGAAAGAAACATTGATAGACAGGGCGAAAACTGACCGTGTTCCGTACGACGCTTGGGAGCGTAAGGGATTCATTCATACGACACCAGGTAAGGCTGTTAAATATGGCTTTGTTGCTGAACGAATAGCCGAACTCTCTCTGATGTTTTTTATCCAGGCCATTGCTTTTGATCAATATCGAATCAAGTACCTTGAGCCTGAACTGGAGCAGGCGTCCGTTTACGTTCCGCTTATTCCTCATGGACAAGGCTATTACAAAGCGCAGGATTCCGGGCTATGGATGCCACACTCCATAGAGCTGTTTGAACAAGCTCTGGATGACTGCTCAATCATTATCAAAACCAATCCCTGCCTGCGCTGGAATGCAGCATCTGCGGTAACTGAGGCAGACCAAAAAGAAAACCGCATATTTGCCAAGAAGAAAAGCACGGGGCGCATTGATGGCATTGTGTCTTCAGCGATGGCGCTCGGTGCTGCTGAAGGGTATGAGCCTGATGATGGCGATGTTGAGGGCTTTTTTGATGATCCGATCATAGTGGGTATCTGATGGCTAAGAATAAACAACCAGGGCGCGTAAAAAGCGCCCTTTTAAATTGGCTGGGTGTACCAATCAGCCTGACGAACGGGACATTCTGGCAGGAATGGTTCGGCACCAGTAGCAGTGGTAAAACCGTTACAGCAGATAAAATCATGAGGTTGTCAGCGGTCTGGGCGTGTGTTCGGCTGTTAAGCGAATCGGTTTCAACACTACCGCTGAAAATTTATGAGCGTCAGCCTGACGGTTCACGAAAACTGGCTCAGGGCAATGTGGCTTATCAGGTTCTGTGCCGCCGACCCAATCCGGAAATGACGCCATCGCGATTTATGCTGCTGGTAGTTGCGAGTATCTGTTTACGTGGCAATGCGTTCGTTGAAAAGTTTTTCATAGGAAGCAAGCTTGTCTCTCTTGTTCCGCTATTACCCCAGAATATGGTGGTAAAGCGGTTGGATACTGGCCGATTGCAGTATACCTACACGGAAAATGGCAAGCAGCGAGATATATCACCAGAGCGTTTGATGCATATTCGCGGGTTCGGGTTGGATGGGGTGTGCGGCATGATGCCAACGATGGCGGGTGTCGATGTGTTTGGTGCTGCTATGTCGGTTGATGAGGCGGCCGCAAAGATTTTTGAGAACGGGTTACAAAGTACAGGATTCCTGTCATCAAAAACGGCACTGAATAAAGAGCAGCGTGAGCGCCTACGTAAAAATCTGAACGCATTCATCGGTTCAAAAAATGCTGGGAAGTTAATGGTTCTGGAAAACGAACTGACCTACCAGAATGTCACGATGAATCCAGAAGCTGCGCAACTTCTTGAAAGTCGGTCTTTCAGCATCGAAGAGATTTGCCGCTGGTTCCGCGTGCCGCCGTTTATGGTCGGACACACGACAAAACAAAGTAGTTGGGCGTCCTCATTGGAGGGGATGAACCTTCTGTTTCTTACGCACACGCTGCGCCCACTTCTTGTAAACATTGAGCAGGAAATTTCCCGCTGTTTGCTGAATGGGGATGAAGACCTGTTTACTGAGTTCTCTGTAGAGGGATTGCTACGCGCAGATAGTGCAGGCCGTGCAGCGTACTATACGAGCGCGCTGCAAAATGGATGGATGTCCCGTAATGACGTTCGCCGTCTTGAGAACCTGCCACCGATTGAAGGCGGCGATATCTATACCGTTCAGTTGAACCTGACCCCGCTAGAAGATTTGAAAAATGGAAGTCTGGCGACTCAGGCGCTGGCATTACGGCAACTTCATAGCCATGTATTCCCCGATATTCCTTTCGAACAATCGCCGCTGAAACAGGCTGCGTAGGAGCTATTTCCACATGACCAAAAAACAACTTCCGGTAGCGCCGGTGGGTCACCCCTGCGCGGGAATTACCTGTGAGCCAATGCCATCAGCGCTTGAACGCTGGAATGGTGGCATTCGAGCTGCTGCAAGTGGTGATAACACCATCTCTGTGTTTGATGTGATCGGGCGCGATTATTGGGATGAGGGAGTGACAGCAAAACGCATCGCTGGTGCTCTGCGGTCAATGAATGGTGCTGATGTCACCGTAAACATTAACTCCCCTGGCGGAGATATGTTTGAAGGTCTGGCGATTTACAACCTGCTGCGTGAATACGAAGGGAAAGTAACTGTGAAGGTGCTGGGTATTGCTGCCAGTGCAGCTTCTGTTATCGCAATGGCTGGCGATGAGATTCAGATAGGCCGTGGTGCATTTTTAATGATCCATAACTGCTGGATCGTCGCCATGGGGAATCGTCATGACTTTGCTGAATTGGCTGACTATCTGAAGCCGTTTGATAGCGCCATGGCGGATATTTATGCAGCACGTTCTGGTCTGGATGTCGACACCGTATCGCAGTTGATGGATGCAGAAAGCTATATCGGCGGAAGTGATGCGGTGGATAAGGGTCTGGCTGACAGCCTTCTTTCTGCTGATGCAGTTTCTGACGGTGATGATTCTCCCGCCGCCGCACTGCGCAAATTAGATGCGCTTCTGGCAAAGGCTAATACGCCACGCTCAGAGCGTCGCCGTCTTATCAAATCTTTAACGGGTGGTACGCCTGGCGCTACCCCTGATAACGAAAGCACGCCAAGCGCTGCTGAAATCAAACCTGAAACTCTTGCCAATCTGGATGCCGCCTTAAGCGGCCTGGTATCGGCGTGCTAATAATCTGGAGATATTATGTCTGAAGTAAACGATATTCTGAAAAAGGTCACTGCCAGCATTGAAGAAGCAACTGGGAAATTCAATGCAAAGGCTGAGGAAGCGCTGGATGAGGCAAAAAAATCCAGCAAATTGTCTGAAGAGACTAAAGCCGCAGTGGACAAGATGGCCTCTGAATTTAACGCATTGACTGCTGCTGAAAAAACGTTGAAAGCTGCACTGGGTGAGCTGGAACAGCATGTGGCGCAGATGCCGCTGGCGAACGCTAAACAGGTTATCGAATCTGTCGGTCAGCAGGTGATTTCTGCTGAAGCCCTGAAAACTTTTGCTGCCAGCGTTGCTGCAAGCCAGCGTTTATCTATTCCGGTGAAAGCCGCGATGATTTCCAGCGATGTTCCGGGGAATATTGTTGCGCCGGATCGTCTGCCCGGCATTGATACTGCCCCCAAACAACGCCTGTTTATTCGCGATCTGATTGCACCAGGAACAACGGGTTCGAACACCATTTACTGGGTACAACAAACCGGCTTCACGAATAATGCTGCTGCTGTGGCGGAAAATACAACGAAGCCATACAGCAATATTGAGTTTGAAGAAAAAATAACCCCTGTCCGCACGATTGCGCACCTGTTTAAGGCTTCTAAACAGATTCTGGATGACTTTGCTCAATTACAGTCACAGGTCGATGCGGAAATGCGCTATGGACTTAAATATGTGGAAGAGCAGGAAATTCTTTTCGGGGATGGTACTGGGGTGCATCTGGAAGGCATCATCCCGCAGGCGTCAGCATACAGCGCTGCTTTTCAGGTCGAAAAACAGAACGGCATTGACGATCTGCGCCTTGCTATGTTGCAGGCACAGTTGGCACGTTTCCCTGCCTCTGGTCATGTCCTGCATTTCATCGACTGGGCAAAGATCGAACTGACGAAGGACTCTCTGGGGCGCTACATCCTTGCAAACCCTGCGGCGCTTACGGGCCCTACTTTGTGGGGACTCCCTGTTGTCGCTACTGAAGCTACTGCATTCCAGGGCAAATTCCTGACTGGGGCATTTAGCGCGGGCGCGCAGGTATTTGATCGTGAAGAAACGAACGTGGTTATCTCTACCGAGAACGCCGACGATTTCGAGAAAAACATGATCACAATTCGTTGTGAAGAGCGGCTGGCGCTGGCAGTTAAACGCCCTGAAGCTTTCGTGTACGGCTCGTTCACTGTGCCTGCTGGTAACGGTGGCTAATCCAATCATTTGTGTGTAGCGGCCTTCGGGTCGCTTTCTTGGAGTCAATATGAAGCTTATCGCGATTAAACCCATTTATCATGGCGGTGTTGTCGTTGTTGATGGGACAGAATTCGAAACTCGGGAACAGCATGGCCGTGAACTTATTAAAAAAGGCTATGCAAAAGAAATCACCGTGGACAATCTTGCAGAGCAGCCAGAGCAGCCAGAGCAGCCAGAGCAGCCAGAGCAGCCAGAGCAGCCAGAGCAGCCCAAAAAGGCTAAAAAATAAGGGCTTATCATGCTGGATATCGACCTGGTTAAACAGCATTGCCGCGTCGAATCCGGCAATGATGACGATACGCTGTTGAATGCGTACATCACTGCTGCGGAAAGATATGTCGAGACATACACTCGCCGTAAACTTTACGAAAACGCAGAAGCGGAGGGTTACGCAGAGGATGACGATCACCTTCTCCCAACAGAGGATGTTCAGGTGGCAATGCTGCTATTGATTGGGCATTGGTACGAAAACCGAGAAACGGTTGTGATTGGTCAAACAGCGCAGACTATTCCTTTTGCTGTTGAATCTCTTTTGCAGCCATATCGCATTTACGGGCTGTGAGGTGCTATGAGAATAGGACGACTACGCCACCGCGTCACCATCCAGAACTTCACCACAACCCGCGATGCTGGTGGACAGCCAGTTGAAACGTGGCGCGATGGCGCGACAGTCTGGGCCGAGGTTGCGCCAGTCAGCGGGCGGGAGTTAGTTGCGTCTGGCGCAGTATCAGCCGAGGCCACAATTCGTGTGTGGATGCGGTTTCGCCGTGATGTATCTGCCGCGTCACGCCTGCATTGTCTCAATGGCCCCTTCAAGGGGCTGGCATTGGACATCATCGGCCCACCAATTCCGGACGGCAAATGCACCCGACTGGAAATACTGTGTAAACAAGGGGTGAAACGTGATTGATTTTGGCCTCGACTTTTCCGGTCTGAACGATATCGCAAAAGATTTGGAAAAACTGAGCAAGGCGGAGAATAACAAAGTCTTGCGTGATTCCACTCGTGCCGGTGCCGAAGTGTTGAAAGAGGAGGTTATCGCTAATGCCCCCGTGCGCACTGGCAAAATGCGCAAAAACGTTGTGGTGGTTACTCAGAAATCACGGCGAAAAGGGGAAATCTCTTCCGGCGTGCATATTCGTGGCGTTAACCCCAAAACGGGTAACAGCGACAATAAAATGAAGGCTAACAACCCGAAAAACGCGCTTTACTGGCGTTTTGTCGAAATGGGGACCGTAAATATGCCCGCTCACCCGTTTGTGCGCCCGGCGTTCGATACCGCACAAGAGATAGCTGCGCAGGCTGCTATCACTCGCATGAGCACTGCTATCGATGAGGCGCTGAGTCGATGACCGAAACCGACATTTATCCGTTAATTTCCGATCTGGCCAATGGTCATGTCTATCCGTACATCATTCCGCTGAATAGCGAAGGAGAACCGGCAATTTCCCCACCGTGGATTGTGTTCTCGTTCGTGTCCCAGCCATCTGCTGATGTGCTTTGTGGTCCCGCCGAAACAACATCATCGGTTCAGTTTGACGTGTACGCGAAAACCATCGCGCAGGCGCGTGAAATTAGCAACGAGGTCATAGCGGCATTGTTGCCATTGGCTCCAGGCAACCAGATGCTGACACATGGGCATGACTCTGACACGGGGTTATACCGGACAACAGCAGAACTTCAGTTCATCGACTAACCCACGTAATCATTATCCCAATCCGCCATTGAGCGGGTTTTTTATTTGGAGAAATCCCCATGTCTGCACTTTATGAAAAGTCACAGAAAACGGTAATTGAAATCACATCAACCCCGACGACGCCAGAGGGTATTGCGTCAGCAACATTCCTTAATCTGAGCTGTACGATTAAAGAGATTCAGTTCACCGGTGGACAGAAAAACGACATCGACGTAACCACGCTGTGCTCTAAGGAAATGGAGAACACTAACGGACTGCCCGCCCAGTCTGAAATCTCTCTGTCCGGCAATTTTTACCGTAATGCCGCACAGAATGCATTGCGTGATGCATACGATAACGACACCCGTTATGGCTTTCGCGTAACGTTTCCGTCTGGTAATGGCTTCCAATTTCTTGCTGAAGTTCGCCAGCATACATGGTCATCAGGTATAAACGGCGTAGTGGCCGCAACGTTCTCACTTCGCTTGAAAGGTAAGCCAACGCCAATTGATGCACCCGGTGTGCTGGCGTTTACAACCAATCTACCTGCGACCGCAACGGCGGCGGCTGGCTCGGCGCTAACATTGACGGTTGCAGCAACTGGCGGCGTTGCTCCGTACACATACAAATGGCTTAAGGGGGGCGTCGTAGTATCTGGACAAACAGCGGCAACGTTCAATAAAGCCAGTGCGGTTTCCGGTGACGCCGGTGTTTATACCTGTGAGGTCACGGATTCAGCAGCGACATCCGCAACAATCACCTCTGCAACCTGTACTGTAACTATCAGCTAATCTGGAGCAACAAACGCATGGCAAAGAAAAGCATTAAGTCACTGGCGTTAGCGCCAGGTGCTGGATTTCTCACGAAAGCGATCGAAGTGCCGGAGTGGGAGGGCGTAAAGGTCATTTTGCGTGAGCCTAGCGCAGAGGCGTGGCTACGCTGGCAGGATGCGCTAAAAACTGACGATGACAGCGAATCCGTGTCAGTGTCAGAACGCGCTCGCCGCAATCTTCACGCTGACGCGACTCTGTTTGTCGATATTCTGCGTGATGAAGACGGAGAGCCGGTATTCAGTGTCGACGATATTGAAGAAGTGAAAGGCGTTTACGGGCCTGTGCATAGCCGCCTACTGCGTCAGGCACTGGATGTCATCAACGATACCGAGATCGCTAAAAAAAAGTAGCAAATCAGGGGATGCAGTTTTTGATGGCGTTAGCGCTCAGGATGGGGCGCACGCTGTCAGAACTGCGTCAGGAAATGACGGCTAGTGAACTGCGGATGTGGATTGAGTACGACAAAATTTCCCCGATAGGCGACACGCGGGGCGATATTCATGCCGCGCAGATAGTTAGTGCTGTGTATGGCGCTCAGGGTGTGAAAGTGCCGCTTACTGATGCGATGCTTGACTTTTCAGGGAAGGGGGAAGAAGAGGCCGATCCATTTGGCAATCTGGAGGCGTTTCTTTCCCATGCGGCAAGTTAAGGCGCATCCCTGCGCCACAAACTCAGTGTTGTTTGTATTGAAATGTAAATTTCTCATGCTAGGATGTTTCTGATTGCAATCATAAGGAAACGTTAATATGAAGAAAGTTATAGCCGTTGCGCTCGGCGCGGTGCTGTTATCCGGTTGTACTGTGCGGGTCGCAGACCTCACTGTAGCGAGTACAAAAAACTACAACCTTAACGGCGCTAAATTCATCAAAGGCGCAAGGGTTAGTGCTGAAGACAGCTACCCGGTGATCATCTTTCCAATGGGTATCCCTAACGTAAAAACAGCCGCAGACCGAGCTATTGAGAAGAACCGTTGCGCGGTTGGCTTGACTGATGTTGTCGTAACCCAGCTCAATCATTCGTTCCTGTTCGGTAAAATCGGTCTGCGAGTAGAGGGTGATTTGGTTATCGACCGCAACTTACCTGGTTGTGAAAACGCCAGTTGATGAAATCAGCCAGCCACCTATGGGTGGCTTTTTACTATGGGTGGGATTTTAAAATGCTAAAAGCATTCGGTGGAGTTTTATTTGTTGTGGGGATAATTTGGACTGGTTACGCGCTGGGAATGGAAGTCACGGTTGGTTATGTTGATAAGATTTATAATAATGGTCTGATGGCAACAAGGCAGCTTTATGCCTTCGTCGGGAGTGTTACTGCGCTGGCTGGTATAATTATCGTTATGACCGGCATGGTGTGCGAAAGAATAGATGAAGTTGAGGAAAAAAAACTAACTGTTTTAAAAGATATCAACAACGGATTGGGGTATCTAAGTCACAGAAATGAGAATGCAGTTGATGTTAATGAAAGAACCTCTTTGAAATCAGAGGATTTAACTAATAATGACTGGATAATTTCTTCATTTTTTTCGGTGGAGAATGGGGAGCCGGTGTTAATATATTCCGCAATCAGTCAACTAGTTGATAAAATAAAAAAAGAAAACCCAGGGGTGCACCCAAAAATTTTATCAGAAAAGTATGACGATAAAGCAAAGGAGTTAATTGAATCCCTGCCAGATGAAATTAAAAACGACTTTAAAAGGGCTTATTACGCTTACTTTTAATGTCCGATTAAAACCGAAACCCCGCCAGTCGGGGTTTTTTTATGTCTGGAGAAAATTGAATGGCAACGCTGCGTGAACTGATCATTAAAATTTCTGCTAACTCACAATCATTTCAGTCAGAAATTTCTCGCGCTTCTCGGATGGGGGGAGATTATTACAAAACCATGCAAAATGGCGGACGTCAGGCAGCAGCAGCAGCACGTGAGAGTCAGCGTGCATTTGCTGAATTAAACAATCAGTTTGTCGGTATTAAATCAGCAGCGGCAGGAATTGTCGGCGCAATGTCTGTTACATCGTTAATCACAATGGCTGATAACTGGGGGCAGGTCACATCGCGCATGAAAATGGCGACTGAATCCAGCGATGAATTAGCCATGGTGCAGCGTCGCTTAATGGAGATCAGCGACCGCACCTATAAACCGATTGAGGAACAAGCAGAGCTATTTATTCGCAGTTCTAACGCAATGAAAGAATTGGGTTATTCAACAGCCGGCACTATCGACTTTATCGATTCTATTTCCAGCGCATTAACGATCAATGCCGCCAGTGCTGATAAAGGGCAAAGTGCGATTAATGCCCTGTCTAAGTCAATGGTTCAGGGTAAGGTTTCTGGTGACGAATGGAACACGGTGATGGAGGTCATGCCAACCGTTGTTGGTGATATCGCCCGCGCGATGGGTACGACAGAAAATGCAGTTAAAAAACTAGCCGCAGACGGCAAGTTATCCATGCAACAGTTTGCTGACGCCGTGATTGCCGCTCAACAGAAAAATGCAGAATTAGCCGAAAACATGCCAACAACGGTTGGCGATGCGATCACTAAATTGTCAAACCACATGAAAAAATACGTTGGTGAGACGAATAGTGCATACGGCACTACTCAGGCTCTATCTGGTGGTATCAGCGATCTGGCAGACAATATCGACACAGTGGCCACAGCAGGGGCGGCGCTGGTAGGTATTGGATTTGCGCGATATTTTGGCGGCATGGTGTCAGGTGCATACAGTGCGACGGCTGGGATAATTTCAGCAGCAAAAAGTGAAGTCGCATTAGCTGAGGCGCAATTACGCGGCACACAGATTGCCACCGCCCGCGCTCGTTCAGCCGTCTATCGCGCTCAGCAGGCGTTAGCTGCTGCGCGCGGGACTGATGCGCAGGCAGCAGCCGAAAAACGATTAGCTGCAACACAGGCCGCTGTAACAAGAAATATCGCAGCGAGAACAGCGGCTCAAACAACACTGAACAATGTTACCGCTGTTGGATCGCGCCTTATGTCCGGTGCGTTAGGGCTGGTGGGTGGCGTTCCTGGTCTATTGATGCTAGGGGCTGGCGCGTGGTATTACATGTACCAGAAGCAAGAACAGGCTAGGGAGTCAGCTATCCAGTACGCAGGCACTCTGGATGATGTCGTTGCTAAATCCAAAGAAATGAATATTGCTCAACTTGGTGGAGCTATTGCAGATTCTGGCGATTCAATAAAGGCTCAAGAAAAAAGTATTGATGAACTGAAGAGTTCTCTGATTGATGCCCAAGCAGAATACAAAAAATATAATGATTTAGTTATACAGTTTCGTGTTCAGCAAGACGCCAGTAATGGTTACACAATTAAAGCGGCAGAGGCTCAGCGTAACGTTGATAAAGCAATACGCGATCTTGATTCGGCTCAGAAATTACTGAGTAACACAATAAGCAATCAGAATAAACTACAAGTTGAAGCTATCAATAAGACGGTTGAAATGTCTGGTGCTGTAAGTTCTCTGTCTGATATGTACGAACGGTTAAATAGAGTTACGCGTCAAACTACAAAGCTTTCCCATCCTCAATATTCTGGTCCGGTTCTGCCAGTTTTGGATGATAAACAGCAAGCGGCAATAACTAAGCAACAGCGCGACCGTATTTTATCCTCACTAAAGGATATTGACAGGGCTCGTAAGCAAGCCGAATTTGAAGCTGATGATTTAAATCTTCCGTCTGGGTGGCGTCAAAAATATATCAATGATGCCGAATCTACATTTAGGAGTAACGAGGCAAACAAGCCAACAAAAAAAGGCCCCAAAACTGACGAAGAAAAAGCGATTGATACCTATGATCGCCTGATTAAACAGCAGCGCGAGCAATTAGCGCTAGGTAGTCAGAATACCGAATTGGCGAAAATAAAATATCAAACCACTCAGGGCGAATTATCAACTTTAACCAGCATTCAAAAACAGGAGTTGGCAAGAAATGCTGCGCTGATTGATCAGGCTGAAATACGGAAAAAAGCGGCTGAATACGAAAACGGGCTGATAGATTCCAACGCAAACGCGAAAGCGGCGAATGATGCCAATCTAACGGGTTTTGGTGAGGGCTCTCGCGCTCGTGAACGCATGAATGAAATGATCAGCATTCGCCGTGACTTTATTCAGAAAGACGATGAGCTACGGCGGCAACACCAGGCGGGTGAAATTGATGATGAGTTTTTCAACAGAGCTATTACGTTGAATAAACGTTATCTCGATAAGCGCCTCAGTGACCAGCAAATGTATTACACCTCACTGGATGATCAGCGTAATAACTGGATGGGCGGTATGCGTGACGGTTTCGCTGACTGGGCTGATGAAGCGACAGATTACGCTACGCAGGCATCACAGGGTATGCAGACAGCAATGAGCAGCGCTGTAGGTTCTATCACTGAAATGCTGAATGGCAATATGAATAGCTGGAAAGATTGGGGCGTTGGAGTCCTGAAAATTATCCAGAATGTGCTGGTTAACATGGCGGTAGCGAATGCGGCCAGCGGTGCGAGTAGCATGATCGGTAGTTTGTTTGGCATTGGGGCGTCAGCGATGGCGGGCGGTGCCGGAGCGGCATCAGCAAATAATGCGTTCTCGACGGGGGCGTATAGCAACCTGTCTTTTAATGCGTTGGGTGGTGTCTATGATTCCCCATCACTCAGCGCATACAGCGGTGGTGTTTACAACACACCTCAAATGTTTGCGTTCGCCAAAGGCGCGGGGGTATTTGGTGAGGCGGGGCCAGAAGCGATCATGCCGCTTACCCGTGCCGCCAATGGTTCACTAGGCGTTCGGGCGATAATGCCCGATGTTCAATCTGCAAATAGCGGAGGAAATGTTTACGTAACCATAACCGAGAGCGGGACAGCCTCCGTTTCTGGTAATGGTGATCAGAATTTCGCTCGTGAATTTACGCAGATAATTCAGCGTGAATACAGAAAATTGCGTGATAGGGATTTATCGCAGGGCGGAGTGATAAACCGAGTAATAGCGGGGCGTCGATAATATGGAAACTTTCACTTTCTGCCCTCGCGTTAATCCTGAAGGTGCATTTACCCAGAGAACGCGATCGATACAGTTCGGCGATGGCTATACGCAGCGGTCTGGCGATGGTATTAACGGCGAGTCACAGAGTTGGCCATTAACGTTTGTTGGCAACGATACCCATATTCAGCCAATCGTTTCTTTCCTGCGCCGTCACAAGGGCTATACCGCGTTCCAATGGGTAAACCCACTCTCCGAGTTGGGGCTGTACTGCTGTCCTGATGGGTTCAACGTTACGGCAATGGGTAAAAACAGCCGTGGCGATCAGGTGTTCCAACTCACTGCAACGTTCATCACCGCGTACCATTCGTGATAGATTGATTTTGAGAACCAAAACACACATAGGAATAACAATGAAAAAAATAATACCAATTGTTTTTTTATCATTTTTGTTGACTGCTTGTGCTACAGATCACGTATCTCCAGATAAATCCAACCCTGTTCCTCCTGATCGTTTGTTTGCATTTTATTCTGTAGATTCCAATCTCGGCATGTTGGATGTAACTAGGGACTCTGGTTTTATAGGTGGCGGTTGCTATATGGGGTTTTATATAGATGGTAAGCTATCGGCAAAATTTGACCCGGGTGAAAGAAGTGTTTTTTATGTTTACCCAGGTGAGCATATTATTGGAATCGGTAATCCAGGTGGTGGAGGGCTTTGTAATATTGAAAAAGGATATCGTAGAGAATTAGCCACATCAATCAGCGCGGGTGAGGTTAAGAACTTTAGGCTGACAACTCGCCCTGGAGATGGTGCTGCTGTAGAGCCATCAACCCTGTAATACCTACGAGTTAAATTAACCCGCTAAAAATAGCGGGTTTTTTGTTTCCGAGATAAACAACATGCCATTAAACACTGACTCCCAAAAACTGGAGCCGGGCGATCGCGTGCGCCTGTTTGAAGTGGACTGCACTGCGTTCGACGGTCCAGAGTTATATTTTCATAATCACCCCATTCAGCACTCGGCAGAAGAAATTGACGCAGCGGGCGGGGATGAAACGCGACTCCCCGCTAAATCCATATGGTGGCAAGGCGTCGAATATAAAGCGTGGCCGACGCAGATTGAAGGGTTGGAAATGACCAGTGACGGCAGCGCTCCGACTCCCACGCTATCGGTAGGGAACATTGACGGAACCATCACCGCACTGTGCTTGGCGTACCAGAATCTGGCGCAGGCAAAAGTGCGTATTCACACCACGTTTGCGCATTATCTTGATGCCCGTAATTTTCCTGATGGCAACGCCGAAGCCGACCCAACACAGGAGCGGTTAGAGGTCTGGTACATCGATAGCAAGATTCGTGAAGATGATGAAGTGATCGCGTTTCAGTTGTCATCTCCAGCGGATTTGCAGGGAATTATGATCCCCACGCGACAGATTCACAGCATGTGCACGTGGTGCCAGCGTGGGCAGTATCGCGGGGCGTCGTGCGGGTATACCGGAACAAACTATTTTGATGCAGATGGCAATCCTGTTGACGATCCGGCAATGGATGAATGTTCCGGCCTGCTATCGACAGGGTGTAAACGACGATGGGGCGAAGATGCTGAATTGCCGTTTGGCGGGTTCCCAGGCTCTGCGCTTATTAAGAGGTAATCGTGAAACTCAGCAAATTAATCATTACAGAAATACTCGCTCACGCAGAGCAGGATTACCCGCACGAATGCTGTGGCGTCATTGTGCAGAGCGGCAGAAAACAGCGTTACGTTAAATGTCGCAATACTGCGATTGAGCCTAACGATCAGTTTTCGATGAGTCCTGAAGATTACGCGGAAGCGGAGGACACAGGCACAATTATTGCCATCGTTCACAGTCATCCTGATGCGACTACACAGCCCAGCAATCTCGATCAGGCGCAGTGTGACCTGTCACAGTTGCCGTGGATCATAGTTAGTTGGCCAGAGGGTGATATTCGCACCATCATGCCGACTGACGGCGTGAAACCTTTGTTAGAGCGGCCATTCGTTCACGGCATATGGGATTGCTACGCCATCGTGCGTGACTGGTATAAATTGGAGCGCGGCATCACGCTGCCTGATTTTGTACGCTCAGACGGATGGTGGGAGCGCGGTGAAAACCTCTACATGAAGCATTACGCGGAAGCGGGGTTTACTGGTGTCAGCGGAGAGTTGCAGCCTGGTGACGTAATCATTATGCAGATTCGCGCCGATGAGCCGAATCATGCAGGGGTTTACATTGGTAGCGGCGAAATGGTGCATCACATGCACGGGCAGTTAAGCCAGAAAGTACCGTATGGCGGGTATTGGCTTGACAGGACTATTACTCGTTTACGCTACGCAGGAGGTGAAAATGCCAGTAGCAATTGAGTATCAGCCACTGAAAACTATCCGGTTATATGGGGTTCTCGGCGCAACGTTTGGGCGTGTTCATAAACTTGCAGTAGAAAGCAGACAGGAAGCTATCAAAGCGCTGAGCGTCATTATTCCGGGCTTTGAAAAATTCCTGCTGACGAGTAAATCGCGTGGGCTTACGTATGCGGTTTTTGACGGCAAACGGAACTTATCTAAAGACGAACTGGATTTTAACGTCAGCAAAGAAATCCGTATTGCGCCGATCATTATTGGTAGTAAAAAAGGGGGAGTATTTCAAACTATTTTAGGTGCGGTGCTAGTTGTTGTTGGGGCGGTTGCAACATATTTTGGCGGCGGTGCAATTGGTGTCCCAATGATGCAAGCGGGCGGCGCAATGATGCTCGGCGGCGTGATCCAAATGCTCTCCCCAGTGCAGGGAGGCGTATCAATGCGCGAGTCTCCCGACAATAAACCCAGCTATGCATTTGGTGGTCCCGTTAACTCCATTGCCCAGGGTAATCCAGTGCCCATCCTCTATGGACGTCGAAGAATTGGCGGTGCAATTATCTCTGCGGGTATTTACGCAGAAGACCAACAGTAAGGAATTCCAATGCAAGAGAAATACGTTATTAAAAACTCAACTGGGTTATATATCGGTAATTTATTAATTGGCGATGATGTGACGTTTGTTAATAAAGTCTCGTTAGCAAAAAATTTTGCTAATGATGTAGCAGCAAATGAATTTATCGAAAGCAAAGGCCTGACTGACGTTGAAGTTAAAAAGGTTAATGTAATTATTACTATTGAAGAGGTGTGATATGCCCTATGTTATTTTTTCTGAACGCAATATTAAAGTAATTGAAGCCAAAGATGGCAAGAAGTATCTGGCAGGCATGGAACTCGTCACGAATGATGAAAAAGAGGAATGCGCTGTTGAGCATGCTAATGCCATTATCAAAAGTGCAATCATTGCCGATGGTGTTATTCAGGCGTATAAATTGCGCGAAACCGATGAGCAGCGCCGCATTGCAGCGCTTGAGAAGCAGATTATACAGTTAAGCGCACAAATATCACACTTGCAGGCTAATCAGGAACGAGCGCACTTCGAAAAAGTGCGAAACTCTGTTATCGCTTCTGTATCGAGAGCATTAGATCATCAATTCGATCCAAAGCTTCCCTAACAAAAGGCTCCCCGCCCGATTCCTGTTGGAGAATATCTCTTTTGGCTATCTCAAGATTTTTTATGGCGAAGGGGATTGCAGTTTCATCTGTACGACTGACTAGTTTTAACAGTACAAATATCATGGACTGAGTAAATATATCAGCAGCTTTAAGTTCATGGCTAATGTTAAGAACGCTTTCGCGTAATACTGCTATTTCTTTTTTGAGTTCATTTTCTGACATTTTAATTTCCATTCCAGAGGTAATCAGCCATCCCTCCGGGGTAAACGCCTGCGCTCGTGCCCAGGCGGGCTGATGGGTTCCCTATGGTGCTGTGCGTAATGTTTTTGGTTTTCACGTTATCCCGATAAACACAGGCTGTATAGCCTGATATTTGATCAGCATTGACCCGCCATAGCGCGGGTTTTTCGTTTCTGAGGTATCTATGCAATCAGTGATTGAGGGGCGCAAGGGCGGTAGCAGTAATGCCCAGGCACCCATTGAATCGCCCGACTCCATCCAGTCAACATCATATGCAAAAATCCTACTGGCGTTGGGTGAGGGGGAATTTAAAGGGGGACTGGATGGCACTCGCATTTTTCTAGATGGAACACCGATCGCTGACGCAAACGGCAACGCCAATTTTTCCGGCGTGACGTGGGAGTTTCGCCCAGGCACACCCGATCAGTCGTATATCCCCGGATTCCCCGGCGTTGAGAATGAAATCACTGTCAGCACAGAATTAACAAGTCAAACCACATGGGTGCGCTCACTGACGAACACCCAGCTTTCTGCTGTTCGTATGCGATTCTCTTGGTCAGCGTTGCAACAGCAGTACGAGAATGGCGACGTGGGCGGTTACAGAGTTGAGTATGCGATCGATGTAGCGACGGACGGCGGCAGCTATCAGGAATTGCTGAAAACCTCTGTGGACGGAAAGACGACAACAAAATACGAGCGCAGCCATCGTATTGATCTGCCCAAAGCCAATACAGGTTGGCAGATTCGCGTGCGGCGCATCACGCCGAATTCAACGAGTAATCGCGTTGCCGATCGCATGGTCATTGAAGCGATTACAGAAGTGATCGACGCAAAACTTCGTTACCCCGAAACGGCCCTGCTTTTCGTACAGTTTGACGCGAAACAGTTCCAGAATATCCCCGCCGTTTCATGTGAGCCTGACGGACGCATTATGCGCATTCCGTCCAACTATGACCCTGCTTCACGCACGTATAGCGGGGCATGGGATGGTTCGTTTAAATGGGCATGGACGAATAACCCGTCATGGATTTACTACGACATCCAGGTCAGTGAGCGCTTTGGGCTGGGTAATCGCATCAAGGCTGAAAATCTGGCACTTACAAAATGGGATTTATACCGTATTGCGCAGTATTGCGATCAGTTAGTACCAGACGGTCGCGGCGGCAGTGGTACTGAGCCGCGTTTTCTGTGTGATGTTTACATTCAGTCTCAGGAAGATGCGTGGACGGTACTCAACGATCTGGCGGCGATTTTCCGGGGCGCGACGTTCTGGGCAAATAATCAGATGAACGTTATTGCTGATATGCCTCGCGATATTGATTACATCGTGACACGAGCGAACGTCAAAGACGGAAAGTTTACGTACAGCAATGCGAGTGAGAAAACGCATTACAGCACAGCTATGGTGTCGTGGTCTGACCCTGCGAATAATTATCAGGATGCCATCGAGTCGGTTTCCGATAACAAACTGGTCATGCGCTACGGAATCAAACAGGCTGACGTGACAGCGATTGGCTGCGTTCGTCAGACTGAGGCCATTAGGCGCGGAAAATGGATTCTGCACACGAACGATGCCGACCGCGCAATTTCGTACACCATGGGACTCGATGGCGACATTCCCGTTCCGGGTTCGATTGTTGGCGTTGCCGATGCGTTGTTAGCCGGTCGCCCACTGGGTGGTCGCATCAGTGCTGTTGATGGCCGAAACATCACACTCGATCGCGTGTCGTCTGCCGCTGTTGGCGAACGATTGATTATCAATCTGCCGAGCGGCAAGGCGCAGGGCCGCACGATTGAGGCCGTCAACGATAAAATCATTACGGTCACGACTGAGTATAGCGAAACACCGATCCCCGAATCAGTATGGGCTGTTGACGCCACCGATCTGGCGCTGCAACTGTATCGTGTTATCGGCGTTGTGGAGGGGGATGATGGTGTGTCATTCGACATTACCGGCATTCAGTATGACCCAGATAAATGGGCAAAAATTGATACCGGCGCACGTATCGAGTCCCGCCCGATCAGTGTTATCCCTCCATCCGTTCAGCCAGCCCCCGCAAACGTTGCAATTAGCAGCTATAACGCCGTCGATCAGGGAATAAACATTACAACCCTGCGCGTGACGTGGGACCGTGCGGAAAGCGCAATAACATATGAAGCGCAATGGCGCAGAGATAACGGGAACTGGATAAACGCCCCGCGAACATCAGCGTTAGGTTTTGAAGTGTCAGGCATTTATGCCGGACAGTATCAATCTCGTGTACGTGCGATCAACGCCTCTGAAATTTCGAGCATGTGGGCAAATGCGCAGGAAACGACGCTGAACGGAAAAGAGGGCAATCCGCCGGTGCTCGCATCATTCACTACTACGCCGCTTGTTTTCGGCATCCAGCTTGACTGGACTTTCCCTGCTGACACAGCAGACACACTGAAAACGGAGATTCAATACTCAGCAACGAGTGACGGACAGAATGCGTTGTTGCTCGCTGATATCGCGTATCCGGCGCGCGCGTATCAGCAGATGGGGTTGAGTATCGGTCAGGAGTTTTTCTATCGCGCCCGTATCGTCGATAAATCCGGTAATCAGGGGCCGTGGACAGACTGGATATATGGCGAATCAAGCACGGATATTAGCGATATCACTGACATTATCGTTAAAGAAGTAACGGATACTGACGCGTGGAAATCCCTTATTGATCCGCTGGAGCGCGATATAGCCAACGGTATGCGTGACAGCATTGAGCAGGCCAAGGCCATCATCCGTAATAGTCTTGCTAATGATTCTGAAACGCGTCGATGGAGAGCGCAAAACGGAGAGCGCACGGCAGAAATAACGGAGACTCGTGCTGTTATTGCAAACGAAGTCGAAGCCCGCACGATCGCGATGCTTGAGATGCAGTCAAGTATCGGCAGCACAAATAGCAATCTCAATACACTACAGCAGACAGTCACGACACTTGAGCAGACGACAGCTCAAAATATCACTGAACTGAACAGTAAGATGATCAATGCGGAATCCGACATTTCTGCTAATTCGTCGGCGGTTCAAGGGTTGCAAACGTCAGTATTTAATATTGACGGACAGTTGAGTGCGCAAGCAACACAGATTAGCCAAATGACAGTAACTGTTAATGGCGTGTCTGCTGAAATCAGTGATGTCAGCAGTCTCGTTAACGGCATGGATGCGAAGATGTCTGCGTATCGATCAATTAAAGTTGCTGTTGATGCGAATGGACGTCAATACATTGCGGGAATAGGTTTAGATGTTTCCAATTCTCAGGATGGGATGCAAGCAAATATTATTATGCTGGCTGACCGATTCACAATGATGACGACTGCGGGAGGGGTGCCGACACCGATATTTACTAATCAGGGTACGCAAGTAATTTTGCGCAGTGCTGTTATTGGAGATGCAAGTATTGATTTTGCAAAAATCACTGATAGCTTGCAATCATCTGATTACATCCCAGGTCAGCGCGGGTGGAAAATACCAAAGAGCGGGGCTTGGGAGTTTAATGGTGAAGTCTCTGGTAGTGGGAGGTTATTAATGTCGGGTACGTCAATAAAATTAATAGACAATAATAACATTGCAAGAATAGAGATATCACTATAATGGCAATATTTATAATACGAGATGAGTTGGGTAATATTCAAATAGACCTAACGTCAAGCTTAACTAAAATATCAGGCTCGATAATTACTACCCCAAATCAATCTGGTAGTATCGCGATACCCAACCCCAATAATGACAGAATCTGGTATCACTCTTCTTTTGCGCAAGCGTGGGACTTAAGCAGAAGGATATTACCCCTTTTAGTATCAATAAACGGGAATGTAATATCGTGGAATTCACATGTATTAATAAATAACATAGTTTATGGCACTTATTAATATGGCAAAAATACAGATAATAAATGATGGCGGGTATACGCTAATTAATGACTCGTTCTTAAATATGTCAATGAAACTAAAAGGAAGCCTATTAATGACTTCCGGTGATGATTATTATTATCAGGATGTTACTTATACAGCCAGGTCAGGTAGCTATCAGCCAATCATAGCTGTTAGATGCACAAGTCACAAGGCTACTGTTTATAGAACCATAAAAAACGGTAATCAATATACATTCCGCATCCTTTTTGGTGATAATGACTCGGCATTGTTCCCGTCGATAGCAGTAGGGGATTATTATGTTTTTGATATAGATGCAGACGATTACTTGGGAACAGGTCACGTCATTTTGAGAAACCAATCAGGAAAGATTGTTTTTGATAGCGATTTAAAATACATGCGTGTTTTATCAATACATTCATTTCCTGAATTTAGGTTAAATAACCAACCAAGAACGGAAATAAATAACGATCCAAATAAAAAGCTGGCGTCCGTTTGTCTAAATTACGGATATTATTATCAATATTCCTCTTATTACGAAGACATAACGAATCAATACGAAATAGATATATTTTATATGTATGACGCGATAATATTTAAAAGTGAAAGCTTTGTTAATCAAGCTTATACTTTTTCCGCATATTCGTATGTACAGGTATCGAGCGGTGGTGCTGGCTCTAGCATATCAATACCAGGAACGTACATGATTATTGATGTAACAAACTATTGAGGTAGAATATGTCTTGGTATAAAACAGGCACTATTACCGCTACAAATAACAGCAAAATTATTACAGGTGCGGGAACGCAATTTACAAACCCATTAAACGGTGTGAGTGCCGGAAGAATGCTACTGTTGCCAGGCGCAGGAGCCGTGCAGATTTATGAGATTGAATCTGTGCAATCTGATACGCAATTAACACTTGTCTCGGCATTTTCTGGCGCGACGGGCAGTGGTAAATTATACGCAATTCCCACGTCGACACCCGTTTCTATTGAACAATTCGCGCATGAGTTCGCGTCAACGCTTGCATATTATCAACAGCAGTTGCAGGGATGGCAGTCAATACTGACGGGAACGGGAGATATTACACTGACGACGCCTGACGGCCAGTCTGTAACTGTCCGTAGTCAAGCTGAGTGGGATCGATTGCTTAATGAGAAAGCAGATTTAACGCAGACATATAAAAAACGCGGTGGGCTAGGAACATTAGATCTAAATACTATTACGGGCGAACAGGATGGTATCTGGTTTCAAAATCAGAACGGAAATGCAACAGCAGAACGGAATTATCCCGTAGCAGTTTCAGGAGCGTTGCTTGTTTTGCAAAATACAGCTAGCGGCCTTAGCGCATGCACCCAATTGTATTTTCCTTTTAATTCTTCAAGGATTTATGTCAGGTATTTCTTGGCGAGTGGTTCAACGTGGGACAGTTGGAGGGAGATTTGGAATAGTGCTACGTTAATAAAGCAATCCAATCCTTTCGCAAATAGCGGGGATGTTCTGGTGGCAGGCTTGGCAGGTGGGATAGGGAAAGACAATTCGACACCAATGCCGAGCGCTACGCCGGCATCTGACTTTCGTATCAACGGGGCGTGGTACGTGCAAGCCGCCCAGCAAAGCGACGTGCCCGCGAACGGGCACGTATTTAACATATTTAGTAACCCGTCTAGAAACTACGGAGTGCAACTGTTTTCTGATTACAGGAATGGGTCCCCTGACATTCGATACAGAACTATTGATAATAATTCCGTGGGAGGTTGGCATCCTCTTGTAACTTCCGACACAACCCAAACTTTAACCGCTGAAAAAATTTTTAACGCGGGCATGCAGGACTTTAGATCTAATTACGGACGCCTAACTGGTCCTGTGCCAGTTTTGCTATCCTCTGCCGCTCAATTAAGCAATATGCGAATTGGTGATGTACTGTTTGTAAACTGCACGGGGTCGGCGGCGGCATTAGTGCCTCAAGCCACTGGATTTTTTCATATTTATTGCGTTGCAAAGTCTGACATATCAACAGCAGCCGGGACTTATGAAGCCTTTCAGTTGGGAACTGCATTTAATAAATATACAGCAAGCTTAGGAAGTGGGGGAACAATAACGTGGAGAAGGGCTTTAATTTTAGGGTATAACGCAATTGCAGACGCCAACGGCTTTTATAAAACGGCGTCACCAGTAATTAGTATTTATGCAGACGGTTCATTCACAACTACAGATGAAGCTTCTGGCATTAATGTTGAAAGACTGAGTGAAGGTGTCTACAAAATCACGGGATGTCACGGTATGCACTCAGATGCAGCGTGGGGCGGCATTGACGGCGGCGTGAGTAATCCGAAATGCCGAAATGATAAACCGCTGCTGTGGAATGATTACGAAGTGGATGAAGACGGTTCAATCACTGTCTACACATTTCATCGCGTTCATCCCGACGCCATGTCGTTTGCTCAAAATCGTCTGACTCTCGACAAAGAACCGTTCAACGAGAAAAAAGGCCACAAACTGGAAGATACGTGGCCGGATCAGTCGCCGATCGACGTGCCGCGTGGGCTATTCATTCAAGTACGCGTGAACATGCCAGATCTGGAGCCAATAAAGCCCGCGATCATGAGCAGCAACGTTTACTGCAACACAACCCCTTCTGCGTGATCACGCAAAAAACGACAATTTACGAGCAATAATATCCAACGCATCTTCAAGCGTCGGAACGGGATCAATATGAATCGCTGGCGCGTGAGTTTCGCCGACGCGTACAGCGACATAAAATCCCGAATCTTCTATCACTGCATATGAATTGACAGGGCAATCAGTCAGCATGTCGTTATCGTCAAGTACGCAGATTATCGTTCCGTGATAATCGATTTTTTTCACTTAATTCCAACTCCATTTCATTAAAATTTATTGTTGGGACGCCAATAGGACACCGTTTGTTTTTAACTGTATGTTTTATTTGTTATATGTCTACTATCGAGCATCGGCGCGATGGAGAAGCGGTTAAGGCAAGATGCCCGGGAATCGGTTGAGGCCGTATTGTTTTTACCTGATTTTTCGTCGGTCATATTGTCGTGAGTGTCTGGCAATGTTGTCTGATGTGATCGTTGTCAGCATCCCTGTGACCTTGCTTATATCGGATTCTAACAGGGGCCATGTTTGATTAACGCGTTGAAACCGCGAGCGTAGTACCTGCCAAAATGAAGATCCCACCCGTTGAGCGGTTAAACAGCTTGATGCGGCGTGGGTTGGAAAAAAGCCCCGATAAACGACGGCCGGTGCAGGCATAAAGAAACATGATGCTGAAATCGAAGAAAGCCCAGGTCACCGCGAGGATGACCAACTGTAAAGCGTGTGGGGCGCTGGTATCGATAAAATTTGGAAAGAGGGCAGCAAAAAACAGCAGATCTTTTGGGTTACTGATCCCGACCAGAAAGCCTTTGCGGAATAGTGGAAACCAGCCTGGGGCCGAGGCTTCCTGCGAGTCCTGCTCTGTTGTGCTCATATCCTTGGAACGCCATGACGCGATGCCTAACCAAACGAGATAAACCGCACCAATAATTTTTAATACGATAAATGCAGTGGTTGACGCAGCGAGGATGGCACCTAACCCCAATGCAGAACAGGACATCAATATCATTGCTGCGCTGACTCCGCCAAGTACGGTTGCTGTTGCGCGTGAAGCGCCGTAGCGTAAACCGTGCGACATGCTGATTAAGGCAGATGGGCCTGGAATAGCGATCAGGGCGATGATGATGCCTGTATAAGCCAGCCAGAGATGAAGGCTCATGGTTTCTCCTGCGTGTAGTTCACGGTGAAAGCGTTATTGAGAACGATGATGTGAGCGAAATATATTCACATACAGATCGCTGTTTTTTCAACGCGTGATAATAGCAGAAAAAAGGTTGATGATACCCCCCTCCAGAGCGGAGAAGCTTATCCACGGTTACGGTAGTGCGCACAAAATGATAAGGGCGTCACTATGCCCCGCATAGCAAAAGTCTGCATTAGGCTAGCAATATTAAATCGTAGTTCCCCTGGCACCGAAGTGCTATCACTCAGCAAATGACTGAATGCATTGACGCAAAAGGATAACTACGATGTCACTTTCTTCGATATCCCCTATTACATCATCCGTAGCCGCAGAACAGGGACTCGCCGTGCTGGAAGCCCGAATCAAACAAGATCTGGACTGGCTGGCCTTGCCCGTAAAACGGTGGCTTCCACAACAATCTGACGCGCAGGTACAGAACGTAGTCATCATCGGCGCTGGCGTGGCGGGTCTGGCGGCAGCGTTCGCACTGCGCCTGCAAGGGATTGACGCGGTGTTGTATGACAAAGCGCCCAAAGATTATGAAGGGCCTTGGGCGACCACCGCGCGCATGGAAACGCTACGTTCCCCAAAACACCTGACTGGTCCGGCGCTGGATATTCCCTCTCTGACTTTTCGCGCGTGGTATGAAGCGCAGTTTGGTCTTGAGTCCTGGGAGGCGTTAGACAAAATCCCCCGTCTGCAATGGGCAGACTATCTTCGCTGGTATCGCCAGGTGTTGGCGCTGGATGTGCGTAACGATCACACCTTGACAGACATTAATGCGCAGGATCCTCAACGTGTCGAACTGACCTTTTCACACCACGGCGAAAACCAACGGGTGAGCGCACGCAAAGTGATCCTCGCCATCGGGATGGATGCCTTTGGTGGGCCTGCGATCCCGAATTTTGTGGCCGATGTGCCGAAGCAATATTGGGCACATTCGGAAGAGGCGATCGATTTTGCCGCTCTGGCCGGACGCCGGGTAGCGGTGGTTGGTGGCAGCGCCACGGCGATGGACGTGTCGGCAACGGCGTTGGAAGCCGGAGCTGCAGGGGTTGAACTGCTGATCCGTCGCCCGGATTTCCCCCGGGTGAACTTGTCGAAAGGGGCGAGTAACCCTGGGTTTGAATCCGGCTACTTTACCCTGCCGGATGAGTGGAAATGGCGGCTGGCTCAGCATATCGCCACGGTCCAGACGCCGCCACCGCACGGCAGCACGCTGCGTGTGTCGCGCCATCCGAATGCCTGGTTCAATTTTAACGCTCCGGTTGAGCGTGTCGAAACCCGAGGAGAGAGCCTTGTCATCCATACGCCACAGGGCGAAGTGCCGGTGGATTTCCTGATCCTTGCCACCGGTTATGCTCTGGACTGGGAGGCTCGCCCGGAATTTCATGCGCTGGTGGGACAGGTTAAAACCTGGGGCGATGCCTGGCAGCCTCCTGCTGATAAGCAAAACGCGCAACTGGCGAGCTATCCCTATCTGGGGGGCGATTTCGCGTTTCAGGCAAAACATCGTGATACTCCAGCCTCACTGGCGCGGCTGCACTGCTTCAGCTATCCGGCGCTGCTCAGCAATGGCCACGTCGTCGGCCTTATTCCCGGCATCAGTCAAGGGGCTCGCACGCTGGCACAAAACATTGCCGGGCAGCTTTACCATGAGGATCGCGAACACCACTATCAGGCCATCATCCATTTCGATGATCCCGAACTGTTGGGTGATGAATGGCAGCCTGCCTTGCCCTATGCCTGGCGCGAACGCTAAGGCGCTTTTTTATCTCCCATAACATGCAGTAACTATAGTTTGTATGCATCCATTCCTGAAAAAAAACTGTTTCGGAAATCTGTTTTTTAACTTTGGATATGTTTTTTTCTTGTTTGTTTTTATAGACCTCGCAGCAATATAGTTTTTGTAAAGAAAGAGATGCCGCTGTTGTGCATTTATCAGGGATCGCCGCTGCGAAAATAGAATGATGATTGCTATTGAAAACATCAGTAAAAGTTTTACTGGCGAAAAAATACTGAAAGAAGTTTCGCTTTCCATCAATGCAGGGGAAATTATCTGCATTATTGGGCCGAGTGGTTCAGGAAAAACAACGTTATTGCGCACGCTGAATTTTCTGGAGCCTGCCGATAGCGGGAAAATAAAAATCGACGATGCCGTTGTTGATTGCGCAAAAGCCGGAAAAAAAGAGATTGAAAAAATACGCGCGAAAACAGCGATGGTCTTTCAATCCTGGAATTTATTTCACAATCTCACCGCACTACAAAATATTACTGAAGGCCTGATCTATGCGCAAAAACGCCCGCGTCAGGAAGCGGTAGCCGCAGCCGAACGTCTGCTAAAACAGGTCGGATTGTTGCATAAAAAAGATCATTACCCCAACAGTCTGTCTGGTGGGCAGAAACAGCGTATTGGCATAGCCCGTGCGCTGGCGATTAACCCGGCAGTACTGTTACTGGATGAGCCTACCTCGGCCTTGGATCCAGAGAAAGTCGGCGAAGTCCTGACGCTGATTCAGGAGATTGCCGCCAACGGGCAAACAATGATTATCGTCACCCATGAAATGGCGTTTGCCCGCCAGGTTGCCTCAAGGGTGGTGTTTATGGAAAACGGGGAAATCGTCGAGCAGGGGCCGCCAGAGCAGATCTTTGGCGCGGCCCTGCACACGCGAACACAGGCGTTTCTTGCCCGATTACAGTTCCACGCCTGAGGCGAGCACCATGAATTCACAACCTTTATTGCGTTTTGACGATCTGCTGTTCATTGTGCCGAAATTACTGGAAAACCTGCCCGTTACGCTGGGGATTACGCTGGCTTCTTTGTTACTCGGTCTGGCGCTTGGTCTGGTCGCTGCCGTTTTGCAGTTTAGCCGCTCATCGCTATTAAGATTGCTGGCAAAGGCGTACACCGATGTGTTGCGCGGTGCGCCGCTGGCGCTGTTAATCCTGCTGTTTTTCTTCGGCGGGAAACTGATTCTCTCGGCGCTGGAACTCCCCGTGCTGCTGATTAACGATACGACCTTTGCCATCTTGTCTATCTCCGTTGGCATTAGCCCCTATTTTGCCGAAATGATGCGCTCGGCATGGAACGCCGTGGATGTCGGACAAAAAGAGGCGATACGCAGTCTGAATATTCCCTGGCACATTGGCATTGCGCACGTCATTTTCCCGCAAGGGCTTATTATCGCTATTCCCAATTTCGGCAATCTGTTAATCAACCTCGTGAAGATGACTTCGTTGGTGAATATTATCGGTATTGTCGATATCTTTGGCAGGGCACAGAAAATTTCGCAAAACAGTTATGGTGCAAAGCAGGTCGCGGCATTTATTAGCGTCATCCTCGTTTACTGGCTACTTAACATGATTATCTTTTATCTCACGAGCCGTATTGAGAAAAAGTATCAATATTTACTGGAGTAAAAGACGATGATGTTTAGCCTCGATTTTATGCGGGATAATTTCACTTTTATATTAAGCGCGCTACCGATCACGCTGCTGATTACCTTTTTATCGTTAATTTTTTCGATGCTATTAGGCGGTGTGTTGGCGTGGGTGATTATTAGAGATCTGCCGTACGTGAAATATCTGGTTAGGGTGTTTATCTCTTTTGGCCGCTCCATCCCCATGCTGGTGATGCTCTATTTTGTTTTTTATGTCTGGCCGTGGCTGGCTAATGGGCTGTTTGGTGGGCCGCAGGACACGCCGTTCAGCTACAAGCTCTCACCGCTGGTTGCCGCCGTGGCCGCCTTTTCCGTGGTGTTTAGTGCCTATTTCGCCGAGACCTTTCGCTCCGCGTGGAATGCAGTGGAAAAAGGGCAGCGAGAAGCTGCATGGTCGATAGGGCTGACGGGTTTTACCCAGTTTCGACGCATTATTTTTCCGCAGGCGGCGGTATCCGCGTTACCCAACTACACCAGCGTTCTGATTGACCTGATCAAGGATACGTCGCTGGTTTATACCATCACGGTGGTCGATGTGATGGCAAAAGCGAATATCGCTGCGGCGCGCGGTTTTCATTATGTGGAGGCCTATTGCATCGTCCTGATTATTTATATTGCGCTTTGTCTGGTCTTGACTCGGATATTGCGACATACCGAGGTGTATCTCAGTAACCGGTGGAAAAGCCATGCAGCAAAAGTGGTTCCATCTCACTCATTTTGGGGAAAGAAATATGTTCAAAAATAAAGTGTTATTGGTCAGCTCGCTGCTGTTGGCATTACAGGTAGCAGCGGCGCAGGCGGTCGAAAAAAGCCCGAATGCCGAAACCGTGGAAGTGGTGGTGAATGCCAACGGGTTCCCGTTTAGCTTTGTGGACGATAACAATAATATTACCGGTTACGATGGTGAGTTATTAAAAGTCATCGACCAGAAGCTCACCAACTATAAATTCCATTTTAATGCGGTCTCCCGCGATGCCATGATCGTCGGTCTGTCCACTGGCGCATATACCCTCGCGGCAGACCACTTTTATCTGACCAAAGAGCGCGCGGCGCAATACGCTTATTCCGGCCAACCTTCGGGCATCAGCGACCTGCGTTTAATTGTGCGTAACAATGAAAACGATATTCATACGCTGGGCGATCTGGCTAGCGGCAAGAAGAAACTGGTGCCGATTCACACGTCTGATGCGCGCTACACCGTGATTGATAACTACAACAAAAAGCACCCAGGTCAGCAAATTAATCTACAGCCGAACGGTGAGCAGTCTGCGGCAGACATTTTCAAAGCCGTCGCCTCTGGAGAATATGATGCGGCTATTTACCCGATTGGCGCCTTACTGGCGTTAAACAAAGCCCTCAGCCTGAACTTGAAAGCCTCCGAGTCTGTCGGTTTGTTCCCCAATGTCTATTTATACAAAAAGAATGCCGACCCGAAGCTGATCAAAGCCATCGACACCGAGCTTGAAGCCCTCAAAAAAGACGGCACGCTCGCGGCGCTGTCCCGCAAGTGGTACGACGAAGATGTGTACAGTCTGCCGGGCGCGAACAATGTCAAAGTGAACACCGACTGGGAATAATTTCTCAAGAGGAGGGCTTTAATGACAACATTAAAATGGGATCACGCCGTTCAGTTTGTGAATCAGCCGGAAGAAGCCATTGCCATCTTTAGCGAACAGAAGCTCAACGCGCTTGCCGGTGGGCGGCATCCCGGCTGGGGGACCTGGAATGCGCTCAGCTATTTCGGGCTCACTTATATCGAATTTCTTGCTATCTATGATCATGCGGAGTTGGCGCAGGCCGATTTTTTGCTCTCTCGCGACGCGGCGCAACTAGCTGGGGGAATCTGAATATCCATCGTAACATTATGATATTTATGTTTTAAGTTTGAATTCAGACTTTGTTGGTATACCTAAGCGTATACCAATGCTGAAAAGTGATAGGGATTTTTTCCAAAGATCTCACCCTGTGAAACCCACCTTTTTGTCACCTTAATCTATGACAATTTTTTAAGTAAGTACACGCGAATGTCACTTATTGGTGTTATTCGTGTGTACTTGACGGGTGGTTTTTATTCAAGTATACGTGAATGACACAATTGTGTGGTTTTCATGTGGACTTATAAATGGACAGGATCACTGCTATTGAACGTTTAAACGCATTCGATAAGCAAGGGCGTTATGTCTTCACCTCCCGCGATTTAGCCAAGATTTTCCATGAGGATACGCCCAGAGCGTTTAATGCCGGGCTAAATCGTTTGGTAAAAGATGGCATCCTAACCCGTGCTATTCGCGGCGTGTATGTTTATAACCATGCCAAAAGCAAAGATGCCTATACGCTTGAGCGTATCGTGTTAGCACTGCGCCGTGGTGAATATAATTATCTTAGCCTCGAATCCGCCTTGTCTGAATATGGCGTGATTTCTCAAATCCCGATTGACCGGATCACGGTGATGACCACCGGACGTTCCGAAGAACATAAAACGCCTTTTGGGGTGATTGAATTTATCCATACCAAGCGGCCACCAGAGCAGATTTTGCAGGATACCTATTTTGGCAATTCTCCGTTACGGCAAGCGACGAAGAAAACCGCTGTGAGGGATTTACGCCGCGTTGGACGCAATACCCATCTGATTGACGAATCGGAGCTACATCATGAATCAGAAAGTTAACTTTGCCGAACTGGTCAGCAAAGCGGTGGAATCAGCCGAGCTTGAAGGCTTGCGCAATGTGGTGGAAAAGGAGCTTTTGCACTATGACATTCTCTACTGTCTTGATAGCGCGGGCTTGTTAGAACAGCTTACTTTTCAGGGGGGAACCTCATTAAGGCTATGTCATGGCGCAAATCGCTTCAGTGAGGATTTGGATTTTGCTGGTGGTGTTGCGTTTTCTGGCGCAGACCTAAAAAACATGAAAGCCTGTATTGAAGATTATCTGGGGAATCGCTACGGCCTTGAGGTCAACGTGAAAGAGCCAAATGAGCTACGGAATGAACCCGGCTATGAGGAAGTCCGTATCGACAAATGGCAGGTATCCGTGACCACTGCACCGGAAAAACGTGATATGCCGAGACAACGGATCAAGATTGAGATCGCCAATATTCCGGCTTATACCAGAACGCCGATGACGCTAAAACGTAACTATGAAGTTCTACCCGATGGTTATTCCGATACGCTGGTCATGTGTGAAACGCTTAATGAAGTGATGTGTGACAAGCTGGTTTCACTCGTCGCTACCACTAAATATATCCGCTACCGTGACGTTTGGGACTTACCGTGGCTGATCCAGCAGAACGCTGCTTATGATATCGATCTGATTCGTAATAAAATACAGGACTATCGTATCCCGAATTATGATGAGCTACTGGCACAGCGTATAGAAAGCATTGATCAGGTTGTGGGGGATGGCCGCTTTAGCGCTGAAATGCGCCGATTCCTGCCACAAACAGTATTTGATCGAACGTTAGGACGTGAGATTTTTAGCCACTATTTGAGCGGCCAATTAAAAGCACTCTTGGGGGCATTACAGCAGGCGCTAAAAGGAGAAGACGGGAAAGCGCCATTCGTTATGTAATCGTCAGTAGCCAAAATAAAAAGATTTTGCACAAAACTGTTCACCCTCTTCACTAGAGGTTTTTATTTTTAATAATCAATAGATTAATGGGTGATGAGTTGGTGAACAGGTGACGAGTTACTCATCACCTTTCAACTTTTGGTGAACTGCTCCCGCATCGAAGCGCTCAGCTTCTTAAATTCTTTCAGCGCGTGCTCTTCAAACTCCAGCTTATAACTTATCCAGATCGACCTTCACACGTTTACCCTTCATCCGGGAACGGGCAATTTTGGCAAGTTCGATATCTTCCTGATAGTCGGCCAGCGCTTCCCATGTTTCAGGAGAAACATAGTAGCCAGAGATACGGCCATTGGTTAGCACGGCTACAGGCTCGCCGTTAGCTTCTTTAAGCGCGGCATTAGGGGACTTTTTAAAGTCGCTGATACTCACGGCTGCATTTGCAAGGATAGGTTGTACGGACATAATCAGCCCCTTTTAAGTATGATATTTGATACTGAATTTAGTACTTAATCAAAAAAGCAGCAACATTACGATATAAACGCGCTGCCACAATAAAAAGATTTTTCACAAAACTATTCATCCTCTTCACCATAGATTTTTATTTTTACTAATCAATTAATTAACGGGTGATGAGTCGGTGAACAGGTGACGAATTACTCGTCACTTATGCAGCATGATTGGGGAATCTTCTATAATGAGATAGCGATGAGCGTAAATGATAAACCAGAGAATATTAATGTTGAGGTTGAGATCAACGCTCTCTTTGTTATTACTGCCTTCATTACCGAATTGAAAAACAATGACCTGCAATAAAGCGCTGCGAGCACTATTAGATAGAAAATCACTATGTAAGTAACGGTCGCAGCATGATAGCCGCAACCGTTTTTTAAGATTATGCAAAAAGAGAGGGTTCGGACTCAGGAACGCAATGCCTTTTCCATTTCCCGGCGCAGGATATTATTTAACCGTGTCTGATAGCCCGGACCTTCACTTTCAAGCCAGTGCAGTACATCTGCGTCAATACGTACCGTTTTCTGTACTTTTACCGACTTATAGAATTTACCACGTACCGCGTTGTTCCAAACCGCGTCAGACAGTTCTGGCGCGTCGCTGTAATCGATATCTTTATCCGCCATGTTGCTAAGGCGATCAATTTGTTGTTTACGATTTACCATCTTCGTACCTCGCTCTCTCTTTGGCGTTGGCTTTACGAGCAGAAATAATCCTTATTGAGCCGAATCTGTCGGTATGAACCACCAGAAGTAATATCTGCCCGGCGACTTTGCCTATGGTCTGGTATCGCTTTTCTCCGTAATCAAATCTGTCATCCAGTACGCTCAGCGCGTCAGAATCAAAAAAGATTTCACAAGCGAATTCAAAAGCGACATTGTGCTTATGTAAATTTGAGTGGGCTTTATCCTCATCCCACTCAAATTCAATTCCATTAAGTGTGTGGTGAATATCCAAAAATCACACCATGTAGTTGCTTTTTGTAGTTACATTTTAGGCTACTTATTACCCATGTCAAGCAGAGTAATCAGTCTGGCAGGGTATCGTCATCAGTACGACTCACATTTGGGCAGCCAGTCGGCGTCAGATTCGTCTTTCAGCTCAAGATTGGTCTGTATGCCCAGCTTGGTTCTGCCCTTGAGGTAACTCTGCCCGTATTCCGACATCATGTTAGGCAGCACCTTACCAAAGGCCGTCAGGCTGATGGGCTTCTGGTGGCCGTGCGACTCCATAAAGGACAGATAGGCGTGGTACAGGTATTTACGCGGGTTACGTGGGGTGATGTTAGCGTTGCCCATATACAGCCCGGTGGTGTCGCTGTGCGCCAGCAGGTAGCCGCAAAAATCAACCAGCGGGTCGGCCTGCCGTTTGATTTCCAGCGCCTCAGCGGAGTGTTGCTGTGCCTGTAACAGTGTCCGGGCGTCGTTTGGCTCTGCAAAGCGTTTCATCAGGTGACGCACTATCACCGCCAGTTCAGCGCGGATTTTCTCTTTCAGCTTGGGGTCGCGTTCGCTGGCCGGGATGGTTTCACCGAAGTGGATAATCACCCGGCGACGGGATACGCCGCCGCTGCGGTCGCTAAAGCGCATCGGCGAGTTGTTGACGGCCAGAATCACCGCCGGTATCCGGGTTGAGTAAGCGTCACGGTATTTCGGGTCAACCATTACCGCATCGCCGCCGGTAATCGCCTTGATACCTGCACCGTCACCGCTCCATTTCTCTTGGTCAGGCAGGACGATGAGTGAGAAACGAGCGCTCACGGGATGATTCAATGGTGTTGATGGTGGCCGCCGTGGCGTTATCGTCCCCGGCCAGCATGATGGCAATTTCGGCCAGAATACTTTTCCCGCTGCCACCGGGGCCGGTGACTTCAAGGAACAGTTGCCAGTCGTAGCAGTTCGCCAGCACCATAAACAACGCGGCCAGAATGCGCTCCTGTTTATCAGGGTGGTTTCCGGCGGCTCGGGTCAGCCAGCGCCAGAAGTGCGGGGCATTGTCGGCAAGGTTTTCCCCGGTCTTAAACGGCGTGTAATCCACGTCATTCACGGTATGTAACCAGTGCTCCCGGCGATGCGGTTTAAATTCACCGCTGGCGGTATCAAATACCCCGTTACGAAAACCGATTAACCGGCGCTGGGGTTCAGACTGCATAGGAACAATCAGTTTCAGCGTATTAATGACACTGTCTATGCCGGACGCGGTGAAGGGTGCCTGTATCTTCTGAAACAGTGCGGCGATATCCCGGCTTAACAGACGGTGAGGCAGGACTTTCCATGCGCCGTTCTGGTACTGGAAGAACGTTTCCCCGAACGCGTCAATCGCCAGCGTGTCGCGGTAGTGTTCGCGTATCTTTTCCGCTTTCTCACTGGCGCTCATGGCCTTGAATTCAGCCTCGCCCAGCGACGCAAACGGGCTGGTTTTTTCCGGCTGGGTAAAGGCATGCAGATGCTGTCGGGTGGCGTCGGCACCCTCGGCACGATACACATCATTCCAGTCACCGAACACCGGCGGCAGCGCAACACGGCCATTGACGGCAACGGCGGCCTGTTCGGCTTTGCTCTGCGCGGTGCCGTTCTCGTCCCGGTCAGCGGCTATCAGCAGCGTGACCGCCGGGTGGCGGGTTTTCAGCTCACGGGCAAGGGACGGCAGGTTGTTCGCGCTGAGCGCGACATACACGCTATCACCGGTTAACTGATGCAGCGTTAAGCCGGTGGCGTAGCCCTCGGCCAGCCAGATAACGCTGGCCTGTTTGCCGCTGAAACAGTGAAAGGCACCTTTGACCTGTCCGCCTTTTAACGTGCGCTTGTCGCCCTGTGCGTTGATAAGCTGGAGATTCACCACCTCACCGTCCGGTGTGGTCAGTGGCACCAGTACATCGCCGGGCTGATAGGTGATACCGCCCATGCGCAGCGGTTTACCCTGTAGGGTGGGCACGGCCACATCCGGCCAACCTTTAGCGCTCAGGTAGGTGTTGCCGGGTTGTGTCACCGCCTCTTTCAGTTTGGCCTGTGCCTGAACCGCCGCCCGTTGCCGGGCGGCCTCGCTGTCTTCTTCAGGCATTGACGCTGCCGGACAGTCCGGCAGGTCGCCCAGCCATGCGCCTACTTTCAGGGCGGCTTCTGTCGGCGTCAGGTTCAGGGCTTTTTCCACCAGATTCAGGCCGTCCCCCGCGCCGCACTGGTTACAGAACCATGTGCCACGCCCTTCCTTGTTATCGAAGCGAAAACGGTCTTTGCCCTCGCACATCGGGCAGGCGGTATGTTGCCCGGTGGCATCAATGCGAATACCCACAGCCGGGAGCAGTTGCGGCCAGTGGCCGCTGGCGCGTTTCACAGTCTGTGTCACGGTAAGGTGTGCCATGCGTTGCCCCTTAATGCAGTGTGGTGTCGGTGTACTCAACATCGCTCAGGTCGCTGAGCGCGTCGGGTGTATCCAGCGTGGATGACAGCACTTCCAGCCGTTCGGCCAGCACAAACAACAGCACCTCTTTTGCCATCGGGTTATCCAGTTCAATCACGGCATGGGTTAAGGCGCGGCACTGGTCGGTCAGCTCTTCCGGGGTCAGGGGCGTGTCATCAAACATGGCGTGTACTCCGCAGCGGCAGACGGCCAGCAAACGACAGCACATAGTCACGCGCCAGCAAACGGCGGGCGCTGATTTCATCCGGGGCGATAACGGCTTCACGGTGCGGCAAGGCGCGTAATTCAGCGCGGCGCACGGCCAGAAACAGAAAGGTAAATTGCGGGTGTGACGGGGTGGGGGTCGTAGCCATGTGGCAGTCTCCGTTGAGTAGCTAAGATAGCTACCACCAGAAACGCCAATTTCAAGGGTGGTAGCCCAGACGGGGTTGGCGTAACCGGCCTCAACGAACACCGGCCAGCCCGAAGGCTGCCCCGCCTGAGCCACCATTGTTTGGATGCAATAACGGCTAAAAAGCTGCCGCACATTATGCAGGTGTGCTAAGGCTGCGACGTAAAAAAAGACGCATGGCGCGTCTGGTGTCGCCGTTGAGTTGTTCAGGACGCCAATCCCGGCTACCGATTTTGCGGCAGCGACAAAACTATAACGCCAAAAAGCCCCGGCAGGCAAGCCGGGGAAACGGATAAATTGCGCAGTCATGAACAGCCTCAGCAATTGGTCAGCGCATCACCGGCACGGGATGCGCAGTAACGCCGGGGAGAATCAGAGGCGGCGGGCGTCGGTGCAATGCTCAGCAGCAACGCGCCGAAACGCTGTTCACGGGCGGCAATGGTGGCCGGGTTACGAATAGCAGGCAGCAGTTGGTCGCACAGGCTGAGGGCTTCCCGTTCATCGAGTGTGACTGACTGCCCGGCGATAGTGAATGTGATCATGCGTGGTTCTCCTGTTGACGGGCGGCGATACGCTCGGCCACCCAGTGATGAATTTCGGACTCAACCCAAGCGACGTTCTTCCCACCCAGCGACACACGGGCGGGAAAAGCCTTGCGGCTACTCAGTTCGTACAGCGTCGAGCGGGAAATGCCGGTGACGTGCAACACTTCCGGCAGGCGCATTAAGCGCTCTCTGACCGGATGCGGTGACATCGGGGGCATAGCAGGAATGGGGGTTGGGGGTGTGGCTGACAACATGTGGCGCTACCTCGTTAATGTCCGCCCGGCTCTGGCCGGATGGCGCTGGATTTCTCTGGTAGCTCGCTATTATGTGAATATTTTCGGAGACCGCAACAAGGGGAAGTTGTGCCATACGCCAGCAAAATGGCCTAAAAATCAACCAATTCAATATTTCTGTTATACCGTGTTCTACCCTGATGCAACCACGTGCAATGACGTACATTTCTAATAATTTATTCTTTTATTTCCCCATTCATTTAGAGATAAAAGTTCTAAAAAAATCGCTCGCCAGAAAAAAGCTCAAAAAACCGGGTGAACAGTGTGAACACTCGGTGAAGAGTTTTTTATCAACTCTTCACCCATTTATTTATTGATTTATCTATTCTTTTTTCTCAGGTGAAGAGTAGTGAATAGTTTTATAAAATAGTTAGTTCCCAATTAGGGAAGCGGTCTGCGATAGAGATTGTTTTGTGTGGGAAGTGACACAACCGGCTCAGATAGCGGGAGTTGTGTGGTGAATTGCACAATAGCCACCAGATAACCCAAACAGGACAACGGCCATGGCTAAAACTTCCGCTTCAATACTGAATGAACGTATCACCAAACAACGTAACTACTACAACAATGCTAAGGCCGCCTATCAGAAAGATAACTGTGCTTTACAGAACGTGATCAGCGCGATTGAAAATGCCCAAAAGCAGCAGCGTGTGGAGCAGGAGAAAAGCCAGTTACTGGAAAATGACTGGCGGCAGCGCTTCCGTGATGCAGGCGGCCAGATGTCAGACGATTTGAAGTCACTCCATTTACAACAGGTATCACACAAAGAGCTGGCGAAAGAGTATGACGGTCTGGTGGCCTCGTTAGAGTTGGATAAAGAGCAAGCTGAATTGTCCGCTGCCAAAAGCGGACTGGATTATCAAAATGCCCACCGCTCCCTGATGCGTAGTTATGCCGCTTACGAGCTGGAAAAAACGATGGAAATGGTAGAGCCGCTTATCAGGAGCATGGCTTTACGGCTTCATGCACTTTCCCTGCAATCACACGACGAGCAGATCTATGACCATGTGAACTTCACCACTAGCGCGCACCAGGCCGTGAGTCAGGAAGTTATTCAGCAACTTGTCACCCGTATGGATAACTACCGTTTTGACATGAAAGAAGAAGCACTATTGCAGGAAATCGGCCTGTATAGCCCAACCCTACCGAATATCAGTGAAGCCTTGTTGACCAGTCCAATCAAACGGATGCAAAAAGGTCAGGCGCTACGCAAAGAACGGGAGAAAGCGAAATGATGTCTTGCCCGTTCTGCGGCCATGCTGCGCATACTCGGACTAGCAAAATTTTTTCGAATAATGTGAAACGGCGTTATCACCAGTGCCGGAATATTGAATGCTCTGCAACATTCCGCACAATGGAATCGATAGAGGAAATTATTCAGCCATCACACCGAAGAGATCTGCCGGTGCCAGATATTCCGTTATCACCGATCATGCAGAAAAAATATAAGGATTACCCGGCCTCAGCCCAACATAATTAGTTAGTCAGGTTATAATTTCATTGTCGTTAATATCAGGACGTCGCCCGCCATTGCGCGGGCTTTTTTGCGAGCTTTTTTCTCTGGCTAGCGATTTTTTGACCGTGCATGCATACGGTGCATGGAATTGCATGCAATACTTACCCCCGAATCTGCCCTACAGCGCCAGTACTGGCACGGCCTGAGCGCCTCCATGCAACTGCATGAAAAGCGCTACATAAAGCGGGCAGGCGTGGCGGGGGTAGCATTGCGCGCTAGGGGCTTTAATCTTCCGCACCTAATAAAATTGGACCTTCGTAAAATTTTCCTGTGCGATAATTTACTTCAAAATAGCTATATAGCCTCTGTGGGTGATCGTTAAATAGCTCATCTTTGGTAATTATGAATACTGGGATAGATAAGTTTTTTTTAGTTATATATTCTTTTATTTCAATTATCTTTTCGTCTGAATAAGTTAGTAAGCAAGATAGAATTATGAAATCACTGCCGATAATTTGTGCAGTATTGATTAGTTCATCTATCTGTCTTTTAGTAAATGAACTATTTGATTTGCATTCACATAATCCTAATTTTTTCCCTATTTTTATGAAAAGGTCTATGTCTGATATTAATTCACCGTTTTTAAAAATTTCATAATTTGATTCGTAATTAAAATGACTATATTTTTGCTTATGAATATGATTTATTAGGAGTGCAGTAGATAGTTGGCCTTGATCAATTGCTCGGCTTACTAATTGATTTAGTTTGTAATGATCGCTTTGTATTTTCCCTTCAATGAATACAGGTATTTTCACTGAATTTCCGCAATCTACGCAATAATTATCTCGTTGAAATGACTCCAGAGAAAACCAAAGAATTGCAGAGCAGTGGTTACATTTGAAATTTTTCCCGCGTAGCAATATTTTTTTATCACAAAGTGTCTGGAGGTTTGGTGAGAATTTTTCAAATTCATTCTTATTGAACTGTAGTTTGCTAATTATAGTTTCCATTGTCACTACAGTTGGTGTGAATGATATTTCACCTCTTTCTTTTAATGTTCCAAGATATGCTATTAAATCATCATTGGATGATATTTTTTCAAGTTCTGGCAGGGCTTTTTTTATTAATTGTTTGGTTCTGGTATGTGGTGTCAGAGATATAAGAAGATTAAATGTTTTCTCATTACACAATAAATAAGCATTATCCATTCCACCAATAATGTTTATTAATTGTTCGAGTATATATGTTTTAGGTGTTTCTTCAATAATTAAGTCAAAATGTGCAAAGTGATGTTTCAGTAATTCTTTAAATAATGGTAGTTTAAAAGACTGTGTGACTCCCGACGTCTGATAGGGGGTAAAATGTGAGAAATATACAGAAAGCCCCAATTTAGATAGGCGTGTGAAGTATTCAGGAAATGCTGATTGATCAATTAATTTATCACTAAAGTGATGGCCGAGAAAATATTTTTCAGGGTATAGAAATTCAGATGGACCTCTTATTTCAAATACATAGCCGCCTCCGAATCCAATATCAGAAAACGTTTTCTCATTCGGATGGGTTAGTAGTTTTTCTTGAGAGTTTGTTGTAATATATTGATCGTGCTCAAAGTTAATCCACCTTTCAGTGCCACCATGGAAATAATATTTATCTGCTACAATGTGTTCATTATCAGGATAGATATTTGATATGTATTTTCTATCTTCTTCATTTGAAATAACTATTGTTACGTCTTTAGTGATCGTTTTTCTATTTTTCTCTGAAACATCTATAGGAATCCATGCAAGTTGCGATGAATTATAAATGCATCTTATATTCCAAAAATATAATATGAAATCTAAATTTTATTTTTTTTGAAATAAATGCATATTTTTTTCCTTTTTCATGAAAGAAATTTTTAGGGTTGTAATTGATATCAAAAATACTAGAAGAGCTACTATATGCAGAACCTATACTATTAGTTAGGTTATGGTATTTTATATCATTATCGAAAAGGATTTTATAAATATCAGGCAATTCATCAACACAGGATACGATAACTTCTTGGAAAATTGATGGCATACTTTTCAATTGAACAAGGTTTTTTTTGTTTAGTACTCCATAATTCAAAACCAAAAATAATGATTCTGGAGTAGGTTCAAGTTTTGAGTGTGAAAAAACTTTTTTTGGGATTAACGTAGGGTCTTTAGACGCCAGATAAGGTGTTCCTGTGAAGGTGAATATTGGTGAGCCGAATTTATTTAAATTATAATTAGAGGATTTTGAATTGTATGTGGTGGTGTTAAAATGTTCAGATAAATCTAAGTCATTCAGTATGGAATAATTAAGAATGACGTCTGGGTCGTAACGATTTACAAACTCTTTGGTGTTTTGTGAAAATAATTTATCATTAGTGGGAAGAATTAAGTTTATAACGCCATCAATTTCAATCATTAGATGGTTGAAAATATCGTAAAAGGTTTTTATATCGTTCTCGTCGATAATGAAAACTTTGCGGACTGGCCTGATTTTTGTAGTTACGAAGGAATCAAACATACATAATTAATCCTTGTTAGGTATAATCTTTAGGTTAACAAGAGGAATATTAACTTTATCTCCCCACCAACTCATTAACTCAACTCTTTGTATTAAATAAGTCGAACGATTATAAGCTCTCCGAACTTCATTTTTATCGCAATGCGCTAACGCCGCTTCGATCACATCAGGGTTAAAGCCAGCTTCATTCATGGCGGTGCTGGCTATTGAGCGTAATCCATGTGCGACCAGTTTGCCACCGTAGCCGATGCGTTTTAATGCGGCGTTGGCGGTCTGGCTGTTCATGGGTTTTTTAGGATCGTTACGGCTGGGGAATACGTGTTCGCGGTTGCCGCTGATAGGGCGCATGATGTCGAGTAGTTCCAGTGCTTGATTGGAGAGCGGCACAATATGATCGCGCTTGGCTTTCATTCGTTCAGCCGGAATACTCCACGTTCTTTTCTCTATATCGATCTCAGCCCATGCCGTGGCTGAGGCTTCTGCTCGGCGAATCAGTGTCAATAGCTGCCATTCTAATAAGCAGCGGGTCGGAATGGACAGATTAGACATAGCAATGGTGCGCATCAGTTTGGGGAGTTCTTCTGGCCGGATAGTCGGCATATGCTGCTTTTTAGGGCGCTCAAAGGCCATACCAATGCCAGAGGCGGGGTTAGCGTCAATCAGCCCCGTGTTTACCGCATAAACCATGATTTCATTGATACGCTGTACCAAGCGTCTGACGGTTTCTAGTGCGCCACGGGCTTTAATTGGCTCTAGCGCCTGTATCAACGTGCGGGCTTTGATTTCCTGTACCGGGATGTTCTCAATTGCCGGGAGCACGTCTTTTTCCAGCGATCGCCAAATGTCTTTAGCGTGATCGGCGCTGACATTCGTCTGTTTCAACGTGAACCAGTTACGCGCCACATTGATGAAGACGCTTTCTACCGCGATTTGCGCTTCTTCGACTTCTTTAGCCACTTTTTCCTGTGGATCGATACCTTTGGCTAACAAAGAGAGTTTTTCGTCTCTCATTGCGCGGGCGTCGGCTAGTGATAACGCTGGGTAAGCGCCAACCCCGATCATGGTGCGCTGGCCGGTTGTTGGTTTCTGGTAACGGAACCGCCACAGCTTTTTCCCGGTAGTTTTGACTAATAGAAATAACCCGTTGCCGTCATGCAACGTCAGATCTTTGTCTGCCGCTTTGGCCTTTTGTACTTCAGTGTGGGTGAGGGGGCGGGTTGTCCGTGCCATGAGGGAATCCTTTGTCATTGGTATACACATGCAATTGGTATACGCCTTTTGGTATATATCCTACCGTATACCAATTCGTATACCAATAATCTCTGGATTCAGGCGAATAACGTCGGACAATTATGGACACAAAAAAGCCCGCAGGGCTGGGGGAAATTGAACTTTAGTCATAAGTATATGTTTTAATTTATTTTAAACTGTTGTTATTTTTGTTCATATAACTAAACGTATAACTAAAACAAAAAGTCACTCTGAAAAATAGTCTGCATATGGCGATAGAGTCTCGTTTGATACGCCGATTTTTAGCGCTGGGTGCTCTGTGCATTTAATTTTGCTTTACGACGCTCCAACGCCATCATTTTGCGTGTGTGCTGCCATAAAATCCCATCGAGCAACATAAACTCACGCCATTCGGCTGTACCCAAAGAAAGAGATCTGTGCATCAACTCGCCGACACGTTCAGCAAGAAGCAGGTTTCTTACTCGTAGCAATTGCAACGGCGTGAATCGCCCATCATCACCCGCCAAAGGAAAGAATGCCTGGCGGCTACGTTCCCCATGTTTCACCGCATTGGTGTTACCAACGGGAGCACCTGCACCGGTACGTTTTCCTCCCCAACCGGACGATCTTGATTGTTGGTTGTGTTTTTTGTTGTCTTTCATGGTTGTGTGAGGGCTTTACTAGCGTAATCTTTTTATTGCATCGTCATATGCTTCGGAGCGCTCACGTTTGCCAACTGACACAACAAAAACCACCACTTTTTCATCTTGAACCTGATAAACCAACCGATAACCGGCAGAGCGCAGCTTTATTTTGTAGCAGTCCGGCATACTCCGTAATTTGTTGGCTTCGATACGTGGGGCATCCAGAATGTCGGCCAGTTTCTTTTTGAATTGATTACGAATAGTCTCGCCCAGCTTGCGCCATTCCTTTAGTGCGCGTTCGTCAAAATCCAGAAAGTACGACATTAAAGATCATCCAGTGTCACGCGTACTGGTTTGGGGTTACGAAGACGCTCACGAACAATTTCAATCAATTCAGCATCTTCATCACTAAGTAATGCTTGCTTAAAGGGAAGTCGTTCATTTTCAGCAATGTATTCCAGTGTAAGACGCAATGCTTCTGAAGGCGTAACTCCCAATTTTTCGAGTGCGGCGTAGGAACGCGTTTTAAGATCATCATCGATACGGAGGTTAATGCTGCCCATAGGTCTCACCTTTGTAATTACGTTTGTCTTTACTTAGTATCACTCTTTTCTTACTTAGGGGCAAGACTACACATACTTTTTTAAAGGTAGAAAGCACCTTCCCTTTCGAGGGAGTAAAGATGTCTGTACTAGCAACTGGTATCAATTTTTATTAAGAGCTTATGAAGTGCGACAATGATTATTTTTTAATACTCATTACATTTTAAATAAACTTCATGAAATATAATAATGAAATTTACATAACAAAGAGATGAATATATATTATTTTTTTTTTGTTATTTAAGCTGGCGCTGAGTTTCTAATGTCATCTATTTTTTTTGCAATCTCAAATAAATTTCTTAATTGAGTGTTAGAAAACAACTGCTTAGTGATTTCATCGATTAAAGTTTCTCCAAATTCTACGATGAAGATTTCTTGCTGAGAATCAAAAATAAACTCCCCTATCTTGTTATGAGCTATTGAACACCTCATTCTATAAATCCAATATGCAGCAATATTTAAAATATCTTTTCTGTATTCATCAGCGGTTTTACTATTTCCGAACTTAGATTTATAATTATCATAGGAAGCATTCGATGCTGAAATAATTTCAATGAATCTAGACCATCTTACAGGGTCTTTCAGTGGGTTGCTATCTTTTGAGTAGTGTTGAAAAATATCTTTAGCTAAATCTAAAAATGGAATTAATTTGTACATTGAATCCAGGATTCCTCCTATTTCTGTAACGTAATCACCCATTAAGTTTTTAAGTGAAGATATTTCCTCTTTGTCATAAGACAGCATTATGTTTCGGAATTCTTTTATAGACGGTGGTAAGGTTTTTAATTTAATAACACAGACGTAATCATATAATAACTCTAGAAGATGATATTTTTTTAAGAAACGATCAAAACCATTGGTGGAGTTAATTGCATCAATTAACTTAGATGTATGTTCTCTTGTGGGAATGTGTAAGCCTTTGATTGCTCTTATTTTAAATTTATCATTTGAATAAGGTAAAGTTACAGGAGTGTGGCTAAACCCTCCCCATAGAGGAGCGGTATCCTGAAAATTATTAATATAATCAAGCTCAAAGTTTTCGTTCAATAAAATATATGACTTAGAAAAACCTGGAGTGAATGATAGCGAATGCAAGCAACTATTATCTTCATCTCTATTTAATTCGCTATCTACGATAGAACAAATATATTGAGGAATGGTTAAAGAATCGAACTCAGTGCTTACTTCATTTGTGCTAAGGCAAATGACTCCCATCTCAGTATCGAGATCATCACATAATATAATATCTGATGAAGCACTGATAGATGTCGACGTTATTTCTATTGGCATTATTCTATATTTGCCAGAGAACCCAACATCTATTTCTTCATTTAATTTAATAACTGTAACATAGAGTTTATCCGTTTCTTCGACAGAAAAAGACAGTATAATATTATGAGAATTTATTACATTCTCGAACTCATTGAAATTGTTAATATTCATTTATTCCGTTGCCATTTTCCAGCATTCACTAAAGACCGTAGTTCCTTCATCTCTAAAATACTCTTTGAATCCATTGAGTATTAATTTTCTAGTTGCATATCCAACGTTACTTTTCCTTGGATCTATGTCTTTTTTACTAATATCGAAAGTAATAATTCCGAGGGGATCAAAATTATTAGAAAGAAAAGAATTTTTTAGTTTTCTGAGGCCTTCAGAAACTCGGTCTTGCCTACCTGTTTTTATAAACTGAGATATTGAACAAAATAAACCAAGCATGACATTCTCAGAACCAAGCCAAGATTTAGCTCCTTTGAATGATTCCAGATTTGAAATTTCCTTTTCAATTTCCGGGCTATTTCTCTCATCCTTAGGTAAACTAGTTAAATAACTTAGTCTATTAGAATCATAGTTATTTTCGTAATATGACCAAGCCAGGGAATCAATTTCTTTTATTTCCTTGAAGTATTGTATGAATCTCTCGAATTTTTCAGTGTGCTCACTTTCTTCTGCGTCCATGACATTATCTTGGATTAAAGATCTTGCGATGACATCATCTTTATCTATTTCAGTTGTTTCCATTAAAAAAGCTTGATACGAAGAGGCAATTATGCCTAATGGATATTTGTTACTTTGAGTTCTTCTCTGCTGATCTCGCTCAGCAAAAATATCAATATCTTCAATTTGATGAGATATTATCTCCTTCAAAGACATAAATAAAAGTTCAATTTGATGCCTTACTGACATTGCCTTTTGGCCTGCATTTAGAACTATCATTCTATAAATTAACTTGCTCATGTCAGACTCAAGCCAAAATTCTAATAATACCTCTTGTTCCTCAGGAAATGAATGCCCCTCTTTTAAAATTTGCTTAAGTATAAGTGTTCTTTGAAGCCCATCAAGAATATCAGCGTTATCCTTTTGTTTCAAATGTTCAGCTAATTTAGGTGTATCATCTAAGTGAGCAATAATTTCATCAACTTTATGTAATTTCACAGAAAGAGTGATAGATGGTAGCAATGCCCCTGCTATAAGGTCACTTTTCAATCGTGCATATGCTTTGTGATTTTCTTTTCTTCTTTGTATGAAAAAACCTTCAAAGTCATCACCAACAAGCTCAAGATACTCTGAGATAGAACATTTACAGTACACAACATTTGCGCCTGTTCTATGATCTTTTGTTTTTCCTAATATATTGAATGCCATATCAACCTCGTGGCTTAATTTGGGTTAAAAGAAGTGTGTTTCATTATATAATGATTTAATTTATAACTAATTAGATTGTAAATCAACTAGTTATTAGCAAGCTATAATATCGTGCATAAGGTTATGCACGCATGCTTAAATTTTTACGATTAAGCACAGGGACATTGAAGCCAAGCTTCCTGCTAAAGTCCTGTTAGAGCATGCTTCTCACAGATTCTATCGATCTTTAAATACTGCAATCCCGCCGCGCCGACCACGAAAAAACCATAGCATTTCGATACATGCGTACCGACCAAAAAATTGATTTCAAATTGAATAAAATGAGGCATGGCAAGGGTTGCAGCGTAGTTCGCAGTTCGCACAGAAATACGTACCAACTGCGAACCATATTGCGAATTTTATCGTAGCAGCTCAGTTTCATTTTGCGTACTTGCTCGCTGGCAATGGATTAACACGGCATGATTTTTGTGTGCGCAAATTCTTATAGATAAGCAAAAGTGGGTAGGTTCGGTAGGTTCAGTCGG